>CAYSFP010000187.1:0-10709 GCA_964430075.1 uncultured Planctomycetaceae bacterium | reverse complement strand
TCGCGAGAAGTCGGGCAACCGTTTCGCCGTCGAGTCGTGCCACATCAAGATCGCCCGCAGCGACGTCGCCGCCCACATCTGGCGGTTCCTCTACGACACGGCCCGCCAGTACCGCGAGAGCTTCGACGTGTACGGCACGAAGAAGTCGTTCGAGTGGTCGCTGGTCGAGGGCGAGCCGCACATCCTGCACACGGCCAAGCGGCCCGAGCCGGAGATCGCCGAGAAGATCGAGGTGACCGACTTCGCGCACCTGCTGCCGGAGCCGATCCGCGTGTTCACCCGCTCGATTCAGGACGCCGAACACCTGTCGTTCCTGCAGGGCTCGGGCCACGGCGGCTCGCACCCGCATTTGGTCAACGAGTTCATCCGCGCGCTGGCCGACGATCGCGATCCCTGGCCGAACGCGGTGACCAGTGCGAATTGGACGTGCGTGGGCATCGTGGCCCACGAGTCGGCCGAGCGCGGCGGCGAAATCCAGCGCCTGCCGGATTTCACGCTGCAGAAGTGAATCAGGACTGAAACACACACAATAAACCTCCGGCCCCCTCTCCCTGGAGGAGAGGGTTGGGGAGAGGGGAAGAAGCAGGTACACGCGCAACCAGACAAATCACCGGGCCGTGTACCCGCCGCATCACCTCTCCCCCCGCCCCTCTCCGTCGAGGAGAGGGGAGCAGAGGATTTCGATTAGAGGACAACAACAGTGAAACGCGTCTCCCTCATCGCCGTCCTTCTCTTCACCAACGCCCCGGCCCGCGCCGCCGAGCCTAAGCTGCTGCACGCCTTCGAGAAGCAGATCCTCAGCGAAAAGTTCTTCAGCGAAGGCGCGACAATCGGCGACGCCAACCACGACGGCACGCCGGACATCAACGCCGGCCCGTACTGGTACCTCGGTCCGGACTTTGAGGAGCGCATCGAGTATCGCCCGCCGCAGGAATTCGACATCAACGGCTACTCCGACCATTTCTTCAGCTTCACCTACGACTTCAACGGCGACGGCTGGGACGACCTCTTGACCGTCGGCTTCCCCGGCGCCGAGGCGTTCTGGTACGAGAACCCGCAGGGCAAGGCCGGGCACTGGCCGCGGCATCTTGCTCTGGCGGTCGTCGACAACGAATCGCCCGAGTTCGCCAACGTCGTTGGCGACGAACGGCCTGAGCTGGTCTGCAACAACGGCGGCATGCTCGGCTACGCCGAGTGGGATCCCAAGAACCCCACGCGCCCCTGGCGGTTCCAGCCGATCTCGCCCGACCGCGGCTACCAGCGGTTCACCCACGGCCTGGGCGTGGGCGACATCACCGGCGACGGGCGGCCGGACGTGCTGCTCAAGGAAGGGTGGTGGGAGCAGCCGGAGTCGGTCGCGGAGGGCGCGCCGTGGGAGTTCCATGAGTTTCCGTTCTCCGAGGCCGGCGGCGCCCAGATGCTGGTCGCCGACTTCGACGGCGACGGCGACAACGACGTCGTCTCGAGCAAAGCCGCCCATGCCTACGGCCTGTCGTGGTTCGAGCACGTGAAAGAAGATGGCGAGATCACGTTCCGCGAGCACAAGATCATGGGCCAGACGCCCGAGGAGAACGACTACGGCCTGGTGATCGCCGGCATGCACGCGGCAGCGCTGGTGGACATGGACCGCGACGGCGTGATGGACTTCGTCACGGGCAAGCGCTACTGGGCGCACAGCGAGCATGACCCCGGCGCGCTCGAACCATCGTTCGTCCATTGGTATCAGACCGTCCGCAAGGATGGCACGGCCCACTTCGTGCCGCACGAAATCGACAACGACTCGGGCGTCGGCACGCAGGTGTTCGTCGGCAACCTGAACAACGACGAGTGGCCCGACGTCGTGGTGGGCAGCAAGCGCGGCGTGTTCGCGCTGACGCATCTCACCCGTGAAGTCAGCGAGGAGGAATACGAGGACGCCCAGCCCAAGACCCGCGCCGAGCTGGCCGCCGCCAGGCCGGCCGTCGGCGAGGGAGGCGAGTACCTGGCGACCGACGCCGACGGCCGGGCGCTCAACCTCGACTTTGAAACGGGCACGCTTCGCGACTGGACTGCCGAGGGCGAAGCCTTCGCCGGCCAGCCGATTCAGGACGACGCGGTCCAGTGGCGCCGCAACGACATGATCAGCGGCCACAAGGGCAGCTACTGGATCGGCACGTTCGAGCGCGGCGGCGACGAGCCGCAGGGCAAGCTCACCTCCGTGGCGTTCGAGGTGACGCACCCCTGGGCGAGCTTCCTGGTCGGCGGCGGCTCGAGCGGGGCGACGCGCGTCGAGATCGTGCGCGCGGGCACCGGCGAGGTGATCTTCCGCTCCGCCGGCTACAGCCACGAGGAAATGCGGCCTGCGGCGGTCGATCTGAAAGAGCTCCTCGGCGAGAAGATCTTCCTGCGGATCGTCGACGCCTCGAGCACCGGCTGGGGCCACGTCAATTTCGATCACTTCCGCTTCCACGACGAGGAGCCGCGGGTCGACGAGCTCAAGCCGCGCGTGTTCAAGGCGGACGAGTACCCGCACGCCGGGCTGAATGCCGCGGGCTCGGTCAAGGCGATGCAACTGCCCAAGGGCTTCAGCGTCACCGCGTTCGCCCACGAGCCGGACGTGAAGCAGCCGATCGCGATGGCCCTGGACGATCGCGGCCGCGTGTGGGTGGCCGAAGCGTACGAGTACCCGACGCGCGCCCCCGAGGGCGAGGGCCGCGACCGCATCCTCGTGTTCGAGGACACCGACAACGACGGCAAGTTCGATTCCCGCAAGGTGTTCGCCGAAGGGCTGAACCTGGTGAGCGGCCTGGAGGTCGGCTTCGGCGGCGTCTGGGTCGGCGCCGCGCCGTACCTGATGTTCATTCCCGACGCCGATGGCGACGACGTGCCGGACGGCGAACCGCAAGTCCTGCTCGACGGCTGGGCCTACCAGGACACGCATGAAACGCTCAACGCGTTCACCTGGGGGCCGGACGGCTGGCTCTACGGCTGCCACGGCGTGTTCACGCACTCGAACGTCGGCAAGCCGGGGGCGAGCGACAAGGAACGCACGCGGTTGAATGCGGCCATCTGGCGCTACCATCCCACGCGGCACAAGTTCGACATCTTCGCCGAGGGGACGAGCAATCCCTGGGGCGTCGACTTCGATCAGCACGGCCACGCGTTCTGCACGGCGTGCGTCATTCCGCACTTGTTCCACATCATTCCGGGCGCCCGCTACAACCGGCAGGCCGGCTCGCACTTCAACCCCTACACCTACGCCGACATCCAGACGATCGCCGACCACCGCCACTATCTCGGCTCCAATCCGCACGCGGGCAATCTCAAGTCCGACTCGGCCGGCGGCGGCCACGCCCACGCGGGCGCGATGATCTACCAGGGCGATGCCTGGCCCGAGGAGTACCGCGGCCGCATCTTCATGAACAACATTCACGGCCAGCGCGTGAACACCGACATCCTCACCCCCCGCGGCTCGGGCTACGTCGGCAGCCACGGGCAGGACTTCCTGCTCACCGGCGACCTCGCCTCGCAGATGCTGTATTTCCAAACGGCGCCGGACGGCAACGTGTACGTCATCGATTGGTACGACATGAACGCGTGCCATCACAACAACGTCGAAGGGCACGACCGGACCAACGGGCGCGTTTACAAGGTGAGCTACGGCGAGGCGAAAGGCCCCGCGAAGGATCTCGCCAAGCTGAACGACGTCGAGCTCGCGGAGCTGGCGCTGCACCGCAACGAGTACTTCGTCCGCCATGCGCGGCGCCTCCTGCAAGAGCGGGCCGCGGCCGGCGATCTCGATGAAGCGGCGCGCGATCGCCTCGTGGAAATCGCGACCGACGGGGAGAACGCCCCGCAGCGCCTGCGAGCCATGTGGGCTTTGCATGTCACCGGCGGCATCGACCACGGCCTGATTATCGAACTGGCCCGCGACTCGAGCGAGCACATTCGCTCGTGGTGCGTGCGGCTGGTATTCGACGAAGGTCGCGACGAAGAGTCGCTTCCCGCGGAGCTCGTTGCCGCGCTCGAAAACATGGCCAAGAGCGATTCGTCGCCCGTGGTCCGGCTGTCGATCGCGTCGGTCGCCCAGCACGTCCCAGTCGAGCAGCGCTGGGGCCTGGTCTCGGCGCTCGTCGCCCACGGCGAAGATGCGGACGACCACAATCTGCCGCTGATGTACTGGTACGCGGCCGAGCCGCTCGCCGCGGCCGACCCGCAGCAGGCGGCCGCGCTGGCCGTCTCGTGCAGCAAGACGATGCCGGTAGTGAGCGAATTCCTTGTCCGGCGCATCGCTGCGGTCGGCACGCCGCAGGCGCTGGCCGCGCTGGTGGACGTCGCGGGCCATGTTGAAGGGGCGAGCCAGCAGCTCGCAATCCTGCAGAGCATCCGCCAGGGCCTCGAAGGGCAGCGCAGCGTCGCCATGCCGGCCAACTGGGCGGCCACGGCGGAAAAGCTGCTCGCCAGCGACAACGAAGAAATCGTCGCCAGCACCGTGGCCCTCGGGCTGACGTTCGGCGATCCCGCGGCACTCCAGTGGCTGCGCGACAAGGTCGCCGCGGCGGACGCGTCGGTCGATCTGCGGCTGGACGCGCTCGGCTCGCTGGTGGCCGCGCGCGATGCGCAACTGCCGCCGCTGTTGTTCAAGCTGCTCGACGAGCCCGCGATGTGCGAGACCGCCCTGACGGCGCTCGCCAACTTCGATGATCCCGCCACGCCGTCCCGTCTGCTGGAGCGCTACGCGAGCCTCACGCCCGAGCAGCGCCGCACGGCGCTCGCCACGCTGTGTGCCCGCACGGCGTTCGCCCTGCCGCTGCTCGAGGCAATCGCCGCCGGCCAGATTCCGGTGGCCGACCTGCCAGCCGACCTGGTGCAGCAGCTCAAACATCTCAACGAACCCAAGCTCGACGAGTTGCTCGCCGCCACGTGGGGCCAGGTGCGCACCACGCCCGAGGACAAGGCCAAGCTCATCGCCGAGTACAAGGAGCTGGTGGCCAACCCGCCGGTCGAGCCGGACGCCCAACTCGGCCGCGCCGTGTTCGTTCGCACGTGCCAGCAGTGCCACACGCTGTACGGCGCCGGCGGCGCCGTGGGACCGGACCTCACCGGCTCGAATCGCCGCGATCTGGACTATCTGCTCTCGAATATCGTCGACCCCAGCGCCGTGATCGCTAAGGAGTACATGACGCAGGTGGTGCTCACGGTCGACGGCCGGGTGATCTCGGGCGTGCTGGCCGGCGAGGACGAGCATGCCCTGACGATCAAGACGGCGACCGAGACGATCGTGCTGCCGCTGGCGGACATCGAGGAGGACGGCCGCGAGCTGAGCGAGATCTCGATCATGCCCGAGGATCAGCTCAAGCAGTTCACGCCCGAGGAAACGGTGTCGCTGTTCGCGTATTTGCGGGGGGACGCGCAGACGCCGCTATTGGCTCGGCTCGATAACGGGGCCGCGCTGTTCAACGGCCGCGACCTCACGGGCTGGAGCGGCGAGATGGAGTACTGGACGGTCGAGAACGGCGACATCGTGGGCCGCAGTCCAGGGCTCGACCACAACACGTTCCTGGTGAGCGACATGGCGGTCGAGGACTTTCGCTTGTCGATGGACGTGAAGCTGTCGCCCAATGCCGGCAACAGCGGCGTGCAGTTCCGCAGCGAACCCATCGAGCACGGCGAGATGCGAGGCTACCAGGCCGACATCGGCGCCGGCTGGTGGGGCAAGCTGTACGAAGAGAACGGCCGGGCCCTGCTGTGGGACAAGCCGGGCGACCAGCACGTCCACGAAGGCGACTGGAACCACTATGTGATCGAAGCCGTCGGCGGCAAGATCCGCACGTGGCTCAACGGCGAGCTGTGCGTCGACCTCGACGACGACCAAGGCGCCCGCCGCGGCGTGCTCGCGCTGCAGATTCACTCCGGCGGAGAGATGGAGGTGCGCTTCCGGAACTTGAAGCTGGAAGTGCTTGAGCCGTCGGGGAAGTAAACATCTGAAATCCTCCGGCTCCCTCTCCTCGGCGGAGAGGGCTGGGGAGAGGGGAAGCAGCGGGTACACGCGCGGCGGAATCGCGCGATTCCCATCAAGCCGCCGCCACGCAAATCGGCGCAGTGGCTATCCTTGTACCCCCCCGCTTCACCTCTCCCCCAACCCCTCTCCATCAACAAGAGGGGAGCGGAGGATTTCTCGTCGATCTCATTTCTGCAAGATCAGCCGATTGTTCTTCGTCACCATCAACCGATACGCCTCGCCCGCGTGCGTGATCACCACGACGCGCGCGCCTTGAAACAGCGCCTCGGACTCGATCCGGCGCGGCTCCGCCGGACGTTCGGCGCTATCCGGCCGTGGAATCGTCGTCTCGGTCATTGTTCTTCCTCCACGGCCTGGCCCGCCTTCTTCGCCGCGACGGACAGGTGCGCAAGTTGGGCTCCGAAAATGGCTGCGCGCTGCGCGTCGCCGAATGTCACGCACAACCGGAGCAGCTTCCACGCGCAGCAGGCGCAGGTGAGTTCGGCAAACGCCTCGGGCGCGAGGTCCGCCACGCACGAGTAGGCCGTCTGCATCTGGCCGGCCCGCACCAACTGCGTCGCCAAGAGCACGCGGTACCGCACGTCGACCGGATTGAGATCGATTGCCTTGTGCAGCACGCCGATCACCACGCCCGCGGGCCGGCCCAGGCGGACCAGCGCTTGGGCCGTGGCGTAATACACAGCGTCGTCCTCGGGGCGCTGTTCGGCGGCGCGGCGGCACACCGCCAGGGCGGCTTGCCAGCGGCCCGCCGTCGCCAGCCCGGCGAACAGCGCGGGCCAAAGTTCGTACGGCGCCCCATCGGCCGCCGCCAACTGTTCGTACACGTCGACGGCCGACGCCGTGAGCCCGGCCCGCGCATAGCCTTGGGCCAGGATCAAGAGCTCCGCCGGCGCCAGCGGGGCCAGGATCAGGGCCCGCTCGACTTCCGCGAAGGCCTCGGCCGGTCGGCCGTCGCGATCCAGCAGGACGGCCCGCAGCCGCCGCAGCGGCCCGGCGTCGGGTTCGGCAATCAGGGCGGCCTCGAGCACGTCGATCGCGGCCCGGCGAAATCCGTGGGCCTCAAGGGAGCGCGCCCGGCGGACCGCTTCATGTTCGCAGGAAGCGTTCATGAGAATGGGTTTCCTTGGGGACCAGAGCTGGCGCGCCGCCTGGCACAGGGTGGGGCGGCGGCTTGGCTGGCGGAAAAACTCGAAAAAACGCGGCCGAACCCCATTGACGGCCAGCGTAGGTGCGATAATCTATCGCTACTGAGACTCGATATCAAGTCCGTTCCCGCCAGCACCGCGACTTTTTCTTCCGTCGTTGCCAGCTAGGACCATCATCGCGCGTTGGCGCGGCAGCGGAATGTTCGACAAGCGGTGGAACTCGCTCTGCTCCGTCCGCTTCCTTCCACCCTTGCAGGATGGCTGCTTCACCTGGAGAAGACTGATGAAGTTGTTGGTTCGTCTCGCCGCCTCGTTGGCTGTGTCATTCGCGTCGGTCTCGACGCTACACGCCAATACGCTGTTTTCCGACCTGCCCGCCGCCCAGGGCGCGTTCGAGTGGGACGTGTTCGACCCCGCCGGCACCATCGGCCTGGCCGGACCGCACCCGCCGGATGTCCGCTCGCAAGGAACGGGCACGTCCGCCCTGTCCGTGACGAACGCGACCATTCCGCCAGGCGTGCCGGGACCGCAGATCACCTCCGGCTTCGACCTCTACGCGGGGTCGAGCATTGCCACGCACACGATTGACGTGAGCAACGCGGCGGCCGCGGAGGCCTTCACGACGTTGGTGCTGCAGATCGCCGTCTCCGCGGGCGGCACGCCGCTCTCCGACGCGAGCGTCCTGTTGGGCGGCAGCACGCCGCCGACCGAGTTCGTCAATCGCGGCGTCGCCGGCGGACGCAGCTACTACTGGGCGGAGTGGCAGACGACGACGGCGCCAAGTTACAGCGTCGCCTTCGGCGGCGGCCCCCACCTGAGCCTGATGGGCGCCCAGTTGGAGTACCTCACTGGCCCCGCCGTCTTCGACGCGACGGCGCCGGCCGCGGTTCCCGAGCCGGCCGCCGCAGCGCTCGCGGGAGCGGGTCTGATTGGCGTCCTCGCCGTGCGGCGGCGGGGCACGCGATAGTCGCGCCGGCACGCCTGGCGCCTCGCATGGGCCCGCCGGTCGGAACACCCCACCGGCCGGCGGGTATTTCAACTCACCTGCATAAAAAGCTTGCGAAGAAACTCAGGATGCGACGTTTCAATACGCAGAAGAGATCGCAGAAATTCCCAGCGCGAAGACCGCCTGGAGCGGTTCAGGCTTTGGCCGCTGTGATTGCGCTCGTCGCCATGCACGGCGCCCATGCCGAGGTCGCCTCGTGGGATGCGCCCGACCTCGACGTGTGGACCTACCACAACGCCTTCGACCACAACGCCAGCACCGCGTCGACCTTCGGCGGCGGCTTCGAGATCAATCCGGAAACGAACGACTTCTTCCCGCTCGATTCCGACTTTATTCCGCCTCCGGAAT
Source organism: uncultured Planctomycetaceae bacterium (assembly GCA_964430075.1). Lineage (GTDB taxonomy): Bacteria > Planctomycetota > Planctomycetia > Pirellulales > Lacipirellulaceae > Lacipirellula. Next base: position 2,209 of record CAYSFP010000187.1, on the reverse strand, counting down.
CCGAACTGGGCGCCCCCTTGCCGGCGCGGGCCAGCTCGGTCGTCTTCGCGTTCGACACCTCGTCGCTCGTGCCCACCGGCCTCGAACCGCAAAAGTACAATATTGCATCGCTCACGCTCACGGCCACGATCTTCAAACGCGTCGACAACGACCCCGTCCAGTACGAGCCGGCGCACATCCCGCGCACGGAATTCCTCGAAAGGATTCGCACCGGCGCCGTCACGGCCCAGATGCCGGTGGAACTGTACGGCGCGGGCTTTCGCCACGGCTACACGCGGTTCGGGTTCGATGATTCGGATCCCGAACAGTTCACCGAATCCGTCGAACCGGACTCCGGGCCCCACCTCCAATCGGTTGTGTACCCCGTCATCGGCGGCGACGCCCCGGGTCAGTACGTCGACGTCTCGAACAACATCACGGGCGGATCGAGCGCCACCGAGCCGAGCGGCTTCACCGAACCGTTCGAAGCCGAGCCGTGGGCCGTGGGGCAGGCGGCGCTCGCCGTCGGCGCCGATGTTCCCAATCGCACGACGTTCACCTTTACGATCGACCTGAGCCTGCCTGGCGTGCGGCGCTATGTGCAAGACTCGCTGGCCCAAGGCGCCCTGGGGTTCTTCCTGTCGACGGCGCACGTCACCGGTCAGATGGGCGTCGGCGGGGCGTTCCCGCGCTGGTACATGCGGGAATCGGCCGGCGGCGTCGTCAACGGGCTGCCCCCGACGTTGGCGCTCGATTTCGAAATCAGCGAAGGCCTGGCCGGCGATTTCGACGGCGATTCGGACGTCGACGGCAACGATTTTCTCGTGTGGCAGCAGCGCGTGGGCGCCGTGGTCGATCCGCTCACCGCCGAGGATCTCGCCGACTGGCGGGCGAACTTCGGTGCGGTCGCGTCATCAACGGCGGCGGCCAGTGGCTTTGCCTCCGCCGTCCCCGAGCCCGCCGGAGGAGCGCTCGCGGCCAGCGGCCTCATCGTTCTTGGCGCCGCGAGCCGGCATCGGCGTCGGCGACTCGGCCGCCGCCTCCGATGCCCTGCCCTCGCTGCCCGCGCGTCCCGCCGCGGTTTTACCCTCGTCGAACTGCTCGTGGTCATCGCCATCATCGGCGTGCTGGTGGCCCTGCTGCTGCCGGCCGTCCAGGCGGCCCGCGAGGCGGCCCGCCGCTGCAGTTGCCGCAACAATCTCAAGCAAGTGGGGCTGGCGGTCCAGAATTTCTACGCGGCCCGCCGCACGCTGCCGCCGCCCAAGGTGCTCAGCGCCGGCGGCGGCCTGGTCGCCGACCCCGCGGCCGACGGCGCCGGTTCCGGCGAGCGCTACACGCAGCTCGGCAGCGCCCTGGTGCTGCTGCTCCCTTACCTGGAGCAGAACAACCTCTTTGCGCAGTACGACATTTCGCGGCCGATCACCGATCCGCACAATCTGCCGATCACCAGCAAGCCGGTCGACCTCTACATGTGCCCGTCGATGAGCATCCCTCGGGACATGCCCTTCACCGGCTGCGGCGAGCAGCTCGGCCCGTCCAGCTACTTGATCTCGGCGACCACCGACTACAACAGCAAGCTCGTCGGGGCGTTCGACGACCCGCCGGAGACGGGCGCCTACAAGCTGGGCATGGAAGCGTTCACCGACGGTTCGTCCAACACGCTCCTGCTGGGCGAGACCAACTTCGGCCACGCCGGTTTCAAGTGGAGCAATTGCCCGGGCGTCAACGGCCAGCCCCGCTGGGGCGACCAGACCTGGGCCCACGGCTACTGGGCGCTGGCCTGGGGGCACATGGCCCGATCGTTCCCCGAGCTGTACAACAACACGTCCGTGTACGTCCACCCCGACAGCGCCCGCACCTACCGCAGCGACCATCCCGGCGGCGTCCAATTCGCGCTGGTCGACGGCTCGGTGCGCTGGGTCGGCACGGAATCGGATCCCGAGGTGCGTTTCGCCCTCGTCACCCGCGCGGGCGAAGAAACCAACCACAACTTAGATTAGCCAGGCCGGTTTCCAATTCCCCTCCCTCGAACAAGATGAGGCATCTGCCAGCGCAGCAACTCCGCGACAGCAACGCGGCGCGCACAATTCTCCGATCCCCTCCCCTTGATGGGGAGGGTCAGGGAGGGGTGAGGCGGCGGGTACACGGTGCGCCCAGGGCAGCGCGTGTACGCTTCGCTTCCCCCCTCCCCGGTCGCTTCGCGAGGGGTAGCACCTGCGCTCGGGCGACT
>CAYSFP010000186.1:0-10747 GCA_964430075.1 uncultured Planctomycetaceae bacterium | reverse complement strand
ATGTCCATATCATTTCAACAGCGAACGAGTTAGACAAAGTTCAAGTGCCATTCGTAGCCCCACCCCAGTCCTTGGCGATTGGGCCCGTTCGGGCGGCCGCCCGTGAGAAATGCCGCGATGTTGGGATTCGGCCCCGACCCGCCCGTGGGAAACACCTTCAGTGCGTCGACGTGGTTCTGCATGGATAAGCCGACTTGCCGCAGCCGATTGCTGCAATCGGTCCGCCGCGCCGCCTCACGGGCCGCCTGGACCGCGGGCAACAAGAGAGCGACGAGTACGCCGATAATGGCAATCACGACCAGCAGCTCCACGAGCGTAAAACCGTGACGCACAGGCATGCGACGAGGACACATGGGGCTGATCCTGAAATGTTTCGACGAAAACGAGCAGCAAGTCCTAAGCCGCGCGGACGCGCTCAACGCGCCACCGGGAATTGTTGTGCAAACTCCTCGGGCGATAGCTCCACGACAACGCCGCGTGCGCTGCCAACCATGCGCCTGCCATCCACGCCCGTCGCCTCATGCAATGCCCATGGGGCGTCAGGCTGCTCCGGCGGCGCGATGAGCGCGCCGGAGATCACCACGAAAGGCTCGCCGTCGCGCGGCGAGATGAGCAAATCATCGGCGCTCTTCACGCCATTGACTTGCAAGTCGGGAAGCCTCGACTCGATATGTCTGCGCAGCGCGGCAACGTCTTTGGGCGGCGTTCCGCGATTGGCGGCGAGGTATTCGCCGTAGGCAACGCCCGCCAACTTCAGCGCGATCGCCGTCTGGCGATCCCTCTCCGAAGCGGCCTGGCCGCCGCCGCGTTCGCAGCCGATCGACAGCCCGCAGGTCGCCGCCGCAAGCGTCATGACGATGATCCGGCCAGATTGCGCCATCGCAGGCGCGCCTCCGCCACGAAGAGCCGTCGGGACGAGGAAGTGAACTGCAAGATCACTATAAATGCCCACGCTCAAGTAGTTTACCAAACTCGCGCCACGTGGTAAAGCCTCTCGCCTTGGTGGAGTTCCCCCGCCAGGCAGACCGCGCGAGCTGCGGCTCAGCGGCCTTTTTTCTCAAGGCGCAAGAAGCAGGGCGGCTGTTCCCAGCCGCCCTGCATCGAACAAGTCAAGCGCCCCGAAGCGAAAGGCCGGATGCAGCGCCAACCGACTATCTCCGCCGCCTGAAGAGCCCCAGGCTGCCGAGCATGGTTGCCGCGAGCGCCGCAGCGGCTGGCTCCGGAATGGCCGCCTCGAGGCGAATATTATCGACAAAGAACGCCGGAATGGGCGGCTGCCCGGCAGCGCCGAACGATCCTCGGTCGAAATTTGCAGACATGTGGATCTGGCTAAAGGCGCCGCTCGCCGTGTCGGGAACGTCCACCGCGCTCAAATCCCACGTGTAGGTATAAGTAAGATTTCCCAACGAGGCGTTCCAACCCGGATCCGCCGCTGGCTCCACTTCTTGCCATCCACCGCCGTTATTGACGGAGATCTTGTTGAACTGCGCCCAGTTGTTGGTAACTTCGTCAAATTGCGTGGCCACAAACGTGACGTCCGCCTTGAGCAAGCGGTTGGCCGCGATGTCGGCGGCGAGCGTCGGCCGAGCGTTGTTGTCGAAAGTCATGACCCAGAAATTGCCGGTATTGCCGTCGGGCCCGGCGCCGCCGGCGACGCGGAGGGCTGCGGCGTTGAGCGTCGCGACGGCCGCATTATTAACGTTGCTCAAGACGGACGTTGTTCCGCCGTCGGTGTACGTGATCCAACCATCGGTGTTCGTTCCATTGGCGCCCTCAAAGTCGCCAATCACGACTTGCGCGTTGGCCGGCAGCGCGAGTAATGCCGCCAGTGTGATTGCCGCCAGTCCCAACATTCTGTTCAACATCATGAGCTCCTCCCATCAAAGTAAAGTACTTGAACCCAGCAAATGAGTTGACGCCTCAAGGTCCAGTGAAGACAGACGCGTCGTAGAAAAGCAGCCAGCGGTGATAAGCGTCCCACACCTTGCAAGTACTATAATAAGCATCGTTTGAAACGCCCCGCAATCGTTTGTCCAACAAAAATGTCCATTCGCGGAATCCGATTAATAGGCGCCCTGGCGGCCCGTCGTGGAAACGGCGCCGGCGGCGTCGAAGCTTCTGCAAATGGCCGTTGTTCGCCGACGCCGTCGGGCTTCCCTTGGCTGGCGCAACTTCGGCGCTGCAATCGAACCACGCCAAAGGGCGCTTTTACGCAAAAGCGGCGGTTGTTCTTGACGACCGATGTACGCGAACGCAGAATGCAAGTACTTGAGCAAGGCTCGGACGTTCGCTATCGGGTCCGGCGACGCCGTGCCCTCATTGCGGCGACAAGGCAAACGATCACGCCCGCGGGGGCGTTGTTTACCAAGGTCCGCCTGAGCGGCGGGACTCAAGTAAAGTCAATCGGTCAACGTCGGAGCGGCGCGGACGCTGCGGCGAGAGCAGCAGCGTCGGTTAAACGTGCCGGTTTCGCTAAGCGGGGAAGCGTGGACGCCGAACGACGCCTCGCCGCGATAGTACCTTTTCAAGTTGCGATCTGATCGTCTTATTTGGATTCGTTTGGCCTGATCTCCTAAGAGCGCGGCCGTCTTGGCTGCGCCACGACTCTCATCACGGAATCCGTTCTCGATTTTTCTGCGTTCTCGATTTTTCTGCGTTCGCGATTTTGCGCGACCAGAGTACCAGGGAGAATGACGAACATGGCTACTCGATTGGCAGCACGTCGGCGTCGCCGCGCGGCATGCACACTGGGCGCCACGGCGGCTGTGATTGCACTACTCAATTCGTCTGCCGACGCGCAGGTCTTCGCTCCGCCGGTCGTGCTCGAATCGTTTGAAGGTCCCGATGGCGTCGCCGCCGTATTCACGACCGCCGATCCCATTTACGTTGGTCATTCGCAGAGTTCCGTCGGCGCGACGCGCGGCGCGAGCAGCATGCTTCTGGAACTCGAGGGCGCCTTTGAAACCGACGACGGCATCAGCGGCGGCTGGGGCGCGCTGGGCGGCATGGCCGTGCAGCGCGACTTTCTGCTCGGCAATCCCGCGGACGAGGCCCAGGTCGCCGCGTTTCAGGCGGTCGCCGCCGATCCGTCTGCGTGGAACCTGCTCTTTGATATCACGACCACGGCCGACAGTTGGACGAACGCGCCGCTGACGACGGCCGCCGATCCCATCGACGCCGGCCCCACGCGGGCGGCGTTGCGCGTGGGATTCAGTTATACGGACGACTTCGGCACGACTGGTTTCGGTCAATACAACACCGGCAGCCTCTACGGCGGCGTCGGCAAGCAAACGATCTTGGTCCCCATGGCAACGCTCCTTCAGTCGGGCATTCCGCTGGGCGAGCTCTCCAGCTACTACCAATTGCAGTTTGGCGGCGATAGCAACCGCTTTGCGCCCGGCAACGCCGCCGACCCCGCGACTCCCGATCCCACCACCGGCGCCAAGTATTACATCGACAACATTCGATTGAAGCCAGCCACGCCGATCGTGGCGGAAGTGCTGTTCGACTGGGAGGACGGAACGCTGCAGGGTTGGTCGGACGCGGGCCGCGCCGGTCACGAAAACACTTATGAGATCACCAACTCCACATTTGGCGCCGTGGATTACAACAACGGCCATCCCGTCTTGGCGCCGGGGGGCCGGTCTTTGCTTGCGGATACGTCCAACGGCACGGGCTTCCGCTGGGGCATGGGCTACCTGCTGGATTCGGATCCCGATGACGATCCGCTGACGCCCGTGGACGCGGGCGTCCAGTCGCAGATCACCTCGCTCGCCCGGAAGCTCAATAAGGCCGACGTCATTCAGTTTGATCTGGTCTACAGCGACCCGGCCAACACCGATCCGGGGTCCGGTCCCGTCGCCGTCACGCCAATCCTGCATGCCGGCTTCATGAAGGTCGTCATGGGCATCTGGCACGACATCGACGGCACGGGCGGACCGGACTCGCAGTTCCAGTTCGACAACGGTTTCGCGACCGATGCGTTGGGCAACAACGTGGCGATCCAGAACGAGGACATCGCGATCGCGGTTACGTCCGAGATTACTCCCGACATGATCACGCCGGACGAGCCGTTGACGATATCGTTCCGGTTGGCCGACTTCTTTCAAGTGGTCGGCGGGGCGCCGACGAATCTGAAGGCCACGCCGATTCCCGAGGACACCAATCACCTGGAATTCGCGATCACGCTTCAAGGCAACGGCGGGCAAACTCAATTGGTCCATATCGACAACTTCCGATTGTTGTCGTCGGTGGCGCTGGACGCCGACTTCGATCACGACGGCGACGTCGACGCCGCGGACCTAGCCAAGTGGAAGGCGGACTTCCAGGCGGGGAACGGCCTGTCGGACGCCGACGACAACGGCGTGACCGACGGCAACGACTTCCTGATCTGGCAACGCCAGCTTGGCAACGATGCCACGCCGGCGGTGGCGTCGACCCAGGCCGTACCCGAGCCGGGGACTGCGGCGCTGTCGGTGATTTGTCTCGCGGCGTTTGGCGCTCTGCGAGGTCGATCGAAGCGGTGACCTGGCCGCGGCGCTGAATGGCGCCGTGCACACGCTCGCAGACGACGAGAGTAGGGAGCACACAGTGAAATCAACCGGCAGTCAAGGAGGCGGTCGCGGTTTCACCCTCGTTGAGCTGTTGGTCGTGATCGCCATCATCGGCGTCCTGGTCGCGCTGCTGCTGCCCGCAATCCAGGCAGCGCGCGAAGCGGCGCGGAGGGCGAGCTGCCAGAATAATCTGCGGAACGTCGCGCTGGCCGTGCTCAACTACCACGACGCCAGGGAAAAGTTTCCGGCGCCCATTTATCCGATTCGCCTCTCGGCTGGCGGCGCACTGCAAGTTCCCAACGTGCTGGCCGGCCAGTCGCAGCTCTACAACACATGGACGATCGAGATCCTGCCGCAGCTTGAACAACAGCAGTTGTACAACCGATTCCAGGTGCGCGGGACGCCTCCGGTCGCGCTGATTGCATCGACGGCAGGCAACGCCACGGTGAATTCCCCGCTGGTCGGAACGCCGCTGGGCATGTTTCAATGCCCGTCGGACGCTTTCGCCCAGGCGCCGTTCACGACCTCCGGCGGCGTCGAGTTTGCCCGCGGCAACTACGGCTTGAACGCCGCTCAGTTCTACCCCGACGTCGCCCGACTGCGTGAAGTGTTGGGGCTCGCGCCCATCGCCGGAGCCGCGCAGGGATTTCACGATCGGCTCGACTTCAATATGGGCATTGCCGTCGTCGGTGGCGCCGAGAAGGCGATCAGGCAGATCACCGACGGCACGACCAACACCATCCTGCTCGGCGAGATGCGCGCCGGCTTGTCGCCCAGTGATCGCCGCGGCGTGTGGGCGATGGGGATGTGCGCGTCGAATTTCCACTGCCGTCACGCCTTCAATGGCACGGTGGGCGTCAACAGTTGCCTGGGCGAGGAGGACGACTTCATCGGGCGCGATCAGGTTCGCAATGAAGTCACCGAGCCGACGATGCGCGCCGCATGCATGTGGGGCAACGGCTGGGGCAGCGCCCAGTCGGTGGTCCGCAGCGTGCATCCCGGCGGCGCGTTCTGCGCCATGGCCGACGCGAGCGTACGGTTTATTGGCGACTTCGTCGACGCAGGCCGCGTGGGCACGGGCGAGTATCTGGGCACGAACGCGGCCGACGTTCAAGAGCAGAATTTCGGCGTCTGGCAGCGGCTGAACGCCTCGTCCGATGGCTTCGCGTTTCAATTGCCCGAGTAGGGCGATCCCCGTCGTGACTGACTCTGTGGCGGACGCTGGACCGATGGATTTTTGGGAAGAGGAACGCCAATAAGCGCTAATCGACGCCAATCAAGATATCTCAGCATCTTGGCATTTTAGTTTCATTTGACTCTCTTATCCGATTACTGTTGCTCAGCGGTTAAAAAAATGATCTCGCGTCGAAACCAGGCCTTCGCATGGCTGGCGGCAACGGCGCTCGTTGCCGGCTGCGGGGACGACGGGCCGTTCGAGTACATGCCCGTCGAGGGGACCGTCTCCTATGAAGACGGCCAGCCGATCCCCGCCGCGGGGATCATGCTGCAGTTCGAGTCGCTCGACGCCAAGCCCGTGGACGGCATGCACCCGCGGCCAGCCGGCGCGTCGGTCGACGCCAGCGGCAAGTTCACGTCCGCGACCAGCCTGAAATACGGCGACGGCCTGATCCCCGGCAAGCACAAGGTGGCGCTGCAGTATGCAACGGACAAGGACGGTAATCTCCTTATTCCCGAGGAGTACGCGCACTTAGGCACAACGCCGCTGGTGATTGACACGGGCGACGGCCAGATCGACATCAAGGCGCCGCGGCCCTGACCCAGCAGTTGTCCCTCCGAATCTGTCCACCCTCGTGCGCGCATCTCGCCGGACGCGCCTCACCAGTCAGATCAAGAGTCCACCGGCAGGGCCGGTGGCTTTCGCACGATTGGAGATCGGACGCTCGATCACCGGGCGCAGCCCCGTCGTCGCCCGCCCGCAAGCGCCATGGCGATCGCCGCAAGCGCGGCCGTCGCCGGTTCCGGAACGCGGACCGTGGGCGCTGCCGCGGCGACCGCGGTCATCCCAATTGTTTGCTGCCAGACGAGAAAATCGTTGCCGTCCACGTCGCCGTCGCCGTCCCCGTCGGCGGCCAGGTCGAGGCCCGAGCGGCCAAAGGACATCCGCCACAAGATCAGGTCGCGGTCGTCCACCAGATCGTCCTGGTTGAAATCGCCCGCCGGAGCGACAAACTCAGGCGCCATGTAGGGCAACAGGTAGGGCAGGGCGGCGGCCTCTTGCTCGGCCGTCGGATTGACGTAGTTGTTGTTCGACGGCCCCAGTCCGAACATATAGGATCCGCTGTTCCACCACGGCCCGCCGCCCCACCAAGCCCAGCCTTCCCACACATCGTCGTTGGCGGCGATATGGCCGAGCATCGCCGCGAGGGTCTCGTCGGCCAAGCGCGGGCGATTGACCGTGCTGCCGGTGGTCTTGTTGCCGTCGCCGAACCGGTCGTTCGGCAGCGCAAACTCGCCGAGGAAGCCGCGCAGGTTGTGCGTCTTGAGCCAATTCGTAAAGGCGGCCAAACGCTGGACGCCGATGTTCGTATTGTTGGGGCTCGCCGCCGTGCCGATTTGCGGGTTGGAACCGGCCGAGTTGGCCGTGCCGGACGAGTTGTAGTCCAGATATTGGTGGACTTCAAACACCATATTCTCGGCGGGGTCGACGACGTTCAGCATCGCTACGGAGTTGGGCGTGCCGTACCAGTTCTGACTCCAGGCATGCGCCCCGGTGTAGGCGTTGCCCGGCACGTGAATGATGTTCGTGGCGCCGGTTCCTCGGATGCCCGCGATCACTTGATTGGTGGTTGCGACGAGTTGCTCCGTCGGCAACGTGGTCGGCTCGTTCATCAGGTTGAAGATCACGCGGCCGTTGTCCTTGTAATGGTCGGCCAGCTTCACCCAGAAATCCACCAACGCCGCATTCGGCACCGCCGTGCCCACCAGCCCCTGCGCCGACTGCTGGAAGTTATTCGGATCGGGATAGTACCGCTGGAAATTATGCGGCTCGATGATGACCGTAGCCCCCGCGTTGGTTGCAAAATTGACAAACGTGTCCATACGCGCCAACTCGGAGGCGCGCAGCTCGCCCATTTGCTCCGGCTGCATCCGCTCCCAGCGGAACGGCAGCCGAAAGATGTTCATTCCCTTGCCCATGTAGTACGTCACTTCATTGGCGGTGGGATAGGTGTAAGCTTGGCCGTAGATCCCGAGATTCCCCGGCGTGGGCACGCCGCCGAATTCGGCGGCGGAGAGGTTCACGCCGGTGTAGCGGATCACGGCGCGGCATTCGCTTGCCAGGAGCGCCGCGCACAGCGAGGCGCCGACGATGACGGCGCGCAGGGCGGCTGTGCGAAAGTTCCTCAAGTACTTTAACATCAGGAGATCAGCAGGCGTCGATGGGCTTCGGGGGAACGCCGGCGCCGGTGAATAGGAAAATGAGCGCGTCCGGCGGCCAGCGCAATGGACCTGGCTGACTTCATCTTATTGCAAACCGGATGCGCCGCCAAGCAAATGATGTGTAGTCGTCTCGCGGAGCGAGGGGACTACACTCACGCCTCGCCGGCCGCCGACGCATCCTTCAGGCTTTGCTCGATGCTCGTGCGCAACTCGCTGGCCGTGGGCGTCGCCGCGGCGTCGGCCGGCAGGGCGTTCAGCTCGTCGAGCGCCGTCTGAAACCGCGACCGCGCCCCGGCAACGTCTTGAAAAGCCAGCCGCACGTCGCCCAGCACCTGCAGCACGCGGGCCAGATTCAGCCGCGTCGTCGCGACGGCGTCGTTGCGACCGAGCTGTTTCCGTAGCCGCTCCTCGGCCGAAAGCAGCAGCGTTTCGCACTGCTTGAAATGGGTCTCGCTCGCCGCAGCCGCGTCTTCGGCGCCGTCCCCGCCGGCAATGGCCTGCTTCGCTAGCTCGTGGCCGACGTTCAATTCGAGCTGTGCCCGACCAATTTGCAGCGTCGTGAGCTGTTCTTGGAACTGCTCCACGAGCGGACTCTCGTCCACCAGCACCTGCAGATTGGCCTGCCCGTCGGCGTACACGGCTAGCGCGGCGTCGTACTGCCCATCCAACTGCAAAACATCGGCCAGCGTCGACTGCGCCACCGCCAATCGCGATCGATACTTTAGGCTCGTCGGCTCGCTGGCGAGCAACTCTTCAAACGTCGCGATCGCATCGCGGAGCCGAGCCGCGGCGGCCGCCAGGTCGTCGCGCTGAATCAGGAGCGTGGCCTGATTGAACAGTCCCTTGGCCACGTCCTCGAGCACACGAGTGTTCTTTTCTTTTTCGAGCAGCCCCATGCGCACGCTTTGGGCGCCGTCGTACAGAGCTTGGGCGGCGTCAAAATCCTTATTGCGCGCAGCCAGCAGGCCGAGATTCATCCGAATGTTCGCCAGCTTGCGTTGAAACTCATTGTTGCCGCCGTCGGTTTCCACGAGGGCCACGCGCAGCCGCTCGGCCTCGCGAAACGCCTTCTCGGCCGCCGCCAGGTCGCCGCTGCGTTGGGCGACGCGCCCCAGCTCGTTCCACGTATCGCTCAACGCGATTTGCAGATCGGCATTCGTCGGATCCGCGGCCAGTAGGTCCGCCTGGATCCGCTTGGCTTCTTCGTAATGCGGCCCGGCGTCCGCCGTCTTACCGAGTTGATCGAGGATCACGCCGACGCGAAACTGGTTGGCGGCGAAGTCGGCGGTCAGGCTGCCGTCCTTCTCGTGCTCCGCGATCAGTCGCTCGTAGTAAGCGAGCGACCGCGTCAGCAGCTTCTCCTTGAGCGGCTGCATGCCGGGCGCGTTTTCGAGATCGATGTCGGCAACGTCCGTGTACAGTTCGTCGATGCTGTCGCGAGCGATCTCGAAGTTGCGCTCGCTCTTGGCCAGCGCGGCGCTCGTAGTCAGATAGCCAATCGCCGTCGCCGCGAACACGGCTGCGGCCAGCACGCCCGCCAGGCCGGCCAGCGCCGCGGGCAACGGATTTCGCCGCGCCCAGCGAACCACGCGCTCCGGCCGGCTGATTGGCCGCGCGGCGATTGGCTTTCCCGCAAGATACCGCTCCAGGTCGTCGGCCAGCTCGTCCGCTGTTGCGTACCGCTTCGCAGGCTCCTTCTGCAGGCATTTGACGCAGATCGTGTCGAGGTCGAGGTCCAGCGCCTCGTTGAGCTCGCGCGGCGCCACCGGCTCCTGATACAGCACCTGCCGCATCGTGGCGAGCGTGTTGGCCGCCTGAAACGGCGGCTTGCCGACCACCAGGTGGTACAGCGTGGCGCCCAGCGCGTAGATGTCCGCCCGTGCGTCCACCGTCGCGGCGCTCGAAATCTGCTCGGGCGGCATGTACGACGGCGTGCCGATCACCTCCCCGGTGCGCGTCACCTGGTCGTCGGCCTCGACCACCTTCGCCAGGCCGAAGTCGGCGACCAACGGACGATCGATCGCCTCGTCCAGCATCACGTTGTGCGGCTTCAGGTCGCGATGCAGGATCCCCTTGCGATGGGCCGCCGCGACGCCGCGAGCGATCCCAACCATGTAGCGGGCAGCACGGCGCGGGTCCAGCGGCTCGTTCCGGATCACCTCGTTCAGGCTCTGGCCTTCGACCAGCCGCATCGAAAAGTACAGGTGCTCGCCGATCTCGCCGACGTCATAAACCGGGACGACGTTCTCGTGTTCGAGTTGGGCCGCCGCCTGGGCTTCGATGCGGAATCGCTCGAGAGCCTTGGCGCGCGTCGCTTCCCGACTGCTACCAGCCCGATTCGTGTGGACAATCTTCAAGGCAACGACGCGGTCCGCCCCTTTTTGCCGGGCGCGGTACACGATGCCCATGCCGCCTTCGCCGAGTTTCGACAACAGCTCGTAGTTGCCGAACGCGCCCAATTCGGGCTGGGCGTACCGCGGCCAGGAGGACTCGGCCACCGTCTCGACATCGCGGCGATGGACGGTCGTTTCGTCGCCCGCGAGAACGACGTCGCTCTTGACGGTGTCGTGACGGGTGACGTCGGCCATGGTTCAACAACCTTTCGAAGGCGTAAGTACGAGCGCACGCGGCACCCGCAGAAGTCGATTCGCAGGCAAGCAGAGCATTCTGCGCTCCCCGCCGTCCGCCGGCTTCATGAGTCGCTTTTGCGGCGGTTTCGCGACCGGGTTCTCCGACGGCTGCGCAGACTGGTCCCGCGGACGTCGTTATACTCTACGGCGGCCGATTTTTGCGGG
>CAYSFP010000185.1:1768-10752 GCA_964430075.1 uncultured Planctomycetaceae bacterium | reverse complement strand
CGCCCCGCGGGGGCTTTCGAGTGATTCGTCCCAGCTCACCAGGAGCTTGCGCTCCGGCTACACGACTTGGCCCTACGGGGCCCGATAGCACTTGCATCATCCTGTAAACGCCCGGGGCTATTATCGAACCGCTGCCATAACTACTTGCCAGACAAGTTGCCAGACACGGAATCGCTGTTGCTCGCTTTCCCAGCCCCGATGCCGCACACTGGCAGTCATGCCGCGATTTGTTTTGTTGCGTCACGAGCTGCCTGCCGGCGCCAGCGAGCCCAGCCATTGGGATCTCATGCTGGAGGACGGCGGGGTTCTGCTCACGTGGCGGCTGATGGAGTTGCCGACGGCGGGGGGCGCGGCCGTTGCCGCCCAGAAGCTCCCGGATCATCGGTTGGCTTATCTGGAGTACGAAGGCCCCGTGAGCGGCGGGCGCGGGGAGGTGCGGCGCGTCGACGCGGGGGAGTTCGCATGGGTGTTGCGCGAGACGGGTCGGTCGCTGATTGAGGCGGCGGGCGATTTGCTGCGGGGACGCGTCGCGTTGGAGCGGATTGGCGGGGACACGTGGGGGTTGACGGTTGATTGCGGTGGCATTGACTGAATTTCACCGCAGAGGACGCGGAGAGATGCGGGGGAGATTGGTCGCTTGCTAGCGGGGGACATCGGGGCGAAGCGAAGCGGCAAGCGGCGGCGATCGATTGTGGCGGATTGGGGTCGATGGCTGGCGGGGCGCGGGGTGACATTGACCCGCGGTTGGGGTTCACTAAAATCTTTGCTCCCTTGGGCTTAGTGAAACTCTACGGCCCCCGGCGCGGACGACTCTCGCCGCGGGGCGGTCGTTGTCTGACATGAACCTTGCTGCACTGCCGATGACCGACGCCAATTCTGAGAACACGCACGGCGATGCCGATGAACCGGCCAACGAGCAAGATCGTTCGTTTCTGGAAGCGGCCCGGCGGGCCAAGCTGGCGCGGATTGTCGAGCTGGGGCACGATCCCTGGGGCGGGCGGTTCGACGATCGGCAGATGATCGGCGAGATTCGCGCCCGGGCCGACGAAATCGTGTTCACGCGGACCGACGGGGCCGCGATCGCGCTGCCGCTGCTGGAGACCGAGGACCAGCGGGCGGCGTTCCGCACCTGGCTGGCCGAGCAGGGCGCCGGCGAGTTGACCGGGCCGCGGGTGCGGGCCGCCGGCCGGGTGGTGCTGTCGCGCGACGCGGGCAAGCTGAAGTTCGTCGACATTCGGGATATGACGGGGCAGATTCAACTGTTTATCGGCAAGTCGCAGGTCGGCGACGATTGGGAGCTGGCCCAGTGCTTCGACCTGGGCGACATCGTGGGCGTCGAGGGCGCCTTGCGGCGCACGAAGACGGGCGAGCTGTCAATCTTCGCGGAGCGGCTGTTCTTCCTTACCAAGTCGCTCGAAGTTCCGCCTGAGAAGCATAGCGGACTGCAAGATCCGGAGTTGCGGCAGCGGCAGCGGTATCTCGATTTGACCTACACCGAGGGGGTGCTGGAGCGGTTTCTCGCGCGGACGCGGATTGTCGCGGCGATTCGCCGCACGCTGGCGGAGCGGGGGTTCGTCGAGGTCGAGGGGCCCACGCTGCACGCGATCGCCGGCGGGGCCGCGGCGCGGCCGTTCACGACGCACCACAATGCGCTGGACATCGACCTGTTCATGCGGATCGCGCTGGAGCTGCACCTCAAGCGGCTACTGGTGGGCGGCATCGAGCGGGTGTACGAGCTGGGCCGGGTGTACCGCAACGAGGGCGTCAGCCCGCGGCACAACCCGGAGTTCACGATGCTGGAAGCCTATCAGGCGTACGGCGATTACCGCTCGATGATGGATCTCACCGAGGAGTGCATCTGCGAGGCGATTCAAGCGGTGGGGGGCACGGATCATGCGACGACCGACTATCGTCTGACGTGGGGCGAGCGGACGATCGACTTTACGCCGCCGTTCGCCCGGCGGACGTATGCGGAGCTGTTCGCGGAGCATGCGGGCGTCGACGCGGCGGACGAGGCTGGCGTGGCGAAGCTGGCGAAGTCGCTGGGGATCGAGACGGCGGGGCGGCATCCCGACGTGATCAAGAACGACGTGTTCGAGGAGCAGGTCGAGGGGGCGCTCGCGGGGCCGATCTTCGTGCTGGACTATCCGGCGAGCATTTGCCCGCTGACGAAGCGGAAGGCGGACGACGCGGCGATCGCCGAGCGGTTCGAGCTGTTCGTCGCGGGGATGGAGATCGCCAACGCGTATACCGAACTGAACGATCCGGATTTGCAGGAGGAGTTGTTCAAGAGCCAGCTCGCGGGGCTGAGCGAAGAGGACTCGATGGCGAAGATGGACCACGACTTCATCCGCGCGCTGCGGCACGGCATGCCGCCGGCGGGCGGGCTGGGCGTCGGCATCGACCGGTTGGTGATGCTGCTCACCAACGCGCAGTCGATTCGCGACGTGATTTTGTTTCCGCTGCTGCGGCCGGAGAAGTAGGGTGCGTGAAACGCACCACGCTGCGGGATGATACGACGCTGGTGCGTTTCACGCACCCTACTCCCAAGGACGGGACGTCATGTACAAGCTTCTGCTCTGCTGGCGGTATCTCCGCACGCGCTACATCGCGCTGGTATGCATCGTGAGCGCACTGACCGCCGCTGCGACGGGATGCGTCAAGTTCGAACATTCGTTGGCGGAGTCGGGAGAACTAGTTGTCGATGATGCGATCGTCGGCGTATGGCAGCTACAGTACGAAGTGTTCCCCGATCAACTTGAGATCGTCTCGTTGCCTGATGGGGAATACAGGCTATTCAGCCCTGACGCGGCGCGCGGCAACTCTACCGACTTCGTGCTCGTTAAGGCGGCGGAAGGGACTTACATTGAGCCAGTGCGCGAACGCGTCAATGGACAAGTTTGTTCCCGGGAGTCCATGCCATGGGCATTCCCCAGTCGCTGCGAGCGGCGCGGCGACTGGATTGCGATCGATCAACTTAATTTGGACGTTCTCAGGAAGCTAGCGGAGAATCGGCAAGGAATTCGCGCAGCGACCGTGAGATCATCGCTGGAGACGCTTCGAATCACGTCGACGGCGGCGGATATTGAGACGTTTCTTGCGTCGCACGCGGACGAAGTCTTCACGACGCGACGCGTTTACCAACGCGCGTCGACGGACAATCACGAAACCGAGGTCGCGGACGACGAGTAATCGTGCGATGTTTTCGCACTCTTGCGGCCGGAGAAGTAGGGTGCGTGAAACGCACCATGCTGCGGGATGATACGACGCTGGTGCGTTTCACGCACCCTACTCCCAAGGACGGGACGTCATGTACAAGCTTCTGCTCTGCTGGCGGTATCTCCGCACGCGCTATATCGCGCTGGTCTGCATCGTGAGCGTCACGCTCGGCGTGGCCACGATGATCGTGGTCAACAGCGTGATGGCCGGCTTTACGGCCAAGATGCAGAGCGAGATGAACGCCATGCTGGGCGATCTCGTGCTGCAGACGCGCTCGATGGACGGCGAGCCGGACGCGCCGGCCCATATGGCCCGCATCCGCCAGGAGCTGGGGATGGACGCAACGGGCATGTCGCCGACGGTGGCCGTGTACGCGCAACTTTACATGCAGATCGGCGAATCGTCGTCGACGCGCGGCGTGATGCTGGTGGGCATCGACGAGGCCACGTATTCGTCGGTGAGCAGCCTCGGCCAGTGCCTGTATCACGGCGCCAACCGGGAGCAGATGTCGTTCCATCTGCACAAACGTGGCTATAGCGCACCGCCGAAAGCCGGCGGCGCGAAGTCCGAAGAGCCCCCCTGCCCGGAGCTGGAATTCTGCGGTTGGGACTATCGCCAGGCGAAGGCGGAGCACGAGAGGCTGCAGCGTCAGGTTTATCAAGCGACGCAACCGGCGGCGATCGCGGCGCCGGGTGCGAGCCCGTTGGCTGCGGATCCCTTCGCCGCGGCGGCGCCCGAGCAAGCCGCGCAAGGCAGAGACTTCGATCCCGCGCAGGAGCAGCACCCGGGCATCGTGCTGGCGCTCAGCGAATGCAGCGTGCGCGATCCCGACGGCACGCCGCGGTTGTACATTCGCCCCGGCGACGACCTGCGCGTCGTGATGCCGACGACGCTCATCCCGCCGACCGTGCTGAGCGACTTCTACACGATCGTCGACGTGTATAAGGATCCGATGCGGATCGAGAACGCGTCGATGGCGTTCGTGCCGTTGGAGTATCTGCAGAAGAGCCGAAACATGATCGACCCGACGACCGGCGTCGGGCGGTTCACGTCGATCCAGATCAAGCTGCGGCCGGGCGTCGACGCGAACGTCGCGCGGGACCAACTGCGAGGGGCGTTCGATCCCACGCTGTACAGCGTGACCACGTGGCAAGACAACCAGGCGATGTTGCTGCACGCGATCCAGACGGAGACCACCGTGCTGAACATTCTGCTGTTCTTTATCGTCGCGGTGGCGGGCTTCGGCATCCTGGCGATTTTCTACATGATCGTCGTGGAGAAGACGCGGGACATCGGCATTCTCAAATCGCTGGGGGCGTCGGGCCGCGGCGTGATGGGCATTTTCCTGGCCTATGGGCTGAGCCTGGGTATCGTGGGGGCCGGCGCCGGAACGCTACTGGGCGTCGCCTTTTCCACGCACATCAACGAGGTGGCGGACGTGCTGGAGCGCGTTCAAGGCGCGCCGGTGTTCGATCCGTCGGTGTACTTTTTTGACGAGATTCCCACGGTCCTCAGTCCGTGGACGATCGGCTGGATTACGGCCGGCGCCGTGGCCATCGCGGTGCTGGCGAGCGTGCTGCCGGCGCGGCGGGCGGCGCGGTTGCACCCGGTGCGTGCGCTGCGGTTCGAGTAGCGCAAACCAGCGGGGTTGCGATGAGCAACGTCACGACCTATCCAAACACCAGGGAGAAGATTCACCACGGAGTGCACAGAGGACACAGAGATGGGGGACAGGAAGCATGCCACGAATCATCAGTCTTAATGATCTGATAGCTCCCAGAGTTGCCTTTGAACGACCTCTGCTTACTCCGTCGAATATCCGACCTCTGTGTCCTCCGTGTCCTCTGCGGTGAATCCCTTCCCTTTGGAATCTGAGCGGCCCGCGTGAATGTTGCAGGTACAGGAGCCCCTTGGGGTTGTTCGATGACCAAGCTGAAAGCGAACGAGTCGATCGCCCCGCCCTGGATTTCGCCGCGGCGCGTCGCCGAGGCGCCGCGCGCGGCGATCGCGCCGGCAGCGCCGCCAGCCGTGCGCACGCTGGCGGAACTGGAGCAGCGTTCCAGTCGAGGCGCGTCGCAAGCGGCGGGCGCCGCGACCGAACCCGCGCCGGCGGCCAGGCCCCAGGCCGCGCTGGGCCCGATGTTGTTATCGACGCGCGGGTTGTTCAAGAGCTACCGCAAGGGCGCGGTCGGCATCCCCGTCCTGCAGGGCATCGATTTTGAAGTGCGTCAGGGCGAGTTCGTCGCCATTATCGGCCCCAGCGGGTGCGGCAAGAGCACGCTGCTGCACTTGCTCGGCACGCTCGATGCGCCCGACGACGGCGAGGTGCACTTCGAGGGGCACCGCATCGACAACCTGCCGGCCGCGGCGCGCGACATCCTGCGCAATCGCCACTTCGGCATGATCTTTCAGTTCTATCACCTGCTGCCGGAGCTCACGACGCTGGAGAACATCCTGGCGCCGGCGCTGATTGCCGAAAGCACTTTCAGTTACTGGCGGCGGCGGGGGAAGTATCGCCGCCGCGCGTTCGAGCTGATGGACCTACTGGGCATTGCGCACCGCGCGCGGCACAAGCCGCGCGAGATGTCGGGCGGCGAAATGCAGCGCGCGGCGATCGGCCGGGCGCTGCTCGCCAACCCCAAGGTGCTGCTGGCCGATGAGCCGACGGGGAATCTCGATCGCACCACCGGCGAGCAGATCATGCAGACCTTGTGCGAGTTGAACCAGCGGGAGCAGCTCACTATAGTCATGGTAACGCACGATCCCTGGATCGCCGGCCAGGCCGATCGTACCGTTCGTCTGGCGGAGGGTCGCATTCAGAAGGGCTAAGAGGATTCACCGCAGAGATCGCAGAGGGCGCAGAGTTGTCAAACGCACCCCTGCGAACCTTTGATGATCGACGTCAATCATATCAGCGGCGAGATCGTTGATGCGGCAATTCAAGTTCATTCTGAACTTGGCCCCGGACTCTTGAACTTCAACGTACCCTTGTTAATACGACAGCGCTAAGTCGCGCTGATTGAAACCACGGATGACACGGATTTCACGGATGGGAATTGGCGCGGCGGAGGATGCCCTGTGACAGCGCTCCAGCGCCACTGCGGAGTGCGTCGGCAACGAAAATATCCGTGTGATCCGTGAAATCCGTGGTTTCAACCTACGCCGTAGGATTAAAGCAACGGATCGTTCGCCTGGCAAACAACCTATGACAGCAACCTCCACATCTCCCTCCGCGTCCTCTGTGTCCTCTGCGGTGAATCCCTCCGGAACGTCGCGCAAGGTTTACATCAGCGGCAAGCTGGTTCCGCAAGAAGAAGCCGTCGTCAGCGTGTTCGACCACGGCTTGCTCTACGGCGACGGCGTGTTTGAGGGCCTGCGCAGCTACGGCGGCAAGGTGTTCAAGCTGGCCGAGCACGTCGAGCGGCTGTACGACTCGGCCCGGGCGATTCGGTTGGACATTCCGCTGACGCAAGCCGGATTCGCCGCGGCGGTCAACGACACGATCGCGGCCAACGGCATCGTCGACGGCTACATTCGCGCGGTCGTCACGCGCGGCTCGGGGACGCTGGGACTCGATCCCAATCGCTGCAGCAATCCGCAGACCATCATCATCGCGGATGCGATCAAGCTCTACCCGCAGGAGTTCTACGACAACGGCCTCGAGCTGATCACCTCGAGCGTGATCCGCAATCATCCCGCGGCGCTCAGCCCGCGGATCAAGTCGCTCAACTACCTCAATAACATCCTCGCCAAGATCGAGGGCCTCAAGGCCGGCTGCATCGAAGTGCTGATGCTCAATCACAAGGGCGAGGTGGCCGAGTGCACGGGCGATAACATCTTTCTGGTGAAACGCGGTCGGCTCATGACGCCGCCTTTAGATGCAGGGATTCTCGAGGGCGTCACGCGCAATGCGGTGATCGACCTGGCCCGCGAGGCGGGCATCGAAGTCGCCGAGCCGGCGCTCACCAAGCACGACGTGTACGTGGCCGATGAATGTTTCCTCACCGGCACGGCGGCGGAGATTATCCCCGTGGTGCGGGTGGACGATCGTGTGATTGGCAACGGCGCGCCGGGGCCGATCACTCGCGACCTGACGAAGCGGTTTCACGCGCTGGTGCGGGGATAACCACACGGGTTGAGCGGGGCAGAGGTTGGATCGTCCCGACGTCGAGGTACAATGGCCGTATGGAACTTTTCCTGACGCCCCAGCAGATCGCCGCACTTCAGGATGCGCCGGGCCAGCCAATTCCTGTCGTGAACGGCGATAATCTGGAGCGATACTATCTCGTGCCGGAGCCCTTGTTCCGGCGCCTCGAAGGATTGGCGTTGAGCCCCGGAGCCACGGGCCCGGATGAACTTCGGGACCTCATTCAGCAGGGGATGGACAGCCCCGAGGTTCTGGCCGACAAGGCGTTCGATCAATTGCGCAAACATGCGCAGAAGCTAGCCACGCCTCGTCGATCGTCGTGATGCCATTTCGCGTCGGCGTCTCGCTCCGCGAGACGAAGAGTTCCTCTCGCGGAGCGAGAGGACTACACTCACGACTTCGTCGTAATTACTTCGACTGCCCGCGCACGGCGTCCTGCTTCACCCGGGCGGCGATGAACGCCTCGTTTTCGACCTTCGTGTAGCTGGCCAGCTTCTTCTGGGCCTCGTCCAGCCGGTTGCGGTCGGCCCGCGACAGGCGCCACGAGAACAGGTGCTCCGCCCGGGCCACGTTTTTCTCGTCGCCGGCGATCGTGCGGCGGATTTCCACCGGCACGGCGCCGCGGTTGAACAGGGCGGCGTTCAGGGCCAGCCGCGGGCCTGGCGGAGGCGCGCTGTGCAGCATCGTCGTCAGTTGCGTGTAATGATCGATGTACGTGCGATAGCGCTGGAGCGCCGCACGGTCGTCGGCGGCCACGGTGGCAACCCGGTAGGTCCACTCGGGATTGGCGAGCGTCAGGCTGCCCGATTCGGCGTCGAACGATTCGGTGAACGATGGCTTGGCCGAGAATTTCACGAGCTTGTCGTCCTGCTCGGCGGCCCAATGCGCCAGCTTTTCCATGAGCTTGGCGACGCGATCCACGTCGATCTCGGTGCGCCGCTGCGTGGCCGGATCGAGCAGGATGAATTGCGCGGGATGCTCGTCGCTCACCTCGCGGTAGACGAAGATCTGTGCGGGGTTTTCGAGGAACTCGTAAACCGCCGACTTCTCGAACAGCGTGACCGAGCGACTGGCCGGCTCCTCGACGTCGCCGATGTAAACGGTGGTTTCGATGCGGAACTCTTGGGCGATGCACGTGTCGCACAGTGCGGCGACTGCGAGGGCGGCGACCAACGTGAATGCAAATCGTGTCAACGATCGACGGCGGGCTTCCATGACCACGGGCTCCCAGGCAGGAGAAACGGGCGAACGGCGGGGATTCCCACCGCGGCGCAGAATACGCAAATCGCCCGCTTCGGTAAACGCCGATCGGCGGCGATGCGGCGCCAGCACTCAACGGCCGAACGAATTGCCGAGACTTGCTGGTCGCATTTCGGAGGAGAGGAACCGCCAAGGACGCCAAGAGCGCCAAGGTCGGAGGGGGATTAACCACCAAGGCACGAAGACACGACGAAGAAGGGGAAGAAAACCGCGAATCACGCGAATCGGCGCGAATGGAGTTTCTTTGACTCGCGTGATTCGCAGTTAGGATCTGCTTCTACGCTTCCTTGGTGTCTTGGTGGTTTTCCCCTTCCGCCCTTGGCGCTCTTGGCGTCCTTGGCGGTTTTTCTGGATGAAG
>CAYSFP010000185.1:0-1758 GCA_964430075.1 uncultured Planctomycetaceae bacterium | reverse complement strand
CAGAAAAACCGCCAAGGACGCCAAGAGCGCCAAGGGCGGTTTTTCTGGATGAAGGACATCGACGAAAGCCGTCAATCGCCCACGCGCCAGTCGTCGAGGTGGATTTCCACCGACGAGCGGCCGCGATAGCAGTTGATCATCGGGCGGAAGGCGATCGACAGGTCGCCGTGAATGGCGGCGAGCTCTTCCTCCCAGTCGCCGCAGCCGAAGGCGACGGCCCGGATGCGCACGCCTTGTTGGTCGAACGTCATCGACAGGTGGCGGCCCGCTTCGCCCATGCGTTTGGGCGGTTCGGCGAGGCGGACGTTGCTGGCGCAAAGGACGGGCCGCAAGTTGCCGTGGCCGAAGGGGGCGAGGCTTTCGATCTGGTGGACGATTTGCTGCGTGAGGCAGGGCAGCGCGGTTTCGGCGTCGACGACGAGCTCCGCGGCGCGGGCGACGCCGCCCAGCTCGCGGGCGGCGGCTTCGCAAAACGCGCGGCGGAACGCGGGCAGCTTGGCTTCGGTCACCTTGAGCCCCGCGGCCGCGGCGTGGCCGCCGTGGCCTTCGAGGTGCTCGCCGCAGGCGGCGAGGGCCGCGTGCAGGTCGAAGCCGGGCACGCTGCGCGCGGAGCCGATGCCGGGTTTCACGCCCAATGGATCGAGCGCGACGACGACGGCCGGCAGGCCGTGCTTGTCGACGAGCCGCCCCGCGACGATGCCGATGATGCCAGCGTGCCAGCCGGGGTCGGCCAGCACGAGCGCGGCGTCGCGGCGGGGGTCGTACTTCTCGCGGGCTTGCTTGTCCGCCGCGCGCGAGATGCTGCGCTCGAGCGATTGGCGCTGCGCGTTGAGCTCTTCGATGTATTGCGCGAGTTTCTCGGCGCGGCTGGCGTCGTCGGTCATCAAGAGCTCGAGCCCGATCTCGGCTTGGCCGAGCCGGCCGGCGGCGTTGAGACGCGGGCCGATGACGAAGGCCAGGTCTTCGCCGTCCATCTGGCGTTTGCTGTGCAGCTTGGTCTGCCGCAGCAGGGCGGCGACGCCGACGACCGGGTACGACAGCAGGCTGGTCAGGCCGTGGCGGACGAGGATGCGGTTCTCGTCGACCAGCGGCACGACGTCGGCGACGGTACCGATCGCGGCGAGGCCGACGGCCTGGAGGAGGAATTGCTTGAGCCGATCGTTGACGCGCTTGGCGCCGCAGGAACGCTGGCAGACGGCCCAGGCGAGTTTGAGGGCGACGGCCGCCCCGCACAGGCCGGGGAAGGGGTAGTCGCTGCCGGGCAGTTGCGGATGCACAATCGCGGCTGCTCGTGGCAGCGACGCGGCCATCTGGTGATGGTCGGTCACGACGAGCGTGAGCCCCAGCTCCGCCGCGAGCTCGGCTTCCGCGAGGCTCGCGATGCCGCAATCGACGGTGACCACCACGTCGGCGCCCTGAGTGGCGAGCTTGCCGAGCGCTTCGCCGTTGAGGCCGTAACCTTCATCGATCCGGTGCGGCAGGTAGAAGTCGGCCTCGGCGCCGAGTAGCCGCAGGCAACGCACGAGGATGGCCGTGGCGGTCATGCCGTCGGCGTCGTAGTCGCCGTAGATGGTGATCCGCCGCTTGGCTTGAATCGCCGCGCAGAGCAGGTCGGCGGCCTGCGCGGCGCCCGGCAGCAACTCGGGATCGCGGAGCCCGTTGAGCTTGGGCTCCAAGAATAGCCGCACGTCGTCGAGATCGTGAATGCCCCGGGCCAGCAACAGCTGCGCGACGACGGCCGGCACCCCGGCAGCCCGC
>CAYSFP010000184.1:0-10861 GCA_964430075.1 uncultured Planctomycetaceae bacterium | reverse complement strand
TGTCCATATCATTTCAACAGCGAACGAGTTAGACAAAGTTCAAGTGCCATTCGGGCTGCTGTTCCTTAATAGCCGCATTCGCTACAGCGACATCTACGACGGCAGCTCGAGCACGATCCTGTTGGGGGAGTGCCGTCCGCCGGCGGAGGCGGAGGATTTGGGCTGGGTCTCCGGCACGCGTTCGACGCTGCGTAACACCAGCCGCATCGAGCAGCCGCCGCGGCCGCAGCCGACGATCGACGGCCAGCCGGTGCCAGAGGAGGCGCCGCTGGCCTCCACGTTCGTGGGTGGCTTCGGCGGCTGGCATGCCGGGGTGGTCGACGTGGCGTTTGCCGACGGGTCGGCGCGGGCAATTCGCTACGACATCGACGCGGCCGTGCTGAGGCTGCTGGGGCATCGAGCGGACGGCGAAATCTTGAACGCGGACTATTGATTCTCCGGCGTTGAGGCGCGATGGGGACGTCGCCGAGCGCGGGCGCCACCGCAGCGGCTCGCGGTGGTTTGCAGGGGCAAGGGCGGATAAACTCGCCAGTGCGCTGGGTGTTCCGACACGGGACGCCCGCGCGGCTGAGTTTTTCGCCCTTTCCTTGTCTCGCCGCCGTTTATGATCCGCATGCTGTCAATTCGCGTTCTCTCCGTCGTTTTTGCGGCGTGCTTGTCAACCTCAGCCCAAGCGGCCGACGCCGCCGCCGGGGCGACGCCGCCCAACATCGTGCTCGTCTTTGCCGATGACCTCGGCGTGTTCGATCTCGGTTGCTATGGTCGCGCCGAACATCCGACGCCCAACGTCGATCGGCTGGCGGCGCAGGGGCTGCGGTTCACCACGGCGTACTGCGCCCAGCCAATTTGTTCGCCGTCGCGCGCGGCGCTGATGACGGGGCTCCACCCGGCACGGCTGCATTTGACGAATTACCTGCCGGGTCGGGCGGACGCGCCGTCGCAGCGGCTCTTGCAGCCGCGGATCGAAGGGCAGTTGCCGCTGGAGACGGTCACATTGGCCGAGCTGTTGCGCGACGCGGGCTATGCGACGGGGCTGTTCGGCAAGTGGCACCTGGGCGGCGCCGGGTTCGAACCGACCGACCAAGGGTTCGACGTGGTCGTGTCGCCGCCGGCGACCAGCGCGCCCACGCTGGCCAACGGCGGGAAGGGGGAGTTCGCCATCACGGCGGCCGCTGCGGAATTCATCGAGGCCCATCGCGATCGGCCGTTCTTTTGCTACGTGCCACACAATTGTCCGCATATCCCGCTCTCGGCGGCGGCGGAACTGGTGAAGAAGCATGGCGACGCGTTCAATCCCGCGTATGCCGCGATGGTGGAAACGCTCGACGAGGCTGTGGGCCGGTTGATGGCGAAGGTCGACGATCTGGGCCTGGCCGAGCGGACGATCTTCCTCTTCACGAGCGACAACGGCGGCCTGCATGTGCTCGAGTCGCCCGGCACGCCGGCGACGCACAATGGGCCGTTCCGCGCGGGGAAGGGCTACGTGTACGAAGGCGGCCTGCGCGTGCCGCTGGTGGTGCGTTGGCCGGGCGCCGTCGAGCCGGGAGGCGAGACGGCTTCGCCGATCGTGCTGACCGATCTTGTGCCCACGCTGCTCGAGGCGGCGGGCGTCGATCCCGCGAAGACCGTCGGGCCGCTCGACGGGGAGAGCCAGCTGGGCCTGCTGCGCGGCGAGCAGCCGTCGGCGGAGCGAACGCTCTATTGGCATTTCCCCCACTACACGAACCAGGGGAGCCGGCCCGCGGGGGCGATTCGCGAGGGGCCGTGGAAGCTCGTCGAGCATTTTGAGGATGGCGCTGTGGAACTGTACAACCTCGCGGACGACGAGGAGGAAACAAAAAATCTGGCGGCGTCCGAACCGGAGCGCGTCGCGGAGTTGTTGGATGAGCTTCGTGCCTGGCGGGTGAGCGTGGGGGCGCAAATGTCAGAGGCGAATCCGGAATTCGATGCGGAGTTGCATCGGCGGCTGTATGTGGAGCAGGATCCGTCGCGATTGGCCCGCGAGTCGACGGCGGCCGCCGCGGCGCCGGCGTGGGAAGCGTGGCGCGCGGCGATGAACGCGGCGGTCAGCGGACGCCGCCCCGCGGTCACGTCGGCGACGGGCGACGTTCGCCTGCACGCCAAAGATGCCCGCGTGCATGCCCAAACGATGCGCTACGAGCCGGAGCCGTACAAGAACGTGCTGGGATTCTGGACCAATCCGGACGATTGGGCGGAGTGGGAATTCGACGTGCCGGCGGCAGGCACGTATGAAGTGGAAGTGCAACAGGGCTGCGGCCGCGGCAGCGGCGGGGCGGAGGCGGCGGTCGAAGTCGGCGGCGCCATGCTCACATTCACGGTCGAGGACACGGGGCATTTCCAGCGGATGATTTGCCGCACGATCGGCGAGGTGGAATTGCCGGCGGGCCGGCAGACGCTCGCGGTGAAGCCGCGGACGAAGCCGGGCGCGGCAGTAATGGACCTGCGGCGGGTGGTGCTGCGTCCGGTGCGGTGAGTTCTCCGAACTCTGCGTTCTCCGCGCTCTCTGCGGTTCATCCGCGTCCTAGCGTCAACGAGTCAGCGTCACTTGTTTCGTGTCGGCGGACGGCCCCGACGCTTGCTCGAGGGCGCGAAAAAAATCGCGGGAATGTCGGTCGAATTTGGGGATCGGTCAACGACTAAAGGCATAGGACTACGATCAGCCCCCCCAAAAAACACCAAGGAGCAGACCGATGCATTTCATGATGCTGATGATCCCCGAGATTTACCGAGGCAATAAGACGTTGGACGCCGGCTTTGTGCCCGATCCGAAGAAAATTGAAGAGATGACCCGTTTCAACGAGGAGTTGGGGCAATCCGTTAAAATCCTCGCGCTGAACGGCCTTCGGCCGCTGAATGCCGGCGCCCGCGTTTCCTTTGCCAAAGGGACGTCTGTGGTGACCGACGGGCCGTTCATCGAGGCGAAGGACGTGCTGGGCGGCTACTGGATCGTGGAGGCCAATTCCAAAGAAGAGCTCGTGAAATGGGCCCAGCGATGCCCGGCCGACGAAGGCGATGTGATCGAGATCCGGCAAATCTTCGGCGAGGCGGACTTCGTCTTCGAGAAATAGCTGTCGGCCGTAAGGTACGTCCGCGGCGCCCCGGGTAAATTTGAAAACGGGATTCTTGCCGAAGAAGTCTCCGTACAACAACAAGTTAGGCTGCGCTTTTGACGGGAGGTACTCTTACGTCATGCGACGCCTTCTGTATGCCATCAACGTCACCTTGGACGGGTGCTGCGACCACCAGGCAGGGTCCACGGACGAAGAATTGCATCGTTACTGGGCCGAGAAACTCGCGCAGGCCGACGCCCTCCTTTTTGGCCGGGTGACTTACGAGATGATGGAGGCCGCGTGGCGGCTGCCGGCGCAGACGAGAGCGAAACCTGATTGGAGGGAACCTTGGATGGAGCCCTTCGCCCGGACGATCGACGCGGCAAAGAAGTACGTCGTGTCGAGCACCCTGGAGCGGGTCGATTGGAACGCGGAGCTCGTGCGCGGAGATCTGGGCAAGGCCGTTCAGCAGCTCAAGCAGGAGTCGGGCAAGGGACTGTTCCTGGGAGGCGTGACGCTCCCGCTGGCGCTCGCGGAGCTGGGGTTGATCGACGAGTACGAGTTCGTGGTGCATCCCACGCTCGCGGGCCACGGGCCCACACTGTTCGCGGGGCTATCGAAACGCATCGACTTGAAGCTCGTGAGCCGGCGGGAGTTCGGCTCGGGGGCGGTGGCGATGCGGTATGAGCCGAGAAGGTAACTGCGTAGCGTTGTCCCGCCTTTGCGAAGCACGCGAGCGCGTCGTTGACTCAGGCTTCGAGTGGCTTATAGCGAAGGAGAAATGATATGGCGAAGCAAGCAAAGAACACGATTTGTCTGTGGTACGACGGCGACGCCGAAGAGGCGGCGCGGTTCTACGCCGAGACCTTTCCCGATTCGTCCGTCGATGCGGTGCATCGCGCCCCCGGCGACTATCCTTCCGGCAAGCAGGGCGATGTGCTCACGGTCGATTTCACCGTGCTGGGAATTCGGTGCATCGGACTCAACGGCGGCCCTGCGTTCAAGCACAGCGAAGCGTTCTCGTTTCAGGTCGCCACGGACACCCAGGAAGAGACAGATCGCTACTGGAACGCGATCGTCGCGGGCGGCGGCCAGGAGAGCGCGTGCGGCTGGTGCAAGGACAAATGGGGACTATCCTGGCAGATTTCGCCGCGGGCTCTGACAGATGCGGTCATGGGCTCCGATCCCGCAGCGGCCAAGCGCGCCTTCGACGCGATGATGCAGATGAAGAAGATCGACATCGCCGCCATCGAGGCCGCTGTCCGCGGTTGAGGTTTCCAATGCTGCGTTGGGCGGCGAACACAAATTCGATCTCGCAAGCGCATGGGAGTGAATCATGACAGAAGCGCCCACGCCGAAAGTCGAAGAGTGCTGGTCGATTCATCGAACGCCCTCGGCCAAGTCGCGCCGGCCCCCAGGGAGAGCTTGGGGACCGGCGCGACTGGCGTTTGAGGGATCGTGCGCGACGGCGGTTGCTAGAACAGCCAGTCGAGCAGGGCGCCGACGGCGCCGCCAATGGCGCCTCCAATGAAGCCGCCGACGGGGGTGAAGCCGAAGATGCCGGCGCCGATCGCGGCGCCCACGAGGACGACGTCGCCGCGGAGGCCGCCTTCGACAGACGCGAGTTCGGCCGCGGACGTCTCGGAAAAATCGGAGTGCAGAGTGCGTTGATCCATAACAAGGCTCCTTAGGGGAAGGGGAGAGGGCGCCTCTTGCTTGACGATGGGGTCGAGCGCGGCGGCGAGCAGAGGCAAACGTCACTGCCGCGGTTGGGACAGTCAGCCTGGCGGCCGTTCAGTTCCTGACTCCCCGAGGGGAGGGGTTAGGCGTGGAGTGAACAACAGTTGCCGTTCAATCCCTCCCCTAGCCCCTCCCTTCGAGGGAGGGGAACGTCGGTTAGAACGTGCCCTTGTAGCCGATGATGCGTTTGCCGAAGTCGACGAAGACGTGGTCCTTCACCCAGCCGGCGGCGTCCTTGATGGCGCCCCAGATGCTGCTCCAGCTCAGGCCGCCTTCGACGAGCTGCATTTCTTCGGGCGAGACGACGGCGAAGCGCTGCGCGGCGGAGTTCAGGTCGTTGCGATGGTTCATGTTACGGTCCTTTCAAATGTGCGAGATGCACGGCGTGCGATCTCGGGGGCCTCTCGGCGGAACGGGGAATGCCGGCGTCGCACGGCCGAGAGGCGCGTCTCGCGCGAGCGGCGGAACGATCGTCTGCGATTTAGGCGCAGGTCTTGTTGATGCAACGGAGCACGCTGGCGACGGCCTCGACGGCCTTTTCCAGCCAGCGGATGATGCCGCCGCCTTCGACGGAGAGAAGTTCGGCTTCGGTGACGGCGTGGAGTTCGGAACGGTTCATGGGGTTGGTCCTTTCGGAAGAACGGAGTGAAGGGGGACGTCTCAGGTAAAAGCCACCGGCTCTGCCGGTGGACTGCGATCGAATGGCACGCGTGCGTGCTGGTCCACCGGCAGAGCCGGTGGCTTTCATGGGGGACAGGCGCCGCACATGCGGCCTAGAACGGCGTGGGGTAGGGCTGGCCGATCCAGGGGTTCCAGGGGATTTGGCCGGGGCCGATCGGCGGAAACGGCGGCGTGCAGCCGATGATGACCACGCGGTCGCCGAGCCCGAATCCGAGGCCGCCTGCGACTTCGACCAACTCGGCGTCGGCGGCGACGCGCTCAAACGGTGACGATTGGTCCATGAAAATTGCTCCTGCTCGAGGGGGTGAGAGCTGCGCCGGGGATTGCGATGGGCTGCGTCGTGCGATGGAAGCGATTTACAGCGAAGAATCTCGCAATCGAAGGACGGCGTTTGAGCAGGCGCCGGACAGGGGGTACAGCGAAAGGGCCGCGGTGGACGTTACAGGAATTCACGGCGGCGACATGCGTTGGTTGCGGCGTACTGCGAAAGTCGTCAGAATCCGCCTAGCTCACCGGGACGCGACGATGCGGGACGAAGCCAGCTACACCTGCGACCACTGCGGCGAAGAGATCATCGTGCCGGTCGATTGTTCCGCGGGGTGGGAGCAGACCTACGTCGAAGATTGTCCCGTGTGCTGCCATCCGCACGTGATTCGCGTGACGATCGACGCCGACGGCGAGTTGTGGGTGCGCGGCGAGGCAGAGTGAGGACGCCCGGCGCGGGGTTGTGGATACGCGATGGGGATTGAGCGCGAACCCTCGGCTTGCGCCGGGGGCTCACTTCTTTTTCGAGTCATGCTTCTTGGTTGAGTCGTGCTGCCATGAACCAAATGTTGACGCCGCCGCCGCAAGCCAAGATCGACCTCGATGATTTCGATCCGCGGCATGTATTCGGCGATTGGGAGAAGGAGCAGGCCGAGGAGAAGATTCGCGCCAACGCCGTGGCCATTGGCGAGCTGGCGTACAAGCTGTATGCCGAGGACCGTCGCGCGGTGCTCTTGTTGCTGCAAGGCATGGACACCTCGGGCAAGGACGGCACGGTCCGCGCGGTGCTGGCAGATACGAACCCGCAGAGCTGCGCGATCACGTCGTTCAAGGCGCCGTCCAGCGAGGAGCTGGCGCACGACTTTCTGTGGCGCGTGCACAAGGCCGAGCCGCGGCGCGGGCAGATCGGCGTGTTCAACCGGTCGCACTACGAGGACGTGCTGATCGTGCGCGTGCACAATCTCGTGCCGGAGAAGGAGTGGCGCTCCCGGTACGATCGGATCAACGACTTCGAGCGAATTCTCGCCGCGGGGCATATCACGCTGGTGAAGTGCTACCTGCACATCAGCCGGGACGAGCAGCGGGAGCGGCTGCAGGCGCGGCTGGACGATCCGACGAAGCGGTGGAAGTTCAACCCCGGCGATCTGGAAGAGCGCAAGTTTTGGAAAGAGTACAAGCAGGCGGCGGAGGAGATGCTCGCGCGGTGCAACACGAAGCATGCGCCGTGGCACATCGTGCCGGCGGATCGCAAGTGGCATCGCAATCTCGTGGTGAGCAACCTTCTGCGGGAGACGCTCGAGGCGATGGATCTGCAGTTTCCGCCGGACCCCGAAGGGCTCGCCGGCTTGGCGGTGGAGTGACGTTATGCCCCGCCGCTATGACGACGAGCTCGATGAGGACAGCGACGAGTCTTTTGAAGACTGGGCCGACGGCGATGACGATGAATCCGAGACGGTCGCATGCCCGCACTGCGGCAGGCGGGTGTACGAGGATGCGGCGTATTGCCCGCACTGCGATCGCGATATGACGGACGCCGGCGGCCGCGTGGCGCGCAAGCCGTGGTGGATCATCGTGGGGGCGCTGGCGTGTATGTATGCGTTCTACCGGTGGGTGACGCTGCAGTGAGGGTGGGTTCGCTGAGTGCGCCGGGTAGCCCGTCGTGTGTGCCCCTGGCGCAAGCGCCAGTGAGACGTGGGTACTCGCTCGGCACTTCACACTGGCGACACGCCAGTGGCGCACATTAAACTGCACAACACTCTTATCCACCTCGCGCCGGCGAGCGTGCGTCCTTTCGCAACGGAACAAGCCAGAACGTCTCGAGGATTTGATTGCCATGAAAACACGCCATCTATACGGCTGGGCATGCGCCCTGACCGCAGTCGCTTGCCTCGTTGCACCGGCGGCGCCGGGAGTCGCGGCGGAACGTTGGAGTGCGGAGCGGGCCAACGCCTGGTACGGCGAGCAGCCCTGGCTGGTGGGCTGCAACTACCTGCCGAATACGGCGATCAATCAGCTCGAGATGTGGCAGGCCGACACGTTCGACCCCGAGACGATCGATCGCGAACTCGGCTGGGCGCGCGCCATCGGCATGAACACGGTGCGCGTGTTCTTGCACGACCTGCCGTGGAAAGAGGATCGCGAGGGATTCTTCGAGCGGGTCGATCGGTTTCTGGACATCGCGGCCAGGCACGACATCCGGCCGATGGTGGTCTTCTTCGACGGCGTGTGGGATCCCGATCCGCAGAGCGGGCCGCAGCGGCGCCCCCGCACGGGCGTACACAACAGCGGCTGGGTGCAGAGCCCAGGCCGCGTGATTCTGGCCGACGACGCGAAACAGGACGAACTCAAGGGCTACGTCACCGACGTGCTGCGGCGCTACAAAGACGACGAGCGGATCGTGATTTGGGACCTGTTCAACGAACCGGACAACGGCAACGGCAACAGCTACGGGCCGCTGGAACTGAAGAACAAAGACGAGCGGGCGGCGCGGCTAGTGAAGCGCTCGTTCGAGTGGGCGCGGGCCGTCGACCTCAGCCAGCCGCTGACCGTCGGCGTGTGGCAGGGCCCGCCGTGGGACAAGCTGGACGAGCTGAACCAGACGCACCGCGCGGCGCTCGAGCTGAGCGACGTGATCTCGTTTCACGACTACGGCAATCCGCAGCAAATGAACCGGCGCATCGATGAACTCACCGGCTATGCGCGGCCGCTGGTGTGCACCGAGTACATGGCCCGCGGCAACGGCAGCACGTTCGAGGCGATCCTGCCGATCCTCAAGGAGCGGAAGGTTGCGGCTTATTGCTGGGGGCTGGTCGACGGGAAGAGCAACACCAAGTACCCGTGGAAGACGTGGCAGTTTCCGGAGCTGGGCGAGCCGGAGCCGTGGCACCACGATGTGTTTCACGCGGATGGGCGGGCCTATCGGGAGGATGAGGTGCAGTTGATTAAGGAGCTGACGGGGCGGTAGGGGCGCCAACCAGGATTCCTCCGGTCCCCTCCCCTTGATGGGGAGGGTTAGGGAGGGGTGGTGAATCAGGTACACGCGCTGCAGACGTGCGGGCTCTGCGGCCAACCGTGTACCCGCTTCCTCCCCCCTCCCCAACCCTCCCCGCCGAGGGGAGGGGGCCGGAGGTTATATGGAGGGCAAGCAGCGGTGAGGTGGATTTTAGAGCCTGCGGCGTCGCCGTTGACTGGCGATGACGGCTGCAAGCAACACACCCGCCAGCGACAGCGTCGCGGGTTCCGGAATCGCGGCCGCTCCCGCGCCGCCGCCGCCGTAGTTCCTCCGCCAGTCGGCCAGGTCGCCGGCGCTCACCGGGTCGGGCGACTCGCCGCGCTGCCAGGCGAGGAAGTCGTTGCCGTCGACGTCGCCATCGGCGTCGAAGTCGCCGGCCAGGGCGATGGAACCCAGCACCTTCAGCACCACCGAAGTCCCGCTGACTTGCAAATCCCAAGTGAGACCTTCGGGCAACGGGGCGAGCGAAAAGTCCGTGCTCGTAAAGCTTGTGCCTGAAATCGTGCCGGCGTTGAGCAGCGTGTAAGTTTCGCCGCCATGCGGCGTGTAGCCGTCGAGCTCCACGGCCAGCGTGCCGAACTCGATATTGGCAATCCCGCCGACCTCGATGGTGGAATGCGTGGCGCCGGTGATCACAGGGTTCAAGATGGATTCTTCCCCGTTGGCGGCCATAAAAGTCGTGTCGAGGGACATCAGCAGATCGCCGTTGATCTGGGCCGTTACGTTCGGACCGACGACGCGCAGCGTCGAGCTGGCGCCGACGGGCGCGATCCCTTGGATCAGGCCCGACATATGGAGATCCTGCTGAATGGCGAACGACGCGTTGTCGCGGAGCTCGACGGTCGACTTGCCGCCGCTGCCGGTGAGGCTGCCGCGATTGTCGCCGCCGGAGAGGGACAGGCCCTGCAGCGTGAAGCCCGTGCCGTTGTCCAGGGCGCTGTCGACGGTCATCTTGCCATTGCCGGAAATCAGCAGGTTGAACACGGCGTCATTGCTCTGGCCCACATGCGAGGTACGCTGCGGCCCGAACGGATCGCCGGCGATCGTGGACACGCCCAGGTTCGGCGCCGCGAACTCGAACGTGTCGAAGACGTGGAACTCGCCGTTGTCCTGGATGACCATCGTGGACACGCCGCTGCGCTGCTGGAGCGAGCGGGTGTAAATCTTGGCCGAGTCCTTAATCAGTAGATCGGCCGTGCTGCCGGTGTTGACCGAGAGGGTGAAGTAGCCTTCGTTCGTGAGGCCCTCGGCCGTGTTGCCGGCGCCGGCGCTGTTTCCGGAGACGACCAGGGCGTTGCCTGCGGCGGTGAACTTGCCCTTGCTGGGATTGGCTTCGCTGACGCTGATGCCGCTGCCCACGGTCATCACGGCATTGCCGTCGATGAGCACTTCGCCATCGCCGTTGGCCTCGGCGCCGATCTTCAGGTCGTCGGACATGCGAAACACGGCGGAGTCGTGGAGCTCGAAGACGCCTTTGTTGCCGGTGGCGCCAGTTTGGGCTCCGATTTCCAGATCCACATCTCCGCCGGCGCTGCCGAGCCCGAAGCCGCCGCCGCTCAGCGGTTCGTCGAACAGCATGACAGCCGTGCCGCGCATGACGAACTTCGAGTCGGCGGCGCCGCGATCGCCGATGTGGCTGCGGTCGTAATCGGCGTGCACGACCAGCGTGCCGGCGGTGAACTCGACGTCGCCGCCGGTGGCGCCGTCCGTGCCGAGGTGAAAGCTGCCCAGCTCGCGCGTGCCGGTGAAGTTGATCACCGCAGGCTTGGTGGGATCGAGGATCAGCGCGTTGTCGAATCCCGTGGGCGCCGCGCCGGTGTCCCAGTTTCCGTTGGCGTAGAAATCGGTGCTGACGGCGCCGGTCCACGTCGTATCAGCGGCGAGCGCCCGACCAAGGCCCGTCAGCGATGCGCAGACCGCCAGCGCACATAATGAGACTCTCATGTGACCGCCCCCCCCTGGTGTTGAAGATCTTGCGTTGAAGTGTCGCGACCGCGGCCGCTATCCGCCCCTTGCTCCGAATCCTCGGTACGGGGGTATGGTAACCGAAACGGTCGCCATTTGGCAGCCATCAGGGTGTGTGAAGCATGTG
>CAYSFP010000183.1:0-10907 GCA_964430075.1 uncultured Planctomycetaceae bacterium | reverse complement strand
GGCCCCTTTTAGGGGCCTTCCTCATACCACCGGCTCTGCCGGTGGTTCTGATTCGCTCAGCGAGCTCCGGCGAGGGTTTTGGCAACATCGGTACGATAAGCGGTCAGCGCCGGGAGGAACCCCACGAGCGTCGCGAACGCGACAAGCGCCGGAACCAAGAGGGACTCCTGCCACGTGAATCGCCACGCAGCAACGGTGATGCCCGTATAGAACTCGACGACCGGGCTGGCTGCCGCCAGGACGCCGTGACCGATCACGAGTCCCGCGAAACCGCCCAACAGCGACAGCAAGATGGATTCGGTGAGGATGATGGCCATGACCGCGGTCCGGCTGGCGCCCAGGGCGCGCATGACTGCGATGTCGTGGCCGCGCTCGCTCATCGAGTTGTAGATGCTCACCAGAATGCTGATGCCTGCGACGACGACAATGAGGACCGTGAGCACCAGCAGAATGATCCTCATCGGGTCCAGGAAGCTCGACTGCAGCCGCTCCACGACGCTCACGGGGGCGACGGCCTGGGCCACGCTGTCCTCGCCTTTGTTGACCGCCATCTCGATGGACATGGGCGCCATCATGTTGTTGGTGGGACAGCGGACGAGAATGCTGGTGACTTCGCGCTGCTCTTCGGGGAGCGGCGCGGGTTGGCCGGTTTGCGATAAGGCGGCGCCCTGCCCTGCCTCGCCGGACCGGGCGTCGAGGGGTTCTGCTGCTTCGCTGGCGGAGGAGTTTGTAGCCTGCTTTTTTATCGGCTTAGCGTGGCCTTCGAGCAGGTAGAAACCCTCGATGTTGATGAACAATGCCCGGTCGTTGGCCGTGCCCGTTGGCGCCAGCACGCCGACGATCTCGAATTCGTCGTGCTTGTCGCCCTCGGCGCTAATGCCGTGCGTGGGGCGAAACTTGTCGCCCACCTTCAGGCCCGTGCGGTTGGAGGCGACGGAGCCCAGCACGGCCGTAAAAAAGCGGTCGGTCTTGAAATTCTCGCCGGCGGCAAACTGGTAGCGTAGTTCCGTGCCGTCTTCGCTGGCGCCGTACGACAGCTTGTCGAACATGTCGGGCGACGTTCCGACGACGCGGAACCGCTGCCCGTCGCCGGTGGCATAGCTGTCGCCCAGACAAACCGGTACGGCGAGTTCGGCGTACGGCGCAAATTCGCCGTCGACGAACTTGCGGTAGTAGCTGTACGGAATGGGATACAGCGGGCGCCCGAGGTGGAATACCGTGGTGAGGACGATTTCGTAAGGGCTTCCCTTGGCCGATCCAATCACGAAGTTGTAGCCCTGGGCGTCGTTGGAGAGCTGCGCCACCACGACGTCGTGGATGACCAGCACCAGCACCATCAGCGCGACGCCGAGCGCCATCGACAGCCCCGTGAGCGAGGAGGCCAGCAGCCGCTGCTCGATATTGCGCCAGGCGATCTTCCAATAACTCATGGCGTTCGCGGGTTAGTTCCGTTGGGCTGCAACGACGCCAGCGGCCCGATTGACTTGTTCCAAGTACTCCACGCGCTCGAACTGATTGGCCACCTCGGGGGCGTGCGTGACCAACAGCATCGCAATTTGCTCGCGACGGCAGGCCTCGCGAAGCAGGTCGATGATTTGCTGCTGGTGGGCAGGATCCACGTTGGCGGTCGGCTCGTCGGCCAGCAGCAGAACCGGCCGATTCGCCAGGGCGCGAGCAACCGCAACCCGTTGCTGCTCGCCAACCGAGAGCGCCCGCGGCTTGTGCGTGAGCCGATGGGAAAGGCCCACCTCGCCCAACAACATGCGGGCGCGCTGGGCGTCCGGCCGCCCTCCGGTGAAGGCCATGCCGAGCATGACGTTCTCGAGCGCCGTAAATGCGGGCAACAGGTTAAAGGTTTGAAAGACAAACCCGATGTGGCCCGCGCGAAAGCGGTCGCGACTGGCTTCTGGCAGCTTGGAAACGTCCTTGCCGCCAACTTCAATCCTGCCGGCGTCAATCGTCGTCAAGCCGGCGATGCAGTTCAGCAGCGTGGTTTTGCCGCAACCACTGCGTCCGCGGAGGACGACCTGCTCGCCTTGCTCGATCGCAAGCCGCTCGATGTCCAGAATTGGCAAGGGCTCGCCGCTGGGCTCGATGTACGATTTACGGACGTGTTCGAGTGCGAGCATGGCGGGCAGCGGTTCGAGATGCGAATTCTGAAATCGGCCCGCGCCACCCGCACATGGTGGCGCCGCGCGACCCGAGGGGGGCATGGCCAAGCGGGGCATGATAGCGGGGCCGCATTCCACGGCCCAGGCGAGGCCCTTCAGGATGTAGGCCCGCGATAGCTGTGCTACGTCGCGACAGGCCTCTGGGTTCACGGCATGTCGGTAAGAGTTACAGGGGGGTTTGGCGAGATTTACAAACCCGCGGGAGCTGGGCAGGATGCTTTCAGCCCGCCATTGAACGCTGGGGGCCTGTCGCTAAACATTTTCCTCGCAACGGTTTAGACCCGGTGAGCGGGCAATCGTTGCAAGCGTGCTCGGTAAGCGGCTGGTCTTGGCACGCAAGTCGCGTTAAGCGTCTCCCGTCGTGTCAGCCGCAGCCCGGGGCCGTTTCGGCCCGAGCGAGACGCGGCAGACTAGTTCGCTCCGAGTCTCCCCCTCCGAGGGCCGACGAGGTTTCCCGCACCTCGTCGGCCCTTTTTCTTGCGCCGCGCCGTCGAAGCGAGCCGCTTCGACTAAGGTTTGCGATCGCCGAACGTGGGCAAAGCGGCTCGCTTCGCCAAGCCCCTTGCGGCGTGCTGTTCTGCCCGCCATGTTGGGCGCTGCTGCTCGCAATTCTGAAATGCTGAGTCCCCAGCATGTCCAGCGTTCCCCCGTTACCGCCCGATGTGCCGGGATCGCTCCAGGCCCGCCACGCGGCGGCCCTGGCCTTTCTCATGGGCCGCATCAACTACGAGCGGGTTGCCGTGCTGCCATACGGCAACCGCACGCTCAAGTTGGACCGGATGCGCACGCTGCTCAATCGGCTGGGGAACCCCGACGCCGGGGTGCCGATCGTCCACGTCGCGGGGACCAAAGGCAAAGGATCGACCTCCACGCTCATTGCCGCCATAGTGCATGCCGCGGGGTACGACGTGGGCGTGTACAGCTCGCCCCACTTGGAACGGTTGGAAGAACGGTTTGCGGTGAACGGCGTTCCTTGTTCGGCCGAGGAGTTGATCTCGCTGGTCGATCGCATCCGCCCCGTCGCCGAACAGATGGACGCGGCGGCCCATGAGTGTGGCGACCCGTCGCAACAGCCGACGTTCTTCGAGCTCACAACGGCGATGGCGCTCATGCACTTCCGCGATCGGCAAGTCGACGCGGTTGTTCTGGAAGTGGGCTTAGGCGGACGACTGGACTCGACAAATGTTTGCCAGCCGGCCGTGACGGTCATTACGAGCATCAGTCTCGATCACACGCGGCAGTTGGGGGACACGACGGCGAAGATTGCCGCGGAAAAAGGCGGTATCATCAAGCCCGGCGTGCCCTTGGTGCTGGGCCCCATGGACGAGGGCGCCCGGTGCGTCTTGGTCGAGATGGCCAGGAGCCGAGGGGCGCGGCTGATCGAAGCGGGCGTCGATTTCCGATTCTCGTACCGTCCGCCGCACGACATCGACGAGCGCGGTGCGACCGGCCAGCTCGATTTCTACTCAACGGCCGACGTTCCCTGCGAGCTGACCCATGTCGAGCTGCGGCTGCTGGGCCCGCATCAAGCGGCGAACGCGACGCTGGCTCTCGCGACGGTCGGCGAATTGCGGCGTCAGGGGTGGCTGATCTCGACCGAAGCCATGCGAACGGGGCTCGCGAATGCCGCGTTGCCGGGGCGCATCGAAGTGGTCCGGCGTCATCCGACGGTCGTCGTCGACGTGGCCCACAACGTCGCCTCGGTTGGGGCGCTGGCCGGCTGTCTGGACGAGAGCTTTGCGTCGACGCGCCGCACGCTGATCTTTGCAGCGTCGCGCGACAAAGATGTGCCAGGGATGCTGCGCGTCCTGGCGCCTCTGTTTAGTCGCATCCTCTTGACGCAGTTTCAGGAGAACCCGCGCGCCGTGCCGCCCCAGCAATTGGCGGCCTGGTGCCGCGCGGAGCTTGCCGCCGCAGACCTCGCCGAGCGAATTGACGTGGTCGTCTGCGCTCACCCCGCCGAGGCGTGGCACGCCGCACTGGCCGGCGCGGGCCGCGACGACCTGATCTGCATTGCGGGGAGCGTCTTCATTGCGGCAGAACTTCGGGCGCTGGTCGCCGCCGACGCCACAGCCGCCACGGTCGGGGTCTGACCCAACCGGCTGGCGCCGTGTCGCGGCGCCACAGGGAACGGCGTCCGGCGCGCAACAAGCACGCGGTGAACAGCGTCGTGAGCATGGCGAATCCTTTCGCGATTTTTCCGGTTTCCAGGTGGGCATGAAAAACCCCTCGTTGGTGAGGCGAGGGGTAGGGGACATGCAATGCGGACGATGCAGTCAACAACGGAACAACTGACAG
Organism: uncultured Planctomycetaceae bacterium; assembly: GCA_964430075.1. Taxonomy (GTDB): domain Bacteria; phylum Planctomycetota; class Planctomycetia; order Pirellulales; family Lacipirellulaceae; genus Lacipirellula. Next base: position 6,438 of record CAYSFP010000183.1, on the reverse strand, counting down.
GTTCGGTTCAAATCGCGAGACAATCATTCAACTACTTCGCTCGGATCATTCCAGCGCGGCTGATCCCAGGCGTCCCAGTCCGCATCGAATGTTGGGGAAGGCGGTTCTAAGTCGGCGTGGAGGTCGGCGCCGGTCGGAGCGGCAACCAAGGTGGCACGCTCGAAGCGAACTTCGCTCTGCAGGCGGCGAACCAAGCCAGCAATGTACGGGTCGGCCCAGGGAACGAGTTCGCTGGGCTTGTAAGCGACGCGATCTGTCCGCGAAACTCCGGGCGCGTCAATTCGGACTGCCGTGCAAACGATGCGTTGAGTCGAGGTTAGCGGCGCGACCATGTGAAAGTCCTTTCTCTGCTCGGTGGCCGCAGCATCCATCGCTGCGGCTTGTACGGAATGAGATGGTTCGGAAAAGTGCGACGCACGCGACGTCGCCCGACGGCCAATCCCTATTGCACTCCGCGTGCCAAAGGGTCGCTAGGAGCAGTGCCCGCCTGGGGCAAGGCCGATTTCCCGCGAAAAAGGCACGTCGCGGGCGAGCTGGCGGCGCGGCGCACAGAGCTCGCCGTGGAAGAAACTTCAAACCGCGTTGCAAGTCGCCTTTTATTTAAGTTTCCGCCGCAAATGGTCGACGGCCGCTTGCATGGCGCGGTCGACATAGTCGCGAGGGACGGCGCCATCGACGAGGTCGAGCTCGGCCGCAAGATCCGAGTCGAATGCATCGCCAATCAGATCGCGGCGGACGCGGAAGACGCGCCACGCGTTGTATTCTTCGTCGGAGAGCGTGACGGCCAATCCCTGATCGGGCGAAACGCCCCACAGGTCGCCGGGGCCGTCCTCGGGCATGCGGTGAATGTTCTGGCCGCTGGGCCGCCAATAGGTGGCGCTCGTCAGCTTGAGCAAGCTTCGGCCCGACTCGACGCGCACCAGCCGTTGGACCGTGCCCTTTCCGTAGGAACGCTCGCCGACAATGGCCGCGCGACCGTAATCTTGCAAACACGCGGCGACGATTTCGCTTGCGCTGGCGCTGTTGCGATCGATGAGCACGGCCAGCGGCAGCGTCGAGTTGCCCGACCCGGACGAGGTAAATCGTTCGCGCACGGATTGATCGCGCCCGCGGGTCGTGACGATCGTTTGACCGGCGCGAAGGAACAAATCGCAAATCTGCACGGCCGCGTCGAGCGCGCCGCCGGCGTCGTCCCGCACGTCAAGAATCAGTGCCTCCAGCGGGGCATCGGCCTGAGCGAATTCATACATGAGCGTCGCAAGTTCGGTGGCCGTTTTGTCGCCGAATTTGATCACGCGCGCGTAGCCGATCCGAGGTTCCTCGCTGACCAGGTAGTTCCACCGGCCGTCGGGGCCGCGCACGTCGCCAAGCACGGATTCGACGACAATGACGCTCCTGGCGATCGTAACGTTCAGCGGAGCCTCTTCGCCGACGCGCTCCAGCGTCATGTCGACGGTGCTGTCGATCGGGCCTCGCACGAGCTCCGTCACATTTGCCAGCATCATGCCGGCCATCGACTGGCCGTTGACGGCGGCGATGCGATCGGCGAGGCGAATGCCCGCGCTCGCGGCGGGCGTGCCCGGCTCCGGCAGCCCCACCACCGTGGGCAGCGGCGGCTTGCCCAGCATTCGCAAGCGCAGGCCGACGCCGCCGAACTCTTGTTCAAAGTCCTCGCGGAACGCCGCCTGGCGCTGAGCGTCGACGAACTCGGAGTGCTCGTCGCCGTGGCGATGGAGGACCTCGATCATGGCATTCATCGCGGAGTTGAACAGCTCCTGATCGGGCGGCTCCTCGAGCGCCCAGTGGTCGATAATCGAGAATCCTGCGGCCACGTACCGCGCGTACGGGTTCTGCTCGGCGCGCACAAAACATGCGTACGACACCAGCACGGCGACGGCCAGCAGCAGCAGGTTGCGGTGCGACATGGGCGCCTCAGAACGCGGAGGAGTAATTCAGCAAAAGGTCACGTCTGGTCAAAGTTCATTTCGCGTTGTCGGGGCGCTGGCGAGCCGTGGGAAGGGCGCGGCTGTTTCGGTTCGGCGCCGCGGCAGCGCTGGTGGTTCCTCGAGATTCTCGCAAAGGGCGGCAGGAGCAACAATCCCGCGGTACGGCTGAGCATTGGACTGGACACTTCGTGGTTGTTTGCGCGCGCGTTTTGGCCAGAACAGGGAACAGGCGATTTCGGAAACACTGGCGTCTTCGAGGGTTAGGGCCTGGCGACCCCTCGGAAGGGCGTCCACTTTGTCCACTTTGGTCGAATTGGAGTGCGCATGGCGGTCAAGGGGGGATGGGATGCTCGATGCTGGATGTCTCTGGCTAACAGCTAACAGCGATCCTCTCGATGCGTGATGCGGCGGGCGGCGGCGTCCCCGGCTGAGGCGATTTATGTCGCGAAACAACGTTTTTTGCGACATATATTCGCGCGGCGCAGGGGAACGGTTCGCCGCGGAGGGCGCGGAGAAGACTCTTTGAACCGCTAATGAACGCTAGTCTTCGCCAATCAGGAGGGAGATCCAATGCTTTCCCTAGGAGCGGTCATTAGCGTTTGTCAGCGGTTTCTTGTTTTCTCCGAGTCTCTGCGTCCTTCGCGCTCTGGTGCGGCCAGCGTTTTCCTTAAATAGACAAATGTACCCTGCCACAGGTCGTGGCCTGAAATCTAGTCGCAAAAAGCGGAAACGACCATTACTCGGCTCCCAATCCGACTGCTACTGCAGGTTTTTGCAATTTGATTGACTTCGCCGCTCGCGTTCAGCCAAGATGAGGATGAAGGGACTCGCCATGGCCATACTGGACGACCTGAGTACAAAAAGGTGGATGGGAGTCATTTATCAACAAATGACTCCCGTCCCCCTTTTCGCCTCGGTTCGCCGCCGAACGAAGTGCACGCCGGGCGCCACCAGCAGGAATCGCCGCAAGAGCGCGCATCATGGCCAGCGTGGCGCGAGGTTGTAGCTGAGCGGCGAGTCGGCTTTGAGGGGCGGGAGAGCTTCGGTAAACTGGCGCGTACCTGTTTCGCAGTGGCGGGACGCCAGTGACACTCGACGTCTGGCCGACCGTGCCACCCGCCGATTTCCTCTGAACGCTGGCCCCCGGGCAACTACGACGCGGCCGAGTCGCCGCGGCGATGCCCCCGCAAGCTTTGCAATTTGGCGTGGAGCGCCGCGTGCGGTCCTTCGGCGATCTGCCGCCGCTGCTCGGCGCCCATTTCGACGACCGACCGAGTCGCCGGAGTTGGCCCCTCGACGAAATGCGGCCCGGCAGGCTGCGCTGCTGGCGAGGCAGTGGGCCGCTCGACTGGAGCGGACGACCTTCTTGGACGAAGTTGCTCCCACGAAGCCTGAATGCGCGGCCACAGCGGGTCGAGGCGGCGAACGGCGATTGGCGCAAAGAACCAGCCCAGCGGCGAGGCAAGCATGGCGGGCAGCAGCAAGAGATTGCATGCTGTTGTGGCAACGAGCAGGCCGGTCATCACGGCGCCGAATTCGCGGATTGGCGTGAAGGCGCTCAAGCCAAGGACGATCGTGCTCGCTGCGACAATAACTGACGATTCGACCATCGGGACGCCGCAGCCGTCGAGCGCTCGCATCACGGCGTCGCGTCGCGTCATGCCGCGGGTGAGGCCGTCGCGATACCAATTGACCATGTGCATCCCGCCGTGAAGCGCCAGTCCCAGCGCAACGCCGCCGGTCATGGCAATCCCCAGGTCGACGCGGACGCCGATCCAACCCATGACGCCAAACGCCGCGACGAGCGGCAGCAGCGCCGGAACCATGGCCATCACGCCCGCCGGAACGCTCATCAACCCGAGAACCACGACCGCCGCCGCGCAGACGGCGCCAAGGCGCGTGATGTGGGCGAGACTGCCAATGACCTCGCGCTGCGTGCGTTCGACGACAGGAACCGCCCCGGTAAACACCGCGCGGATGGGGCGCGGCCCGCCATCGTCCGGCAGCGGGGCGGCGATCGATTCGGCGCCTGTTGTTGACCGCGTCACATCGACGATGTAAACGCCGGCATCGGAAATCATCCGCGCGACGGGGTCGGCGGGCGCCGAGGCGAGGATCACCGCATCCTGTTTTTCCAGCGACGCGAGCACGCTCGTGCGATACTGCTGGTCGCGACTCTCGCTTCCGCGCTGCGGGTTTTGAAAAACGGCCAAGTTGTAGTAACTCACGCCGTGCGGAGCCACATTGCTGCGCCCCAGGAGCTCGGCCAGGGCGTGTTCTTGCACGTCGCGAGGCGGGGCCGCCGCCTGGTTTGGCGCGCGGAACAGAACGCACACGCGCGCCCCGGCAAGCTGCTTTCCCTGTTCGTGCAGGGCGCGCACGATGAGGTCCCGTTGTTGGTAGGCCACCAGCACCGGCTCGACGGAACGCTTCAGTTGTTCGAGCAGTGCAGCGTAATCTGTCGCTTGTCCGGCGGCTGAGGTCGAGGCAACTCGCGCATTCAGCCGCCAGAGCTCCCGGCCTGAGAACTGAGTGGAGCCGGAGCGACGTTCCATGCGAAGGTAGTCTGTCTCCAGCAGTTGATCGCGGTGCTGTTCCAGAGCTTTGTTTTTTGCGTAGTCGGCGCTGCGCTGAACGCTGCCGAGACCTGTCGCGGCAGCCGCCGGCGTGAACGTGGCAACGGACGTCGCGCGACTGATTTCGGGGAACGCCTCCAGGCGCCGCTCGATTTCGCGCAGCATCTCGAGACGCTCGATCATTGTCAGGCGATATTGCTGCCCGTCGCTTTCCGCCGGCTCGTCGCCGGCGCGGACGCGCTCCGGAGGTATCGTAAGGACGACCTCCATGGGGACGAGGTTGCCGATATGTTGCTCAAGCCATGCGTAGTCTCGGACCAGATCGCAATCGTTGCGCAACAGCGACAGAACATTGATCGACGGGCGAAGCTGAAACATGCCCGCTCCCAGGACGACCAACAGCGTCAAAGCAACTCCGAGGGCGGCGGCGGAACGGTTCATCACCGGTGTGCAGACGGAGCGGATCCATGACGTGAGGCGACCGGGAACTGCGCGCCGGGTACGCTGGCGAAGCCCGGCGTCGGACTGCGGGAAGCGATGCAGCAGCACGGTTGCGACCCCGAAGACAACGCCGGGAATTGCGACGAAGCCAAGCGCGGTGAACAGTCCAAACTTCTGAATGGGGACGATGTCGCACGTCGTGAACGCCAGCATCGCCGCGGCGCCGGCGAACGTGCCAACGACTGTCGGACGCCAGCTCAGGCGAGCTGCACGTTCGGCGGCGCCTTCGACGCCATGCTCGTCGCGGGTCTTGAGATAGTCCTGGACAAAGTGCAATGCCGACGAGACCGCGATGAGAAACACGACCGCCGGCATCGACAACACGAGGGCGTCGAGCACGCCCCACCAAGGCGCTGCGCGCCCCAGCGAGAGAACTTCGAATGCGCCCGCGTAATACACCAGCGCCAGGCTCAGTCCTGCCGCGACGGCGCCAATGGTCAGCACGATCGCCGTCAGGCGTGCACTGCCAAGTCGCCAGTAAATCAAAACCACCGCGACGATCGCTACCAAGGGCGCCAATCGCAGGAGCGTCCGCTGACCTTCGGCGTCGATGGCCGCATTGTCGACAGGCGCCCCGCCCATGTGGATCGTCGCCGGATCGATGCCGCACTGCGTGTGTGCCACATGCACGATGTGATCGATGGCGGCTCGCGTCGTCCGAGGGGTGGCCATGGCCACGTCCGAGAAGTACACGGCCATGCACGTCGGGCGCGAGTCGTTGCCCAGCGCATGCCCCTGGGCGTTCCGCCGGGGCGGCCCGACCAAAGCGCCCTGGATTCGCTCAATGGCGCCGGCGTAGGTCTCGCCGAGCTGCGCGTCCATGAGCGCGGCAATCACCTGGGGGCCGGTGATGATTCGGTCGTACCAATGTTGCGGCGACGCATCGCCGCCGATGGACGCGTCTTGGGTTCGCCCGGCGCTCAACAGCTTTTTCGCGAGCAGTTCGAGTTTCTCCGGCGCCCCCAACGTACAGCCGTCCCAACTGACGATGGCACATTGCTCGCCGCGAAACTGTTCGCGAAACCACTGCAAGTCCTGAACTTCGTGGTAGCTTTCCGGCAGCCAAGCCTCGGCATTGTTCTGGACGCCGCCCAGCGCGTGCCACGCAGCCATCGGGATCATCGCGATGACAAATGCGCAGGCGATCGCGACGAGCAGATAACGAGGCTGCCCTAATGTGGTGCGAGCAAGGAAGGAGGGTGTGGTCATCGGCGTGGGGGGGTACCGGTGTGGCGAGACGCGCATCAGTTGGCCGGGACAGGGCGCCGGCGGAAACTGCCGCGGATTCGGGGCGTTTTGCGCGAGAAGGCTAGCGAGAAAATGCCCACGCGTCGATGCCAATCGCCGCCTTCGCTCCCCATGGGCGTAAGAAGGCATTCGTAGTCTTGCTGGGTGCTGGTAAGCTGGGGTTCGGC
>CAYSFP010000182.1:0-10946 GCA_964430075.1 uncultured Planctomycetaceae bacterium | reverse complement strand
TCCTGGCTGCACGACTTGGCCCCTACGGGGCCCGATAGCACTTGCATCATCCTGGCAAGCCGGGGGCTAGCTCAAGTGATGTATGGAAGAACTCTCAATGACGCGCTGATTCGCATGGATTGGCGACGTGCTGCAGCACGCGCTGGGCCACGTCGACGGCCGTGGCGGCGGCGAGGGCGCGCCAGCCGGGGACGGCGTTCACTTCAAGGGCGTAGAGGCGGCCGTCGCGACCGGGGAGCAGGTCCACGCCCGCAACGCTGGCCCCTACCGCGGCGGCGGCGCGGCGGGCGAGTCCCGCGAGTTCGGCGGTCACTTCCAGCGGCTCGGCGCGGGCGCCGAGGCTGATGTTGGTGCGCCAGTCGTCAAGGTTGACGCGGCGCATGCCGAGCACCTCGTCGCCGATGACGAGCAGCCGCCAATCGACGCCGTCGTGCGGGATGAACTGCTGCAGATAGAGCACGGCGCCGATCTGTTCGAGGGCGGCGAACACGCGCCGGGCGATTGACGCGTCGGCAACCCGCGTGATGCCGCGGCCCTCGCCGCCGAAGAGCGGCTTCACGACGACGTCGCCGCCGAGGGCCTCGAACGCGGCGAGCGCTTCGTCCGCGGTCTGGCAGACCGTCGTCGGCGGCGTGAGGAAACCGGCGGCCTGCAGTCGCGCCGTGGCGAGATATTTATCGACGGCCGCTTCGATCGCCTTGGCCGGATTGATCACCGCGACGCCTGCCGCTTCGAGCCGGGCGAGCACATCCATGCGGAAGACGATCTGCTCGAGGCTGCCCGGCGGCATCGAGCGGACGAGCATGGCGTCGAAGCGGTTGAGGACGATTTCGCCGGAGCGGATTTCCACGCCGCCGCCGCGCATGGCGACGGTAAGGTGCTTATACGAAACAGGCGTGAGCGTGTGGCGAGCGCCCGCGGCGCGCGCCAGATCGCGAAAGTACCAGCTTTTAGCGACGGCGAGGACGGCAATCCGCATGTCACGATGCGCACTTGGTCATCGTCCCAACTAGCCGCGATCCTACGGATCGCAGGGGCGCCGCTCCGAGCGCTCCATGCGTGCGCCTTGCGCCCCGGCGGAGCGTAGCTCCGCGGCTAGGGGGGCGACTCGAACGATTGATTCAGAATGTCGCAGTTGACTTCACCGAAGCGAAATGAGCGTCCCGTATCCAGATTCACCAGCGTGACCTGCGCCGGGCTGAAAAGCAGCGGGTCGACGCGGTAGAAGTCGTGGTTGTACGCGGCCAGCGTCTCGGCGAACGGCCAGCCGTAATCGCGCGAGGCGCTGCTGGGAACCTGCTGGCCGATCGCGGCGAGCGACCCATCGTCGCCGCGGCAGTACAGCGTGACGCGGCCGCCGTAGAGGATGGCGTCGTTCGTGCGGCCGATGGCGGCGAGGTCGTCGGCCGCGGGCGGCGGCAGCGGGGCGGAACCGACGGCGCTGATCACGCGGCTGAGGTCGAACTTCAGCTCATGCAGCTTGTGCATCGCGGTCTCGACGCTGCGGGCGACGATCTGGATCGTGCCGGCAAGGCTCCGCGTGGGGGCGACCAGAAGCGTTAGTCGATGCGGCTCGACGCCGCATTTGGCGGCGATGTCGAGACACACCAATTCGGGAGGAAGCTTGCTCGCTTCGAGGACGCCAAAGCAGTCTTCGTTAACGCCGGGTTCGATCTGTTCGCGATAGCCAATGTCGTCGAACAGCGGTTCTCGCGCCGCGACGGCCCGCATCGGGCCCGAACCCATGGCGAAGTAGCCGTCGCCTTTGATTTCCCAGCCGGCGTACTGAGAGGCAAGGCAAGCGAGGATCGGATGGTCGGTGAGGACCTCAACCATCGGCGACGACCCATCCTGTGTCTCAACGAGGCGAATCGTGGCAAGATCGCCCATGCAAACGCGCGCGAGCAACAGGCCTGCTGCGAGGCCGCCGGGCTTTTCGATGCCAAAGTCGATAACGGTTGCGGCCTGTCCAACCTGTTGCGCCTTAACGCGCAAGGGAGCGGCCCCCGCGAAAACAGCGTATTTGACCAGTTCAGCGACGCTGTTGTTGAGGCGGATCGGGGTACCGGGCATGGCTGCTCAAAAAAAAAACGGGGGGGCTTGGTGCTTCATCCCCTCTCCCCAGCCCTCTCCGCCGAGGAGAGGGGGCCGGAGGGAGTCTGTGGTTACAGTGGCGTGAGCTGGACGCCGCGTCGACTGGCGCTTCTACCCCCTCCCCAGCCCTCCCCACAAGGGGGAGGGGGCCGGAGGATCAAGTTTTGACAGTCGCGCGAAGAAGCGGCAACCGGCTCAGCGCTGGAGGAGTTCCCGCGGCAGGGCGTTGCCGATTTGCGGGATCGAGAGCGGGCTGGTGAGGCTGCCGCCGCCCGTGCCCATGAACGAGGCGAGTTGCGAGACCAGCTCGGCGTTCTCGCCGAGCTGGGCCATCAGCTCCTGTTGCGCTTCGTTGCGGCGAGTTTCCAGCTTCGCGAGCTGCTCGTCGGCCTCGCGCTGGACCTTCGCGACCAGGCGGTCGCGGCGTTCCGTGAGGTACTTGCGGGCGGCCGTCGCGGCGCCGGAGGCGAGTTGCGGGCCGAGGTTCGAGTCGATCTCAAATTTTGGTTTGCGGAGTGTGCCGGCGAGCTCGATCGTGGCTTCGAGGCGATCGACGTCGCTCAGCGACTCGCCGATCATGGCGCCGATGCGGTCGTCGCGAATCGCCGGCGTCGCCGCGGCGAGTTTGGATGCTTGGTGAAGGTGAATTGTACCGGACAGCGCGTCGCCCTCGAGCACGAGGTTTGCGGCGATCGACGCTTCGCCGGGCGCCACGTGGACGGCCAGGCAATCGGCCCGGCCGAGCGTGCGCTCGCCCAGCGCGAGGCGCGGGCAGTCGATGACGAGCGTGTCGCGCTGCGCGCCGCGGCGGCGGTCGACCGTCAGCAGCACGTCGCCGCCGATGGCGCCGCCGGAGACCAGGTGCAGTTGCATGGGCCGCTGGTGCAGGGCGGGCTCGGTCGTGGCGTCGGTGAGCAGGCCGGTCAGCTCGAGCGGCTGGCCGCCCAGTCGGGCCGTGCCTGTGAGGGCGACGCGCTCGATGAGAAACTTGGGCCGCTGCCGCTGGACGAAATGCACGTTCGTGCCGCGAGCCCGGACCGGACGCTCCATCTTGGTCTTGGGAATCCAGGAGCGGATGTACTGGACCCAGCCGATGCTTTCGGTGACGTAGCCGTGGGCCGTTTCGCCCAGCAGGTACTGCGTAAGCTGCCCGCCGTCGGTCTTGGCAATGTCGAGCGTCGATTTCAGGAATTCTTGATCCTGTTTGCGGGCCGCGTCGATCGCCGTGCGGTCGTCCTTGGCCTGTGCAGGCAGGGCCTGCAGTTCGGCGAGCGTGGTTTTCAGTTTTGACTGCGTGTCGGCCAACTGCTGCTGCAGCCGAGCGAGTTGCTCGGCGCCGCGGAGCGGGTTTTGCTTCACCTCGCGGAAGTCGCTTTCGATTTGCTTGGCCTGGACCTTCAATTGGTCGGCCCTGCCCTTCAGCTCTTCGTACTGCGTTTTCCAACGAGCTTCGAGCTCGGCGAGCACGCGGGGCGTGGCGAGCTTCGATTCGAGGTCTTCGGTAAAGCGGCCTTCCAGGCTGGCGAGCCACTGGTTGGCCGCGTCGTCGGCGGCCGCGGCAAGGGGGTCGAACATCGAGGGGCCCGCTTCCGCCTCGGCGGCAGGATCGACGGGCTCGAGCGCGCCGCTCGTGGCACGCTCGGAATCGAACTTCAGCCCGCGGACAAGGCCGCTGGTCACCACGAAGCGTTTGCGCAACAGCGCGTTGAAATCGACGTTGAGCTGCATCCGGTCGGCTTCGGCCAGGTTGCGCAGCGGCTTTTTGGGGTTGGTGGCGGCGAGCCCCGAGAGCGTGATTTGACCGTCTAGCAGCGAGGTCGAGAGGTCGGCGACGTCGACCTTGGCGCCGAGCGCCGCCTCGCCGCTGGCGACGAGGACGAATTTCAGCACGGGGTCGAGGCCGAAGCAAACGCAGGCGACAATCGCCGCTACGATGGCGACGCGCGGCGCCACGTATCGCCAGCGCAGCATGCGGCGCGGCCAGATCCGGGCGAGCTTCGCGACGAGCGGTTTGAGTTGGGGCCGCTTCATCCTTCGAGCCCCCATTGGGCGCCGAGCTCGGCGCCGCGGAGCCAGCGGATCACCTTGTACCGCATCAGCCAACGCGCCAGCGGCGGCTGCACGCGCGTGGCCACGAGGTGCGTCAGGCGGTACGTCGGATAGAATAAGTAGAGGCCGATGAGCAACTGGCCCATGACCACGGTGTTGTTGAAACCGATCCACGGCCCCAGCGGCTGGGCGTAAAGCCCGTGCAGCGCGCCTTGGGCGGGCTCCCACAGTAGCGTGGCGGCGCCGAGGCGGTGGGCGAAGCCGTCGAGCGCCCAACCGATGTACGAAAACACGCCGATGCCCAGGAGGCCGGCGGCGCGGTTGAAGCGCAGCCCGAACAGCAGCATCGCCAGCGCCATCGCCAGGAGCGTGCCCTTGGGCAGCAGGCCGATGAGCATGCCCAGGGCGAAGCCCCACGCGGTTTGCCGCGGCGAATCGTTGCCCGTGAGCATTTGGGCGACCAGCCGCAACGGGCGCAGCAGCAGGTTGAGCATCACAGTCACGCGAGCGGTTGAGTTGCGAAGAGGGCGCCGGTTGTCGTGGTTGTATCGGCGCGCGGTCGCAGGGAACTCAATCGCGAGCGCGGAGAAACGCGCTGCCAGCGCAGGCAGTGCTGGCGCTTCGATGCGCGGAATGTGAAATAACGTCGTACCAGAGGCATTTAGCCGGCCCGCTCGCGGGCCGTGCGCCGGGCAAGCCCGGCGGCTAAATGATCATGGCGCGGCGGCGCCGCCGCTGGTCGCTGCGCTGGCTTGCTCGACGGCGGCGGGCGCTTCGGCCGAACGTAGGTACGCCAGCAGGTCGAGAATCTCGTCCTGCGACAGCGTGTTGAGCAGGCCGGCCGGCATGATCGATGTGTCGGACGGATACTGCTCGTCGATCTCGTCGCGGCGGATGCGCGTCTCGCTCTTCGGGTCGAGCATGTTCATCGCGACCATCACTTCATCGCGGTTCATGTTCGACACGCGGCCGACGATTACGCGGCCGTTCGTTTCAAACACCATCTGGCGGTACTGGTCCGAAATCTCGTGGTTCGGCTCGACGATCGACCGCAGAATGTCCGCCACGCCGAAGCGGCGGCCGACGCCGGTCAGATCGGGCCCCACCGACGAGCCCTCGCCCGCAACGCGGTGGCAGTTGTAGCAGTTGGCCGCCGCGAACATGCGGCGGCCGTTGGCGAGATCGCGCTCCGTCGCGTCGGCTTCCACGGCTTCGACCAGTTCGGCCAGCGTCCATTCCTTCACAAACGGCCGCGACGTTTCCGTGGCGGCGGCCACATGCTGGACGAGCGGTTTGGCGATCCGCTCGGCCAGTGCGGCGCGCTGGTCCGGCGGGAGCCGGTCGATGAACCGCTGCCGGGCGGACACGATGTAGCCGAAGAACGACAGACCGCCGCCGCGCGCCGCGGACTGGTCGAACCAATCGAGCACGGCATTGCGCTGCTCGAGCGTCCACGGTCCCGGCGCTACGCTGAGCGAGATCGCGGCGTCGATCGCCTCTTCGGGCGTCACGGCGCGGTGCAGCACGTCCAGCAGCCGCGGCACGAGGTTCTCGCACCCGAGGCGGATGAGCAAATTGGCCAGGTCGCGATCCCGCGGATAGTCGCCGACGGGGAACATGGGGTCGAACTTGGCGATGAGCTTGTTCTTTTGCTCCTGGCTGAGCGAGTCGAAGCGGATGGCGCCGATGGCCGCGGCCCGCAGGAAGTCGAGCTGCACCTCCAGCGGCGCCGAAGCGACGTCGGTGGCGACGACGGCGTCGACCCAGGCGGCGTAATCGCCGCTGGACGCACTGCGGGCCCAGGCGAGCAGGGCCTGCGCCCGGGCTTCGGGGTTCTGCTCTATCCGTGCCTTGTCGCGCCACTGGTCCACCGGTTGATGCTCGATGGCCACCCGCGCGGCGTAGCGGACAAAGCGATCAGCGTGTGACAGGTTCAGCCAGGCCTTGGCCACGGCGTCAGCTTGCGGCCCCGTGTGCAGTTTCTCCAAATCATGTCGCCACGCGCGCAGCTCCGCGGCCGAGGCGGGCGGAGCGGCAGGTTCTGGCGCAGCGGCCCCTGCCGCTTCGTCGGCCACGATGCGATAGAGCGCCGACTGGCTCTGCCGCCCGCCGACGGCGAAGTACAGGGCCCCGTCCTGCGGCCGCACGACGATGTCGGTCACGCCCAGGGGCATCGCCGCGGCGAAACGCTCGACCTCGCCGGTGTACGACGCGCCGTCCGGCGTGAGGTGCACGGCGTAAATGTTGCCGTAACTCCAGTCGCCGCAGAAGAACGCTTGCTGGTAGCGCTCGGGGAACTTCGTGCCGTAGCCAAACGCGACGCCGGTGGGCGAGCCGGGGCCGACGTCGGCCACCGGCGGCAAGGTGTCGGGCCAAGACGGCGGCCAGGGGCCGTTGCCGCTGCGCCATCCCCATTCGCTGCCGCTGGTCGCGTGGCAGACGCGCGTCGGGCGGTACCAGGGCGTACCGATGTCCCACTCCATGTCGGAGTCGAAGGTAAACAATTCGCCGTCGGCGTTGAAGGCGATGTCGTAGGCGTTGCGGTAGCCGACGCTGACGACTTCCAGGTTCTTGCCGTCGAGGTCGGTGCGAGCGATCCAGCCGCCGGGGGCGAGCAACTCGTTGGCGTGGCCGTTGGGGTCGTAGATGCGCTGCAGGAGTTGGTCCTCGCCCCAGGAGGGCGACGGCAGCGAGCGAACGTAAGCGGGCAGGGCCGTAAAGTTGCCGGCGACGATATACAGCGAGTTGCCGTCCGGCCCCAGCACGACCGCGTGCGGTCCGTGCTCGCCCTCGCCCTGGAAGACGCGAAGTTGTTCCATGCGGTCGAAGCGGTCGTCGCCGTTGTTGTCGCTGAGGCGGTAGAGCCCCGAGCTAAACGCGCCCATGCTGCCGTTCATCACGACGTACAGCTTGCCCTGGTGAGGCAGCAGGCCTTGGGCCATGCCGACGTTCATGGGGACCTTCTCGACGCGCGTCTGCGAAGGCGCTCCGCCGAGCGGCGAGGGTTCGACGCGATAGAGGGAGCCGTACTGGTCGGAGGCGTAGATGCGGCCGCTCTCATCGATGGCCAGGCACACCCACGAGCCCTGCTCTTGCTGGGGGACGTCGTACACCAACTCGGCGCGGAAACCCGCCGGCAGCGTGATCTCGCCGATGGCCTCGGCCGCTATGAGATGCGCCGACGATGCGACGAGCAAACCGACGCTCAGACCGGCGGCGAAAATGGGACGACGATGCAGCGTCCGGCTGCGCAATAAGAGCGTAAAGTTAGACATGACTTGCAGAGGTGTTCCTGTTGCCCAGGCGGAGAAGAAGACGCATCTCGTGGAAGATCGCGCCGCGCATGCCGACCAGCATATCTCACGGCGCGAGGGCCGGCAAAGCGTGAAAAATTTCCGCGCGCGGGGGACTGCCTTCGCTCGCCGTTGAAATCGTTTAAGATTGCAGAAGCTGCCCTTGTCGAAAGAATTTCGCGTCAGAAATCGGAACGTTATGACATCCTTGCCCGCGATCGTCCGCCGTCCGTGGTTCGTCGCGACGGCGCTGATCGCGGCGGCGGCGGCCTGGGCGGCGGCCGACTGGTATCGGGTCGCTCCGCCCGAAATGCTCGCGCAGGCCCAGTACGTCGGCCGCCAGTCGTGCCTCGAGTGCCATCAGCAGCAGGGGCAACTTTGGGCCGGGTCGCATCACGACCGGGCGATGGAAATTGCCACTGAGGAGTCGGTGCTCGGCGATTTCAACGACGCGACGTTCACCCGCTTTGCCGACACGACGCGGTTCTTCCGCGACGGCGAGCGGTTCATGGTGAACGCCGAGGGGCCCGACGGCGAGTATCACGACTACGAAGTGAAGTGGACGTTCGGCGTCGATCCGCTGCAGCAATACATGGTCGAGTTTCCCGACGGCCGCGTGCAGGTGCTGCGCGTGTCGTGGGACGTGCACAAGCAGGAGTGGTTCTACGTGCCGCCGCCGGACGCCGCGGAGGAACGGCTGGCGCCGAGCGACCCGCTGCACTGGACGGGCCTTGCGCAGAACTGGAACACGATGTGTGCGGAGTGCCATTCGACGGACTATCACAAGAACTTCGACTTGGCGAAGAACTCTTACGACTCAACGTACTTCGAGATCGACGTCAGTTGCGAAGCGTGCCATGGGCCGGGCGGCGCACATGTGGAGCTGGCCAAAGCGCCGTCCTTGTTTTGGGATCGCAAGATCGGCTATGGCCTGACCAACACGCTTAAGAATGTCAACAACGTGCGGGAGGTCGAATCGTGCGCTCCCTGCCATTCGCGGCGCTCGAACATTCATCCGGATTTTCGCGCCGGCGACACGTTGTACGACCATTACGATCCCATGCTGCTCTACGCCGGCCTGTACCACGCGGACGGGCAGATCCAGGACGAGGTCTACGCCTTCGGCTCGTTCGTGCAGAGCAAGATGTATGAAAAGGACGTGCGGTGCACCGATTGCCACGATGCGCACTCGCTGGAGTTGAAATTTGAGGGCAACCGGCTGTGCGCCCAGTGCCATCAACCGGGCAAGTACGATGGCGCAGGGCATCATCATCACCCCAATGCTGCGGAGGGGGCGGCCGAGACGCAGTGCGTGACCTGCCACATGCCGACGACGACCTACATGGCGATCGACGAGCGGCGCGACCACAGCATTCGCGTGCCGCGTCCTGATTTGACGGTTTCGCTGGGCACGCCGAACGTCTGCAATCGGTGCCACACGAAGCCGGAAGAGGATGCCGCATGGGCGGCGGCCGCGGTCCAGCGGTGGTATGGGCCGCAGCGTCCCGACGATCCGCACTATGCCCCCGCGATTGCGGCGGCGCGGGCGGCGGAGCCCGAAGGCGACGCGCTGCTCCGCGAGCTGCTCGCGCGAGGCGGCGTGCCCGACATCGTGCGCGCGACGGCGGTTTCGTTGCTCGGGGCGTATCCGTCGGACGAGAGCGAGCGCGCGCGACGCGAAGCGATGCGCGACGACAGCCCACTGGTGCGCACGGCCGCGGCGAGATCGCTGACGATCGACACGCCGGCGCGGCTGATTCGCGATGTGGCGCCGCTGCTGGAGGATCCTGCGCGGTCGGTGCGAATGGCGGCTGCGGCGCGACTGGTCGCCGCGGCGCCGATGCTCGCGCAGACGGAGTTTCGCCTGGCCCTGAATGACGCCGTCGCCGAATACCGTGCGGGCCAGCAGATCCATCTTGACCGGGCGGATGCTCACCTGAGCCTGGCGACGCTCGATGAGCAGCTTGGCAACGTGCCGGGCGCGATCAAGTCGCTACGGGCGGCGATTCGCGTCGAACCTTATCGCAGCGGAGCGCGGGGCGAACTCGCGCGGCTGCTCGAAACCGTTTTTGACGATGCGGACCAGGCGGCGCTGCGCGAGCGATTGAAGATCGATCCGGAGGAGATTCGCAGCCTGCGCGTCCAGGAGGTCGATCTGCTGGCCCGCGATGCGCAACTGTTGCCTGGCGATCCGCAGCCGCGCTACCGGCGGGGGTTGTTGTTGTACTTGCTGGGGGAACTCGACGCCGCGAGCGACGCGATGAAGGATGCCTGCCAGGTGGATCCCAAGTTCTACGACGGGTGGATGGCGCTCGCCCTCATTGCGGAACGGCAGGAGAATTGGGACGACGCCGACCTGGCGATTCGCAGCATGCAGGCGCTGCAGCCCGACGCAGTGGACTGGAAGGCCGTGCTCCGGCGGATGGTGGAAACGGTGCGGGCCCAGCAAGCCGAGCAGGCGGCGGAGGCGCCGCACAGCGAGTCGCTGTCGCCAGAAGAAGCCGCCGAGGGCTCGGCGGACGCGCCCACGGAGCCGTAGGACACTGAGATTCAGGCCTGAAAGGCCGTGATACGATAGCCCAGGGCATCGCCCTGGGTTCAAATGGCGGACAGGTTTCATAAGCCCTGTAAGGGCGCGATTACGACCAACATCCCCGATCATCCCGCCCTTTCAGGGCTTGAATGGTCGATGCGATTTGATCCCAGGGCTGCGCCCTGGGCTTTCGCATATCGGCCTTTCAGGCCTTGGGGCGCGACGGCGTTGACGTGAACAGGTGCAAGGACGCATGGCATCGCGGCAGGGAAGTTTGTTCGACGCGGAGCCCGAGGCTTGGGAACTCGACGCGGCGGAACTGCGCCTGGTGGCGGCCGTCGTGTTGGCGAAGGGGCCGGGCGGGGAGTTCGACTACGAAATCCCAGACGGGTTTTCTGATGCCGCGCGGCCGGAGCGCTTAGTTGAACCGGGGCGGCGCGTGCGCGTGCCGTTCGGACGGGGCGACCGGGCGGTCATCGGTTACTGCGTGGCGACGGAAACGAAGCCGGCGGGCCGTCGGCGGCTGAAACCCGTGGCGGGGGTCGTCGACGCGCACCCGCTGTTCTCGCCCGCGATGATGCGGCTTACCCGCTGGATGGCCGACTACTATCTGTGCTCGTGGGGGCAGGTGATGGAAGCCGTCGCCCCCGCCGCCGTGCGGCGGCTGGCCGGGACGCGCGAGGTGAAACTGCTGCGGCTGGCCGACGGCGTGGCGGGGCGGCTTGGGGCGCTGAAGCTCAAGTCGGCTCAGCAGCGCAAGGCCCTGGAGATTCTGGCCGCGAGCGAGCAGGCGCTCACGGCGGTTGAAGTGGCCGAGCGCGCGGGGTGTACGACGGCGCCGGTGCAGGCGCTGGTGAAGGCGGGGCTCGTGACGGCGACCCGCGCCCGGATTCCCTCCGGTCCCCTCCCCTTGATGGGGAGGGCTAGGGAGGGGTGTGAACCCGTGTACCCGCGTCCCCCCCTCCCCCACCCTCCCC
>CAYSFP010000181.1:0-11123 GCA_964430075.1 uncultured Planctomycetaceae bacterium | reverse complement strand
GATTGCGGGAGGCCATATCTCCCATCTCTCACGCCGCTTCGCTGCGGCACACTGACATCGCGGACCCAGTGGAGGCGATTTTCGATGCCCCCGTGGTCACGCCAGCGGGCCAAGAGCAGCTTCGTCGCCGCTCAATGGCGAGGCGCCCGTCGGCCGCAGGCCGCGCGGAGACGATAATCGGGATTCTCTCAAGTTTTACCCTCAAAACTCGCCGGCATCGGAAGAGTGTTTTTGGAGACACGATTTCGGGTGCTCCCAAGAACATGGCCGCGTTCCCATCAGGCGGACGATTTCCTTGGGAAACCAGGGGCGAGGGGTAATCTCGCAAGGCGTCGTGGTCGAGAGCATGGAAGAGGACGTAGGCGCGCAATCCGAGGGGAGCTTTGTGGAGCTGTACCTTCGGCATCAGCGCTCGCTTTACGCGTTTATCGTCCAGTTGGTGCATGACTATAACGAGTCAGAGGATTTGCTGCAGAAAACCGGGGTCGTGCTGTGGCGGAAGTTTTCCGAGTTTGAACCTGGGGGCGACTTCCCGAAGTGGGCGCGCGGCATTGCGAAATATGAGGTGATGGCACATCTCCGGTCGAAACGGCGCAGCCGCGTGTGCTTCAGCACCGAGACGATCGAACTGCTGGCAGCCGATGCGCAGCAGGAGTCGTCGCATGCCGACGCCCGTCATGCGGCGCTGTTGAAATGCCTGGAACGCCTCAAGCCCGACGACCGCGAGTTGGCCCGCCAGTGCTACGCGCCGCAGGCGTCGATTCGCCAGATCGCCGCGGACTTGGGACGCTCTGTGGCCGGAGTCTATCAGTCGTTGCATCGGATCCGGCACGCGCTGCTGGAGTGCATTGAACGTCGCCTGAGCGCCGAGGAACAGCCATGAGCGACTTGGAGCGCTCCGCCGTGAACCGCCGCCTGAAGCGCCTGGTCGACGCCGCGATCGATGGCACGGCCACGGGCGACGAGTTGCAAGAACTCGATGCGGCGCTGCAGGACAATGCCGCGGCGCGCTGCTACTACGGCCGCGTCGCCGAGGTTCATGCTTCGCTGCGATGGATCCATCGGGCCGAAACGGCGGTTCGCGAGACGCTGCCGCCGCTTGCCCCGGCGTTCGATGCGTTGGGCGACGCCGCGCCGTTGCTCGAACGGGGAGCCGCGTCCCTTAGTAGTCCCTCGCTGGCCGCAACGATCGGCGGCGACGAACGCGACCAATCGGCCAGGCGCAGCGGCCCGGGGGGCGTCACCGCAGCGGCGCGGTTCGCCCGATCGGCGGGGGCAGGCCGGTCGGCGGCCGCGGCCGTCATTTGCGGATTGGCCGCGGCGCTGGTCGGCGTGATCGCCTATCGAAACGTCATCGTTCAGCAGCGCGAAGCGCGGGATGTGGCCGTCGAGACTGTGGCCCAGCTCGATTCGGATCGCGACTGCGTGTGGATCGGCGCAGCGGACGGCCTGACCGCCGGGCAGAAATTGGTCTCGGGCCAGCGGCTCGAGCTGGCCAAGGGGGCCGCGAAGCTGCTCTTCCGCCAGGGCGCCGCGGTCGTTCTGGAGGGCCCGGCGGAAGTCGAATTGATCTCCGCCTCCTCGATGCGGCTGGTGCACGGCACGATCGCCGTTCGCGTCAACGGGCCGCACAAGAAGTTCGTCGTCGCGTCGGCCGACGCATCGATCGTCGACCTGGGGACCAGCTTTGGCGTGCATCGCAGCCCGCAGGGTGCGACGGAAGTGGAAGTTTTTGAAGGCGCCGTCGAAGTCTTTCCCGAAGGCGGGCAGAGCGACAGCCGCGTTTTGGGAGTTGGCGCCGCGGCGCTCGTGCGAGGCGAGGGCCGCGAGGACGGCGAGCAAACCATCGACATGACGGCCTCGGCCACCGACCGTTTCGGGGACCTGCTGGAACTGCTGTGGGAAAACATGGTCAGCGACGTGGAAGACGACGCCTCCCGCGGCGAACGGGGCGTCGTCTACGCCGGCTTCGTGGACGGGCCGGCTCCGGGCGCGGTCGACACGTTTTACGGCTCCGCGCCGGGGCGGGGCTGGCTGACCCCCTGGGTGGCCGCCGGGAATCCCACCGGCGAGATCGCCCGCGCGTTTCCGTTGTCCGGCGGCGACGATCCGTATCTCGGGGTCAGATTTTACAACTCGCTGGAACGGTGCATCGCCCGGCAGTACGGGCCGCGGCGGGGCTTCGATCCGAACCAGCCGCACGTGATTTCGTGGCGGTGGCGGTTCGACGGGAACCTCGATCATTTCCAAGGCCAGTTTCTCGACCGGATCGCCTTTTACGGCAATCCGTTCTTTCGCCGCAACAGTTGGCCGACCAATAGTTGGTTGATCGGCGTCGTGAGCGACCACGAAAACCGATGGCAAAGCCCCAAGGGCAAGAACCGCCAGGTGCTTCCACTGCGCTGGTATGCGTTTAACGGGGGAGAAGGCGAAGAGGGCGAGGAGTTCGTCCGGGAGAACATGGTCGACACGGGCATGTCGCTGAAGGCCGGCGTCGTTTACCGCTTCGCCGTGGTCGTGTACCCGGAGGAGGCGCGATACGACTTTGCCATCCGCGACGACGAGCAAACCTTTGCCCGAACGGGGCTGAAGTTCCGGGATCGCGAGGCCGGCGCCGCGAACGTGCTCCATTTTTCCGTCAGCGCCAACGACCGGTCCGACGATTTGTCGTTTTCCGTCGGCTCGATACGCATCGAACCGCTTCGCGACGAGGACGTCCAGCATCGCGTCGCCGGCGAAAGGGTTCCTGATTCATCCTTGGATTCCCTTGATTCAATCGACGACGAATGACCCGCGCGGCGGCCTGTTTGCTATTCTCAACAACTTGTCACCCAACTTGAACTCCCCTCAAGACGGCTGTTCGTGCACGTGAGAGCGTCCGCATTTGCATTGCTGATGCTGCCTCGCTTGCACTGGCCGAACTTTCCACGACTCCACGCCTGTTCTACCACATCTCGTCAACTTGATCTCTTGTATTCCACCAGGAGTGACTCTCATGCACGTGAAGATTTTTGCACTCGCCCTGCTGACGCTGTCGATGGTGACGTGTGGCCGTCAATCGGCGTTCGCCACGCTGTTGGGTTACGAGGGGTTCGACTATGAGACCGACTCGACGCTTGGCGAGCAAACCGGCGGCTTCGGTTGGAACACGGCGTGGACATATGCGGGCACCGGCGCCCAGGGCCTGTTCGTCGCGTTGGCCGACAGCCTCGACTCGCCGGCCTATCCGATCGACACGACGGGCGGCGCTCTTCGGGTGGACGGCAACGTGGATGCCGGAGGAGGAAACACCCGCCACATCGACCGCTTTCTGGAAACGCCCGTCAGCCTGACGGAAGACGGCGCGTTCTACGCCAGCGTCCTGTTCCGCAAGGGCCTGAGCGATCCGAGCAATCCGGCCGCCGGCAACAACATGGAGCTCGACCTGCTCTCCGCCACGGGCGGCACCGTGGTGCGCGGCGGCAGCACCAGCAACGATCAATGGTTTCTCAACGTCGCCGCCGAGGCGTCCGGAGCCGTCACGATCGACGAAACCTACTTCCTGGTGCTGAGAGTGGAGGCGAGCTCCGAGGCGGATCCCCACCGGTCCATGATTGTCTTCGATTCGTCCCAAACCGTGCCGACCGACGAGCCGGAGACGTGGGATTTCGACCGTCAGCCGTTCGCGAGCACTGCGGCCCTGGGCGGCGTACGGCTGTGGATCGGCCTCCGCGCCGCAGGCGTGTTCGACGAGCTCCGCGTGGGGACGACCTGGGAATCGGTGACCGTCAGCGAGATTGAATTCCCGGGCGGGCCCTCGCTGGTGGGGGATTTCAACGGCGACGGGTTCGTGGACGGCGCTGACCTGGCCATTTGGACCGCCAACTATGGCCTTCAGGAAGGAGCGACGGTCTCCGCGGGCGATGCCAACGGCGACGGCGTCGTCGACGGGACCGACTTTCTCGTCTGGCAACAGAACCTCAGCGGCTCCGGCGCCGCGTCCGCCGTGCCCGAGCCTCACGGCGGAGTCCTTGCCGCCACAGCCTTGTTGACCGCCGCGCGTTGGAAGCGGCGCCGGGGCGCCCGCGCGAGTTGACCGAAACGTGATCCGTTGGAACTCCTCTGCCCCGTCTACTGATTGAACGGCAATGCGAATCTCGCCCCTTACTACCGCAGGTCACGCGGCGCGTCGATGGTTCGCCATCGTCGCGGCGCTCGCAGCGGTTCAGGGGGGAGCGTCTTCAAGCCGCGGCGAACCGCTCCCGACGGCCGACGGTTTCTACGGCATCTGGTATTCCAACGCCGCCTCCGGCGACCAGTACATGTGGAAGTACTCCGGAGGCCTGGGCACCTACCCGCAGCAAACGGCGCCCATCGCAATCTACTCCGAAGACGTAGATCGCACCTACTTCCTCTACGGCGGTACAAACGGCACGAACAACGTGCTGAAGAACTATATTTCGTACTACGATCATGCCACCGGCCTGCTGGCCCGGCCGCACGAGGTGCGGCACGTCGGCGGCAGCGACGTCCATCGCAACGCCACGCTGGTCCTCGACGACGACGGCTACCTGTGGGTCTTCGGCAACTCCCACGGCAACAGCGGCTCGGGAGATTTGTATCGCAGCGCCAATCCCCACGACGTCACGGAGATGATCAACGTGGGTCTGCCCGGCGACATCTTCAATAACAACGCCGAACAGGTGAAGCTGGCTTACTCGAGCCCCGTCTACGTACCCGGCCAGGGCGTGCTGGTCACGTACAACCAATACGACGACGGCCGGGCCGTCCACGCCGCGTCGGCGACGATGGAGGACGGCGTCATCGATTGGATCGAGAACAAGCGGCTCCTCAAGATCAACGGCCAGTATTCGATCGCCCGCCGCAACGGCGACACGGTGGCCCTGGTCTCCGACTACCACCGCTCGGGCCTCGACAATCGCACGAACCTGTACTACCTCGAAACGAACGACCTCTCGCAGACCTGGACGACGGTCGACGGCACGCCGATTCCCGGCACGCTCACCACGGCGATCAACCCGGCGCTGGTCCACAACTATCAGGCCGAGAATCGGCTGGTCTACGTGAAGGACGTCAATTGGGACGCCCAAAACAACCCGATCATCCTGTATCTCACCGTCAGCGACCAAACGGGCAACGGGCATCGCTCGGGCCCGCAGCCGGGCGAACGCACCATCCATGTCGCCCATTGGAGCGGCTCGCAGTGGGACATCCACGACGTGCTGCAGACCAAGCACAACTACAGCCACGGCGAGCTGTACGTCGAGCCCGACGGCACGTGGCGCATCATCGGGCCGTTCCTCGACGGGCCGCAAGTGTACGGCACGGGCGGCGAAGTCGGCGTGTGGACCAGCCAGGACCAGGGGGCGAGCTGGCAGCTCGTCGACCAGTTGACGGCGGGCAGCCCGTTCAACCACACCTACGTGCGGCGGCCGGTCGACGCCCACGAGGATTTCTACGCTTATTGGGCCGACGGCAACGCGTTCGGCCAGTCGCAGTCGCGGTTGTACTTCGCCACGAAGAGCGGGGAGGTGTACCGGATGCCCACGCAGTTCGCGGGCGACTTCGTGGCGCCGGAACTGATGCATTTTGAGCCTCCTCCTCCGCCGCCGGAGCGCGACGTCAAGGCTTATGAGGGGTTCGACTATACGGGCGGCTCGGCGCTTGCTGGCCAAGGCGGCGGCTTCGGCTGGAGCGGCCCGTGGCAGTATTCGGCCGTCGGCGAGCAGGGCGAGTTCGTCGTGCTGCCGGACAGCCTTGCCACGCCGGCCTATCCCATCGCGCCGATCGGCGGCGGCGCCCAGGTTTTCGGCGGCGGTGCCGGCGGAACCGGCGGGAACAACGTCCGCATCGACCGCTTCTCGGAGACGCCTTTCAGCCTGGCCCAGGATGGCGTCTTGTATGCCAGCTTTCTGTTCCGCAAGGACGTGAGCGATCCGGTCAATCCGACCAGCGGCAACAATATGGAGTTCGACCTGATCTCGACGACCGGCGGCGCCCTGGTGCGCGTCGGCAGCACCAGCAGCGACCAGTGGTTTCTCAACGTCGCCGCCGACGCGTTCGGCAACGTGAGCCTGGGCGAAACCTACTTCCTGGTGCTGAAACTCGAAGCGAGCGCCGCAGGCGACGACGTGCGATCGGTGATGATCTTCGATCCCGCGCAAACCGTGCCGGCCGACGAGCCGGCGACGTGGGATTTCAGCAATTCGTTCGCCAGCGATGCGATCGTCGGCGGCGCGCGGCTGTGGATCGGCCGCCTCGCGGGAGGCATCTTCGACGAGATCCGGCTGGGATCGACCTGGGCGTCGGTGACCGTGGAGTCGCCGTTCGTCGAAGCCCTGCCGGGCGACTTCAACGGCGACGGCGTCGTCGATAGCGCCGACCTCGCCGTCTGGACCGCCAACTACGGCCTCCACGAGGGAGCAACGACCGCCGCGGGCGACGCCGACGGCAACGGCGCGGTCGACGGCGCCGACTTTCTCGTCTGGCAGCGCAACCTCGGCGCGTCCGCGTCCGCCTCGGCGACCGCCTCCGCCGTGCCTGAACCAGCCGCCGGCGGCCTTGCCGTTCCCCTCCTCGCCGCTTGGGGAAGGAGACGGCCAGGTCGTTACGCGACTTTGTGGAGCCACCGTGACGCCTCGCCGCCAGCCGGATCGTTTTGAATCACCTTGGTTTGTCACCGTTGTTTTTTGGAGAACGTCTCATGAATCGACTCTCTCGTCTCGCGATGGCGGTCGTGCTGGCCGCCGCCCCTGGAGTCGCCGACAAGGCCGCGGCGCAGCTCATCCTGTACGAGGGCTTCGGCGACTACGACGCCGGCCTCCTCACCGGGCAGGCCGTCGGGGCCAATACGATCGGTTTGGACAAGACGGCCAACTGGATCAGCAACAATGACATCACGTGGGAAATCGTGCCGACCGGCCTGACGATCGGGTCGGGCGCCACCGCGCTTGCGACCACTCCCGGCGCCGTGGTCCACCGAAACGGCAGCTCTGTGGTGGCGGCGCAGCTTGACCTGGAAAGCTACCAAGGCACGTTGTACTCCAGCTACCTGGTGAGCATCGACCACGACGTGAACACGCCGGGCGTCAACGGCGTCGTGTTCATCGTGATCGGCGAGGAAGCGCTCAACAACGCGAATCGCCGGTTCCGCCAATTGGCCAAAAATGCCGGCGGCGAGACGCCGGTGGGCGTGAGTTACATCAACGGCGCCACGGCGGGGCAAGGCCGCGTGGATACGGTGGAGCAAAGCAACACGACGTTCATGATCCTGTCCCGCTTTACGCACGTCGGCGAGGCCGTCGACGCCGCCACGCCGGGCGTGGCGGACTTGTGGGCGTTAAGCTCGGACCAGTTCGACCATTTCAAGGCGGCCGGGTTTGCCGGCATCGACTCCGCCGCGGTGGGCTCGGCAAGCGACCAGGTCACCGGGTGGGCCACTCACTCCTTTAGCGAGGGGACTCGGGCGCTCGACAGCACGCTCCACCTCCAACTTGCCACCGCCCTCGGCGCTGGCCGGCCGTATCCGACGTTTGACGAAGTCCGCATGGGAAGCTCGTTCGACGCCGTGACGCCGGCGATTCCCGAGCCGGCGGCGGCCACGTTGGCGCTGGCCATCGCGTGCAGCCTGGGCGCCGTCCGGCGGGCGGCGATGACGAAGAGTACATGAAACTAACAACCGAGGGCGTCCAGTGAATTGACAGCGAAGCCGGCGGCTTCCATGCAATTCAATTCCCAGACGGTCTCAATTACTCCCCCTTAAGGCGACCCGTAACGAATGGGTGTTGTCATGCTAGTCTCTGAAAACGGAATGCGGGGGCCCGCACGACGCGGGTTTACCCTGGTCGAGCTCTTGGTGGTGATCGCCATCATCGGCGTCCTTGTCGCGCTGCTGCTCCCCGCGGTGCAGGCGGCGCGCGAAGCGGCGCGGCGTTCCCAGTGCAGCAACAATCTCAAGCAGCTTGGCCTGGCGTTTCAAAACTACGAAAGTGCCAAACGCGAGCTGCCGCCGGGACGGCTCGGCTGCGACGGCAGCGGCCCGGCCGATCTGTGCGGCACGCAAACCAACGCGACCCGCGCAGGCCAAAGCGCGTTCGTGCCCTTGTTGCCCTACCTGGAACAAGCCAGTCTGCTCGCGCTGTACGACCCCGAGTTGCCGGTCTGGCCGAGGACCGTCGCCTGGTGGACGCCTAACAACCTGCAATTGATCGAGGCCCGGCCTGGCGTGATGGTCTGCCCTTCGGATCTGGCGGAGCCGTATTCGGAAAACCCGCTGGTCGATCCGGGCGTGTCGGTGTACTCGCTGCCCGAGGGCGCCCGGGCCGCGGTGGGCAGCTACGCGCTGGTGAACGGCACGATCGGCGTCGGCGTCGCCGGCGACTCCAAGTTCGCCGCCACGGGGTTGTTCTACTACGTGGTCGGTCACAAATTCTCGCACGTGACCGACGGTCTCAGCAATACCATGCTGGTCGGCGAAGTGGTCGACGGCCACACGCAGAATTCGTCGAACATTTGGACCCGCGCCATCCGGTTTATGGACAACCAGCGGAACACCAGCAACCCGCTCAACACCTGGCCGGGCGACCCGATCGTCACCACGCAGTATGGACTGCGCGTCAACGGCGCCTTTGCGAGCCGGCACGCGGCCGGCTGCCAGTTCGTGTTCGGCGACGGCCGCGTGGCCTTCCTGCAGGAGGGCATCGACCAACTGATCTACGAGGCGCTGTCCACTCGCGCCGGCGATGAACCAATCTCCGGCGCTCTCTAAGAATCCTTGAGACGTGATAAACGCTATGGTTCGCTATACCATGATGGGCGTCATGCTGCTGGTCTGCACGGCGAGCGGCTGCGGCGACGGCCGGCCCCGGCGCGTGCCGGTCTCGGGCCAGGTGGTGATCGACGGCCAGCCGCTGACGACCGGCGCCGTGCGGTTTTATCCCTCCGACGGCCGGCCGGCGACCGGCGAGATCGACGCGAACGGCCGGTTCTCGCTCTTCACCTACGAGCCGGGCGACGGCTGCCCCCCGGGAACCCATCGCGTCGCCGTGTTTTCTTCGGAGGAGGTGAACTCCACCACACGCCACTGGTACACGCCCAAGAAATACGCCTCCGCCAACACTTCGGACCTGACCCAGACGATCGACGGGCCGACCGACTCCGTGCTGATTGAATTGACGTGGGGAGCCGAAAAAGGACCGATCGTCGAACATTACTACGGCGAGTGACTTGCTTGCCGCATGCCTTGGAGCCTCTGCATGCGTCGTAGCGTCCGGCGCCGGAAGCCAGCTGCGTCGCAAGCGCCTTTATACGAGTGAATATTATGCGGTTGTCGAATTTACGTCGTTTGATGAATGCGTTTTGCACGGTCGCCGTGCGGCGTCGTCTTCTGGCCGCCGGGCTCGCCGCGGCGTGCCTGGCGGGAATCGCGCGCCAGGGAGCGTCGACCGCCAAGGCGCAGCAGCAGGAGAACGACCCCAACATGCAGCCGGTCGGAGAGGTCACGCTCAACCTCAAGGACGACGGCTATCGCGGCATCTGGTACATGAACCAGGCCACGGACGACGAATACGTCTACAAGTACAGCGGCGGGCTCGGAACCTATTGCGACTACCATCAGCCCTTCGCGATCTATCGCCCCGAGGTGAACAAGACGTTCTTCTGCTACGGCGGAACGGCGCCGGACAACAACCAGCGGCTCCGTCACATGGTTTCCTACTACGACCACGCGACCGGGACCGTGCCGCGCCCCACGTACCTGCTGGACAAACGAACCAGCGACGCCCACGACAATCCGGTCCTGTCCATCGATCGCGACGGATATCTGTGGATCTTCTCCTCGTCGCACGGCCTGTCGCGCCCCTCGTACATCCACCGCAGCAAGCGGCCCTACGACATTGACGAGTTCGAGCAGCTTGCGCCCGTGCGGCGCGAGGGCGATCAGAACGTCGCGATCGACAATTACTCCTACCCCCAGTTCTGGTACGATCCGGACCGCGGCTTCGTCACCTTCTTCACCCGGTACAGCTACCCTGCGGCCCGCACGAGCTGCTTCATGAGCAGCCCCGACGGGGTGAATTGGTCCGAGTGGCAGCGCCTGGCCGCGATCGCCGCCGGGCACTACCAGACCAGCGCCATCTGCCCCGGCAAAGCGGGCACGATGATGAACTACCACCCCGCCGGCAAGGGGCTCAACTGGCGGACCAACTTGTATTACCTCGAAACCCTCGACAACGGCGCCTCGTGGCAGGCGGCCGACGGCACGCCCTTGGACGTGCCGCTGACCGAGGTGCAGAACCCGGCGCTCGTGCACGACTACGAGGCGGACGGTCTGTTGGTCTACTTGAAGGACATGGTGTTCGACGCCGATCGGCGCCCGATCCTCGTGTACGAAACGAGCCTCGGCTACGAACCCGGGCCGGACAATGGACCCCGGACGCTCTGCACGGCCCGCTGGACCGGCGAAGAGTGGGTCATCTTCCCGATCGCCGACGCCGATCACAACTACGACTCCGCGTCGCTGTATCTGGAGGACGACGGGACGTGGCGCGTCATTACGCCTACCGCCCCCGGTCCGCAGCCGTACGGCACCGGCGGCGAAATGGAGATGTGGGTCAGCTCCGACCAGGGCAAGACCTGGACCAAGGAGCGGCGGTTGACGCACGGCAGCCCGCGCAATCACACCTACGCCCGGCGGCCGGTGAACGCTCATCCCGACTTCTACGCCTTCTGGGCCGACGGCAACGCCCGCGAACCCTCTGAGTCGGTGCTCTACTTCTGCAACAAGCAGGGCGACGTGTTCCGACTGCCGCGAGAAATGGACGGCGACTCAGCCCAGCCGGAACGGGTTCACGCCAAAGAAACGCCTGCCGCCGCGGTCCCCTGAAACTCCGCCGCTCGCGGCTTGAGCGTCTCCGCATGTCCTCCCTCACCTCCGCCGTCCTCGCCGCGAACCATCAATGAGCCGAAGTATTGCGGCACGAACACCCTCATTGAGCGTCGGCCACGCTCGAATGACTACGTGTAAATCGCTTGGCCAAGCCAATGCGTCATCTTGCGACGCCTCGTGACCACTCTGCGATAGCCCACGACTTTCGGACAGTGGCGGGGGCCGGATAATGGTCCCT
>CAYSFP010000180.1:0-11205 GCA_964430075.1 uncultured Planctomycetaceae bacterium | reverse complement strand
CGTAGGTGTCTTCCAGCTCGATTTCCTTGGCGACGGTGACGCCGTCCTTGGTGACGGTGGGCGAGCCGAAGGATTTCTGCAGGATGACATTGCGGCCCTTGGGACCGAGCGTGACCTTAACGGCACGGGCGAGCTTCTGGACGCCGCGGCGCATCGCGTCGCGCGCTTCCTGGTCGAAGGCGATCATTTTGGCCATGGATGGCTCCGTTTGGTTTCGGGTTTGGATTAAACGCCGCAGGTGCGCGGCTTGGTGGTTTGGAGGTTGACATCACGGGACGCCGCAGGGGTCAGGAGTCAGGAATCAGGGGACAGGAGTCAATGTGGCGGCCGCAAGCTTGGCTCTTACTGACTCCTGCCCCCTGACTCCTGACCCCTCGCTACTGCTACTCGATGACGGCCAGGATGTCGCTCTCGCTCATCAACAGAAATTCCTCGTCGTCGATCTCGATCGTCTCCGGGGCGTAGCTGGTGAACAGGACGCGGTCGCCCTTTTTCACTTGCATGGCGCCGCGGGTGCCGTCGTCCAGCAGCTTGCCGGTGCCGATGGCGACGATCGTGCCGCGGCTGGGCTTATCCTTGGCGGCGTCGGGGATGAAAATGCCGCCGGCGGTCTTGGCTTCGGTCTCGTCGCGCTCGACGACGACCTTGTCGCCCAGGGGCTGCAGGGCGACTTTCGACTTTTTCTTGGTGGCGGTGGCCATAGAACAACAATCCTCCCGTGAATGAAACCGCTGGTTGAGACGGTCGACGCCGCGACGAGGGCACTTGGAGCTTCGTGGGCGCGACGTCTATTCGTATGAGACGTGTATGCGTGTGAGTGGCACATCCCGCCGCGGGATGGCGCAGGGGCGCATTGTCCCCGACGAGGGGCCGCTTACGCAAGGAGCGCGCCAAAGGGCGTTCGGTGCGCAAGTGCTTGTGGGGCAATAACGTGCGGCGAAACGCAGGAAAAGTCCGCCGCTGCCATTCTGACGGAGGAATTGCCGGTCTGGGTGAAATTCGCGAGGCGCCGCTGCCAATGTGGCAGTGTCGCCCTCACGCTCCGCGTGAGGAACATTCCATCTCACGGAGCGACCCAAGTAGGGTGCGTGAAACGCACCAACCCGCCGCGTTACCCCCCAACAGCCCGCCAATCCAGAAGTACAACGCTTGGAGCGGCTCGCGAATCCCGAGTGCTCGATAGATCTTAAAAGGCAGTTGGGTGTGGAAGACATGGTCGTCCAGCAGCGCAATCGCCAGCAGTGCGAATGGAAGCAAGACGAGTAAGCCGGCGGCTGCGACGGCCCATGTGATGCTGGAGCGCGGACGGTTCAGCGGTTTGGGACCATCTTCCATGGCAACCAGGATAGCAAACTGGGCGGGCGGACGGTGTACCCGCTGCAGCCCCTCTCCCCAGCCCTCTCCGCGGAGGGAGAGGGAGCCGGAGGGATCATTTGATTGATTGCCACACGATCGTCGCGATGCCCAGCGGGACGAGGTAGTACACGAACACGTCCAGCCGGCCGTGGCGGAGCATGCGGAGCAGGACCGCGAGGGCGCCGAGGCCGACGAGCATCGAGACGACGAACCCGATGGCCAGCGTGCCCGCGGGCGTGCTCGTGCCGCCCTCTTGGAGCATGTCGATCGTTTCCAGCAGGCCGGCGCCGGCGATCGCGGGGATCGCCATCAGGAACGAAAACGCGGCGGCCGACTCGCGACGCAGGCCCGCGGCGACCCCGCTGGAGATGGTCATGCCGCTGCGCGACACGCCGGGCAGGATTGCCGTCGCCTGGGCCACGCCGATCGCGAACGCTTTGCCCAGGGGCGTTTGCGGATAGTCGAGTTCCCCCTCGCGCCGGCGGCCGAGGAACCACAGGGCGGCCGCGGTCACCAGGAATCCAAACCCCGCCAACAACGGACTCTCGAGCAGCGGCTTGCTCAACTCGTCGGGCAGGCCCTTCTTGATGCCCACGCCCACGATCCCCGCGGGGATCGTGGCGACGATGATCGGCAGAATCGCGCTCCGCGCGGTGGTGAGCACGCGCACGATCTCGCGGCGGTAGAACACCAGCACCGATCCGAGCGTGCCGAGGTGCAGCACGATCGTCGTTTCCATGAGGTCGGGCGCCTCGGACCGGCCGGCCGCCGCGAGCAACGCGTTGACCACGGCGAGATGCCCGTCGCTGGAGATCGGCAGGAACTCGGTGATGCCCTGCACGACGGCCAGGACGAGCATTTCGAGGAGGGACATGGCGGAAAGGCTGGAGGCTGTAGGGACGGAGGGCGGCGTCTGTCGTCGGGGCAGTTGTCAGTGGCAGGAGAAGGTTTGCACGTAAACGGCTACTGACTCCGGACAACTGATAACGGACCAATCCTTGGGACGGACCAATCCTTAGGATCGACAACTATAGCCCGCCGGGCGCGGCGCCGTCTGGGGCGCCGCAATGGGGCGGTTCGTGCCGGCCGCTTCACCCTCCTTTCCGGCAGGACTAAACTTGAGTGTCAACGCGAAGGGAGTGGGAAACGGCATGGGTGTACGATTCGAGTGTCCTGCGGGGCACAAACTGCATGTGAAGGCCCACCTGGCGGGGCAGCGCGGGATTTGCCCCGAATGCGGCGTGCGGTTCATCGTGCCCAACTTTAGCGGCGGTCGCGTGGCCGAGGCCCCGGCCGGCGGCGGGTCGAGCGGTTCGAATCGGTTCGTGTCGGTGTCGCTCGAGTCGAGCGATTCGTTTGCGGCGGGGCTCGATCAGGCCGCCGCGGGGATTGCGCAAGATTTGGACGGCGGCGTGGCGTGGTATGTACGGCCGGCGGGCGGCGGTCAGTACGGCCCCATTGATGCCGCGGGGTTTCAGCAATGGGTCAGCGAAGGCCGCGTGGCGGGCGACTCCTGGGTATGGCGCACGGGCTGGAGCGACTGGAAAAGCGGCGGCGAGGCGCTGCGGTTGTTCGCGGCCGAGACGACGCGGTTGGCGCCTCCCCTCCCCTCGCAGCGCGGGGCAACTCCGGCGCCGCGCAGTGCTTCGCGTGCGAGCGGCGGGGCGTCGCCTGGCCGACGCGCAATCGCAGCCTTGCCCGCAGCGCCGGCGTTCGATCTGGGCGACGAAGAAACGGACGACTTGCTGGCGGCGCCGCAGAACGGCGCGGCGCGGGAGTTCGTCGCCACGCAAGTTTCGCCGGCCCGCGCCGAGCTGCTGCGGCGCCGCAAGGCGAACCAGCGCCTGACGCTGGTGCTGGCCGGATTGACGCTGGTGATGATCGTCGCGGCGATCATCGTGTTCGCCACCCGCGGCGCGGACGAGGCGGAAGGCGACGCGGCGTCGACGGCCGAAAGCGTAGCGGCAAGCGATGCCGTGCTCGAACCGAGTGAAACGGTCGCGGAGGACGCGACGCCCTAGCGACGAGGGCGTCCAGCCGCGATGCTGCGCATCGCCGGGGCGCAAGCAATCGACGCGGCCTGTTGCGCTGATGCGACGGGCGGTGTTTTCGAGATGGCCAACCGCGTCTCGGAGAGACGCGTCCACTTACAATGGCTCGCATGAAAACAGACGCCACATTCCTGCTCGTGTACACGCTGACCACGACCGGGCTGATGGCGCTGGCGGCGGCCACCTCGCGCAGCCACTGGTTTCTGCGCACGGCGGCGTTTCTGACGCCGCTTTCGGCGCTGCTGCTGGTTCCCGCGATTGAGCCGCTGGCGTCATTTGTGATCCTCGGCGCCACGGTGGCCGCTGGCGTAGGCATGGCCCGCCGATGGCAGCGGCGCCGCAAAAGCAAAGTCGGCGAGAATCCGGAGGCGGTCGCGACGGCTGCCGCCAGCGCTGCGCCCTCCTCCGTCCGCCCGCGGTTCTCGTTGTCGACGCTGCTGTTGTCGATGGTCCTGTGCGGCCTGGCGGCGGCCGTCGCGGCGCGGGCGCCGGTGCTCAACCGCTACGCGTGGCAAAGCGTCGTCCTCATCGGCGTCTGCGGCGGCCTCGCCACGCTGCTGGGGGCGTGGGTCGCTACGCGCGACGGCTGGCTCGTCCTGCCTGTCGCCATCGTGGCCAGCGCTGCGGCGCTCGTGCTTGCGGCGCTGCCGGCGTTGTTCGATGGGTTTGCATTGTCCTTTGCCTGGTTGGGTAGCTGGCCGCCGCAAGATCCAAATGCCAATCCGATGAGGGGGGTGATCGGCGACAATCGGCCCGTGACCGGCTGGTTCCTCGTGCTGCCCCTGATTGTTTGGGGCGTGGCCTTGATTGCCGGTTTGTACCAAGCCGTCGAAGCGCTGGCGCCGGCGCGACGGAGGTTTCACGGTCGTCGGCTGGTGCGCTGCGTCGCCGCGACCATGCTGGGGGCGGCGCTGTTTCTCTTGGTTACGCCGTCGCTGCAAGTCATGTACGGGCTGCTGACGCCGGAGCCCGTCCCACGCACGACGGCGCCGGCGCCGGCGCCAAACGCCTACGACATCTTCGTCGAGGCGGGGCGATCCATTGACAAGGCCATGGTCAACTCGGGGACCTTCGATGTGGATAAGGCGCCCCGCGCAGACGTCGCCCAGGCGGCTGGTGAGGTCGCCGCGGCGGTTGCAGCCGTGCGCAGGGGGTTTGATGTACCCTTCGCGGTCCCTGTCGACTACGCCGAGGGGGCGCCTCTGTTAATGGATTCGATACAGAACTGCCGCAGCCTGGCTCGCGCGCTCTCAACCGCCGGAAAGAACGCCGTCCTCAACGGAAAATAC
This sequence comes from uncultured Planctomycetaceae bacterium, assembly GCA_964430075.1. Classification (GTDB taxonomy): domain Bacteria; phylum Planctomycetota; class Planctomycetia; order Pirellulales; family Lacipirellulaceae; genus Lacipirellula. The sequence continues at coordinate 6,509 of CAYSFP010000180.1, read as the reverse complement.
GATGAAGCCCTCGCGGCTTATCTCGACGCCGCGCGATTGGGGTTCCTCATGCGACGAGGCGGATTGATTGTCGATGGATTGGTTGGATGCGCCATCACGAACATCGGCCAGTGGTACATCTTTCCGATTCGAGACCAGTTGACCGCCGAGCAATGCCTCGCGGCCATCGAGAGCATCTCCCACTGGTCCTCGGAAGCCGACTCCTTTGAGTCGATGGAGTATCGCGACTATGTCTGGACGCAGCGCGCGCTGGGTTGGCATGGCCGTCTTCAGCTATTCCTGGCCTATGAGACGGGCGATTACGTGGTCGGGCAGTACAGAGAATCGTTTGACAAGGAAGCCGCCCGCACGCGGCTGCTGCTCGCGCATCTCGCGCTGCAGGCTCACCTCGCGCGGGGCAATCCCTTGCCGGACGACTGGTCGGCAATCGAAGCGGCCGGGCTGCCGCCGCTGGCCGCCGATCCGTTCGACCCGGACGGCGGCACGCTGCGCTACCGCCGCGACGGGGCGACGGCGCTGCTCTACAGCGTCGGCCCTAACGGCGTCGACGACGGCGGGCGACCGCCCGACAAAGACGACACGGGCTGGCAAGATACGAACACCGGCGACTTGCGGCTCGACGCGATGTTCTCGGACTAGGCGGCGCCAACGCGCGCTTCCGCTGACGATACGCGTGAATGCGAGCGCCGCAAGCTTCTTCAACAGCCGCGACGCTACGCGTCGCTGGGGCGCTGGTGCGCGACCTCCCGCTCCTCAAGTTCACCGGCGATGCGTAGCATCGCGGCTATCTGGTCGCTCGTTTGGCGGCGGGGCGGGCCGTCGAATTGGACTGCGCGTCAATGTCGACGAACGCTAAGAGCCCCGTGAGCATTGCGAGGCAGAACGTGGTCCAGCCGCTTGCCACGGCGAAGGCCAGCCACGCGAGCACGCCCACGGCCAGGACTAGCGGGCGGGCGAGCCGCACCCAAACGAGCGCCGGCATCGCCAGCAAGTAGATCGTCATCAGGTGGCTCCACGCGGCGACAATCCGCGGATGATTGGTGAGGATGCTCAAGTCCACCAGCGACATGCCGGGGCGCATCGCGGCGAGGAACACGCCTTCGCCGTTCCACCAGGCGCCTTCGGGGGCGGCGAGTTGGCCGAGACCCATCATCAAGTGCGCCAGCGCGATGTGAATTTGCAGCAGGCGGAGGGCGATGGAGTTTGAGGCTGTAGGCTGTCGGCTGTCGGCTGTCGGTTTGGAACGATTCCGGAGCAACGCGGCGACGGAGAAGGCATCGCTGGCGCGGCCGATGCAGAGGTAGACGAGTAGAAACGCCAGGATCGATTCGAACTCGCCGGTCAGCAGCGGCGCCCGGGAAAAGAAACTGAGCGTGGCGATCGTCGCGAGCACCGCGACCGCGCGTCCGCCGACGCCCAACAAGAAGAGAGCGACGACGCCCAGCGAGGTCCAAAAGGCCGGCCATAAGAAGCGAGCTGGCACGTAGTCGAGGACGGACCATTGGGTGTCGTAGAGGTCGCGAACCATCGACAACGGGAGCATTCCGTTCTCGCCGAACCAGCGTTCGAGGTCGGGGGCATACGTCGCGACGGCGTAGAGCGCGAGCAGCCCCGTCGCGATCCGCATGGCGCCGAGCGTCGTCGCGGGGCGCGGCATGAACCAGAAGCGATTCCATCCGCTCCCGACGGCGGCGTTGAGGTCAGTGAAATAGGTCCTGACGGCGTCGATCACTCGCTCGCCTCCGTGCCATGGGCGTTGGGCGCGCTGGCGTCGTCCTGCATTGCCTCGCCGGGCGACGGATCGTCGGCCGGCGTCGTTGGCTCGGCAGCGGCCGCGTTGCGCACCACCTCCGATGTCTGGCCCGGCGGTTCGGCGCGCGACCCTTGGTAGTGCGCTTCCTCGGGATTCCAAACCAGGTGCACGGTGATGGTCTGCGGCGTGAATACCGCGGGGCCCACCGTTCGCGGGCCGCCCTCGCGGGCTTTGCTGGGGGCCCGCTCGACGGCCTTGGGCAGTCGCTGAGACGGCTGGCGGATACAGGTGAGCACGTAGGGCTCGTGCGGCGCGTTCAGTTCTCGCAACCAAGCTTCGCCGATCATCAGCGGCAGTTGCGTGCGGAGGTCCGAGTTTTCCGCGAACAGTTCGTCGTAAAATGCCACATGGGAAGCGAGCTGCTGATAGCGCTGGCGGCGCAAGCGCGGCTGCATGTCGTCCGCCGTGAGCTCGCGCGGCAGCTTGAGTTCGGCGGGGGCGCCGACGCGCGAATCCGCGCTAAGCCGCAAGCGGTGGATGCCGTCCTCGGGCAGCGGGCTGGCGAGGTGAAAGTCGTAGGCGACGTCCATCCAGAGCAACTGCAAATACTCGCGAACGTAAGGAACGCTGCGCAGGGCCGGCCCGAGGAGGGATTTGCCGCCGCCGGCATTGGCGACGAGCCCCATGCCGAGGCAAAACAAGTGCACGATCAGCAGGACCGTGGCCAGGGTCTGCCACGCCGGCGTGGGCTCGGCGGCGGTTTTCGAGGGGGCGGATTTGGCAGGCGCTGGCATGGATCGTTGCGCAAACGGAAGAAATCGCAGACGGGTACGCCAGCGTATGCGGCCACGCCCGGTCGTTCAATCGCAACTACGACTCGCAGCCGCGAAGGAGGCCAGAATGCTAGCGCTTCACGCCGGCCGCAGCACAACGGCGCTCGCGATTAGTCCTCGCGCCATGGCTCGCGACTTGCATAGCGCGCCAACTGGCGCCGGATGGCGCCGGCTTCCTCCGGCGGCGCCAGGTCGAGCGCTTGTTGCGCAAACTTTGCGGCCGCATCGTAATCGCCGTTCTCGGCATGGGCGGCGGCAAGCGAGCGCAGGGGCTTCCACCACCGAGATTGGGTTGCCCGGCACGCCTTCTCGGCGAGCTGCTTCGCGAAGGGGCCATTACGCGAATCGTCGTCGATGCTGGTGGCAGCCAGCCAGGCCTGTTCGCTGTCGGCGTCGGCCGCAGAAATGGCGGTGAACCGGTCGCGCGCTTTCTTGGCCTTGGCGGGATTGCGGTGGTGGTCCCAAAACACGGCGAGCGTGGAATAATTCTGCGGGATCCACGGGTCGGTGCGGATGGCACTTTCCAAGTCGGCCTGCGATTCACGCGAGAATCCCAGGGCCAATGCCCGGGCGCGGTAGGCGTACGCTCGGTCGCGGTTGCGGATGTGCTCCAGCGCAATGATCTTGTCGAGGCCCTCAATCGCTTCCGGGAACGGCCTGTAGCCTGACGGGGCCTTCGCGTTGACCACATTCATGGCGGCCACCGCCTCGTCGAGGTTGTGGTCGTACGAGGGCTCCAGTTTGAGGGCCAGCTTCGTGCTTTCCCACGAGGCTTCATAGCACTGAATCGCCTCCGGGGAGCGCGGCTTGAACTTATATACGGCCAGAAAGCTATACGCGTTGCTCAATACATCGAATGTCGGAGCATAGTTGGGGATGATCTTGCGGGCGGCCTCGCACTTCTCGATGGCTGCGCGCTCGTCGTGGCGGTTCAGGTCGATGCGGGCCCGCGCAAGCAATCGACGCACTTCGGAAATCAGCGGCGCCGCGGGATCGGGGAGCGAGAATCGGTCGATGTCGACCGACGTGGGTTCGGCCGAGACGTCGACCTGGTCCCAAAGCCCCGCATGCTTGACCAGCTCCCACAGGCAGTCGACGCGGATGCCGAATTGCAGCGACTCGACGCGCGTGCCTCGCGACAACGTGGCGCCAGCGTTGTGCAGCCCGACGACATGCCCATTCGTAAGAAAGATGGGCGACCCGCTGAACCCTCCCCAACTGGGCATCGAGTGCTGGAGCTGTTGGAGGAACGGGGCCGGCAGGGTGACGTCATTGAGAAAATCGCTCACCCGCGAGATGTGCCCCACGCGGAATGAAGCGCCGGGGACGTGGCCTGGTTCGGGCCAGCCCTTGGTGTCGTGTCCGGGAAATCCGAGCATCGCGACCGATTCGTACGACAAATCATACAGCTCTTCGGGCGTGGCCATCGCCAGGGCCGGCGGCAGGGCGTCGCCGGGGGCGACGCGCAGGATCGCCACATCGGGCGAGGCCGTGTACACGCCGCCGGCGCTGGCGTCCGTGGAGCGGAACGTGATCTCGCCCGCCAGGCGGCGCACTCCAGGATGGTAGATCGTTTCCTCGATGCGGAACGTGCGATCGTCGCCGTTGATCATGGCGACCATGTGCCCGTTGGCTTCATGGAAGATGTCGGCAACGTGGGCGTTGGTTGCCAGCAGGCGATGCTCCTGTGAAAGAACCCAAGCGGTGCCCGTGCTGCTGTCGCCGTCGCCGACCAGCAGGATCGACTGCTCCAGCCGCCGGACCATCTCCTTGAGGTCCAGGGCTTCCGCCGGATCGGGCTGACTCCACAGCGGCGGAGGCGCCGAGCCCTTGGCGCCGCCGCTCTTGGCGGGGACGCCCTGAGCGCGGGCGGCTGCGGGGAGGAGTGCCGCCAGGAGTGCAACGCGGGCAACCGAAGAGGCAAGCCGAGGCATGGGAAGTCCCCTCGGAGAAGCCACGATGGAGGAATGGACGATCGGCGAGTTCGTTATACCGGGTCGTTCGGCAGCGTCAAATCGAAGGCGATCTGGGGCGCTCGACCCGCGCGAGATGCGCATGAAAAAAGCCGAACCTCGCGCGGGGCGAGGTCCGGCTCGTAAGCATGGAATCCAGCGGCCGACCACGATCAGGTCGAGGGGGCCTCAGGAGCGGCCGGGGCTTCCTGGAGCGGCATGCCACCGCCCGGAGCCGCCTCAGGGGCAATCGCGCCGCCATCCACCACGACGCCGCCGCAGCCGCAAGCCGCAGCCGACGAGCCGCAGCCGCAATCGCTGCAACCGCAGTCGCTCGCACAGGCGCTCGCGCTGCTGCAACCGCACGATTCGCAGCCGCACGACGGCGCACAGGCCGGGGCTTCGCAGCAGGTCACCGGCTCGCAGCAGGTCACCGGCTCGCAGCAAGCAGGCTTGGAGCACTTGCGGGCACGCATACGGGCGAACAGGCCGCCGCCACACTTGTCCTTACGACCGCAGTCGCAACGGACGGGCTCGCAGCAGGTGTTCACCGGCTCGCAGCACGAGGGCTTGCTGCACTTGCGGCTGAACAGGCCGGCGGTGGCTTCCTGATCCTCGCCCATCATCGCAAACCCAACCAGGGCCACCAACACGGCGACCGTCGACACAACAATCCGATTCATGTTCAAACTCCTCCCACGTGAAAGGGAACAACGCGTGTGCGTAACGCTGACCGTCGCGTGATTTCTTTCCCCTTGGTCCGCAGCGACGGTCGTTGGCGGGGGGCAACGTTTTGAAACGATAGCTCGTGAAGGCGCCGCGTGGGGAAAGCTTTCCAGACTCTCCGAAATGGCGTGCTGACCTTGCGAGTTTTGAGGCAGGTCATTCGCTCGCAAAAATGGGCGAACCCGGTGGAATCTGAGCGTCAGCTAAGCTAGGGGGGGTCTAACCTAACGCGCGCAGGCGCCCTGTCAAGTGGCCGTGGCAAACCGCGCGGTTCAAGGCGCTCGCGACGATTGAGCTGACTTTGACGTGCTCAAACATAGCACGCCGGCAGCGGACGGCCCAGCGGCGAGATAAGAACGCCGCGAAATTGAGCAGGCCGGGAGGAGAAAGGAGAAAACGCCGCAAACCGCTGTAGAATAAAGGTTTGCGACGCAGGTCGCCGTCGTTGCAGCGAGAGGCTATCGCTGAACCGGCTGCGTTTGGAATGGGTCTTGGGCGACGGTTTTCGGAGCACTTGCGCCGCCCGCCGCCGTGCCCGCGGTTGTCTCGGCCGGCGTCGACTGGGCCGCATCGGTTGTTCCGACGCCGTCGGGACTTTCAAAGTCCATCACCATGGGCGGCTGCCCCGGGCCTCTGTCCTGAGCCATGCCACAGATGCGCCATTGACCGGCATCGATGCGGAGCTCGCAGTGGATGTACTCATTATAGCGCTTGCCGTCGACGTCGACATCGCTCCAAGTGAGCGCGACCAGGGCGTGGTCATCCTGCCGCGCGGTCACCTCGCCGACCTGAAACGACGCGGTCGGGCTGTCCGGCGGGGCGATGTTCATGTTGCGTTCCGTAATGCGCTTGAGTGCCAGCGGCGTCAGGCACCGCCTCGCCGCTTCCGGCTGCCCTTGGCGTACCGCGTCGAAGAAGTCGTACACAACCTTCGCAATGGGATCGCTGGGAACGGTTCCGGAGGGGCCCTTCTGGGCAACGGGCGTCGGCGTCTCGGAGCCGCCGCCGCATCCTAGGGGCAGAGCCAACCAGGCCAGGGCCAACGCAGCGATCGAGCGGGAACGCATCGCACAACTCCCATCCATGGGTCAAGAATTCCACTCGGGTGCGCCAAGAGCGAGGGCGCCGCGGGCAGAAGTTTGCCAAAACGGCGCGAGAGGGTCAAGGCGGATGGGAGAAAGAGTAGGGTGCGGGGTGCAAGTCGCACTTTTCAGATATTTTGTGATGTGTTCAGTTAGGGGCGGT
>CAYSFP010000179.1:0-11491 GCA_964430075.1 uncultured Planctomycetaceae bacterium | reverse complement strand
AATGCTTCTTCGCGTCGTCGCGCCTTAGTGGTTCTCTCTCTTTCCGACCTTGGCGCTCTTGGCGTCCTTGGCGGTTTTTCCGAACTCCGAATTCGCCGGTCGGAATTGCGAAGACTGGCCGGAGTCCGAGCGGCGCGCCCCGCTCGAAAAAATCGACACAAGAAAAATGTTCAGAGCGGCCGCCTGGAGCGCCGATATGAACTGTGTCGGCTAAGCTTAACGGGAGGGCGAAACGCTTGTTGCGTTTTGCTTCAGGATAAAGGTAGCGGCAAGGCGACGGATCGTCTTGCCGCTACCTTTTTTTCGCGCTGAAAGCCATCGGCCATGCCGGTGGACTGGCGCGACGTGGCCGACTGACGCCGCGTTAGGGCGAGTTCGGAGTCGTCCCCGCTGGCGTCGTTGGTTGCGGCGACGGGACCACCGTCGTCGGCTGAGGTTGCCCTGCGCCGCCGGAGCCCACGTCGGTGGGCAGTCCGCTTGTGGGAATCATGACGCCCGCGTCCACCAGCTTCTTCAGCATGGCCTCGGCTTCGCGACGGTACATGAACATGCCAGAACCGACTTGCGCGAGCACCTCCTGAAGCAAGGCCGCTGCCTTTTCCTGCTGACTCTGGGCCTCCATGATACGGGCGATCAGGTACGCCGCATCGGCGCTGGGGTTGGAGATGCCGCGAGCAAGGATTTGATTGGCGTCGTTGAGCCGACCCAGACGGTACAACACCCATGCCAGCGTAATATTGGTCTGTGTGTTGTTGGCAAATAGGGCGGCGTTGCGCTGGGCGTAACCCAGGGCCCGTTCGAGATCGGCGGGATCGCTGCTCTCGGCCAGGATCAGCGCCAACATGTTGGTGGCGATCGAATTGTTGGGGTCGAGCGTCAGCACCTTGGTCAGCGACTCTTCGGCCGCCTCATCCTGGCCGCGCATCTTCGCCACGATCGCGTCCAGCAGGATGGCGGTCACCGACTCGGGCGTCTTGCCCCGCATCGCCGTCGCCACCGACTGGGCCTTGTCCAAATCGTTCTGCTGAATGAGATACTCTGCGTAGGCTCGGGCGGTCGCCTCCACGTCCGGCTCGGCGGCGTAGGCCGCTTCGAACGCCTTGCGCGCCTCCGCGGCGTTGTTGTCCGAGACGTAAAGCTGCCCCATCCAAATCTGCGGATGGGCGGAATTAGGATCCAACTGTCGGGCCTTCTTGAACTCCTCCAGCGCTTCGGCGGGCTTCTTCAGGCGGAACAGCGTCGAGCCCAACCGCTGGTGCGCCACGGCACTGTCGGGATCGATCGTCACCCACTTCTTGAGCAGCTCGCTGGCTTCGGCCCACTGGATGCGACGTTCGTGAACCGCGGCCAGTCCGGCGAGCACGCGGATTTGAAAGTTGCGCTTCCGCTTATCGTTTTCGGTGAACTTCTGCACGAGACCCGCCGCCTTCTCAAACATCGCGTGGGCCTCGGTGATGCGGCCTTCAACGAATGCGAGATCGGCGAGCAGCAGGTAGGCTTCCGGATCGCCGGGAACTTCCATCACGGCGCGTTCCAGGAACGCCCGCGCGGCCTGCCCGTTGCGAACGATCACCTGCATTTTGGCGATCGTCAGGTCCGTGGGCGGGAGTTTCGGATACTTCTTCTTGGCAAGCTCGAGATAATCGCGGGCGCCCACCACGTCCCCATTGATGAATCGCCGGATGGCATCCGCGACTTCAGGATATTGCTGATTCGACAACGACACGGCGTCGCCGATCAGCGCCTCGACGGTCAATGCCTTGAGAATGGCCTCGCGGGCCGCGACGTCGGCATTGCCCGCTTGTGCAAACACCGGCGCCGTGGAACAAGCGGCGGCAAGGGCCGCCAGCGCCGCCGCAGTGCGACCGAGCTCGCTCAGACGTGTGCGAATCGACATGGTTCACCTTTCGTGAAGCGACGGCATGCGCGGCGAACTTCCGCGCGGCCAGCCGGGAGATTGTATTTCGCGATGAGCCCGCAACGCGGGCGACTTTCATTCTAGACAATTGCCCCCGGGCGTGCACAAGCTCCGTGGCCCAGGTCGGTCAAACGCCGCCAGACAGGGGGGTCGGGGCGGCCGAATGTGACGGTTGCGCGACCTGCAACGCAGCTCCAAAGGGCCTCATGCTCGGTCGACCGAGTGTTTCCCGCGGCGGCGACAGCTCGACATGGATTCAACAGCCTGCCTATATTTAAGACTCGCACTCGCCTACCACGACGTCCTTTCACGTAGGAACGCCCAGAAATTGTTCGTCGGTCCGGTGTTCACCCGCGAGGCCGCCGCGACGCCGCGAAACTGGCGGCTGTATTTTCTGCGGGCCCTCTACGTGGGGGCCTTGTTTGCGCTGGTCGCCACCGCATGGCTGATTCTCTTCGGCTCCCAGCCCGTGCGTACCCTGGCGGACCTGGCTCGCTTCGGGGCCGCGGCGTTTGCGTTGATCACGCCCGTGCAACTGGCCATTGCGGTGGCATTCTCCGCGCTGTTGTCGGCTGCGGCCGTCGCTCAGGAGAAAGACCGCCGCACCTTCGAGTTGCTGTTGCTCACGCGGATGACGAATTCCGAGCTCGTGCTCGGCAAATTGCTGGCCAGCATGCTCGTGGTGCTGGTGCTCGTGTTTGCCGCCTTGCCGCTGTTGATGCTGCTGGTGTTGTTGGGCGGCGTGTCGCACGATCAAGTCGTCCGCGTCATGGGCGTGACGCTCGCAGCGGCGCTCGGCGCCGGCACGCTGGGGTCGACCATCGCGTTGTGGCGCGAGAAGACGTTTCAGTCCATTGCCATGTCGGCGCTGGTGCTCGTCCTGTGGTTGCTGCTGGGCGAAGCGTTTGCCGTGGGCGCCTTCGACGGCCTGGTTGGCGCCGGCCGGTCGGCATTCTGGTCCGAGGCCGTTAGTCCCTTGCGGGCGATCGTCGCCGCGGCTCGGCCGATTGCCGCCGATCGCGATGCCGTCGGCGTGCTGCCCGCCGTCGGCGACTCGGCCCGCATGTTCATGCTGATCGCGACGGGCATGGTTGTGCTGCTCAATGGCGTGGCGATCGCTTGTGTGCGAATTTGGAATCCCACGCGCGAACTTCGCGTCGCGGACGACGAGGCGCGGGAGGAGGCAGCGCCCGGAGCGGCCGCCGGCAAGAGCGTGCACGCTGCCCCCGGCCGCGTGCGGGACGTGTGGGACAATCCGATCCTCTGGCGCGAGATCTGCACCTGGGCCTACGGCAAGAAAGTCGTTTGGGTGCGCGTGGCCTACCTGGTTGTGTTTGCCGCCTGCGCTTATTCGGTTTACAGGACGCTCGCTGACGAACCGGCCGCGTACGCCGAGGCCCTGCCGCCCGCGGCTCAGGCTGTCGTGCCGCTCTTGGCCTTGGGGCTCGTCCTGGTCAACGCCTTGGCCGTCACGTCGATCACCAACGAGCGCGACGCCCGGGCGCTCGACTTGCTGCTGGTGACCGACCTGACGCCCAAGGAGATCGTCTTCGGCAAGCTGGGCGGCATCCTCTTCAACGCCAAGGACATGATCCTGCTGCCCGCGCTGCTCTGCCTCGCGATGTGGTGGTACGGTCGGCTCAGCGGCGAGAATCTTCTCCTCGTGCTCGCCAGCATGGCCGTGCTCGTGGCGTTCGTCGCGATGTTGGGCGTGCACTCGGGCATGACCTACGCCAACTCCCGGTCCGCCGTGGCGGTGAGCGTCGGGACGCTGCTGTTTCTCCTGTTGGGCATTGCCGTGTGCATGCGGATGATGATGGCGTTCCAGCAGAGCTTCGAGCACCAGTTACAGGCGTTCCTGGCGTTCATGGTCGGCGGCGGCGTCGGGCTGTACGTGGCGCTCGGGGTGCGTAATCCGTCGAGCGCGATTGCGATTGTCTCCGGAGCGGCGCCATTTGCCACGTTCTTCGCCATCGTGAACTTCCTGAAAGGCAGCTACGGCGCCGCGGCCCTCGTGGCGATTGCCATGTACGCCTTCGCGACCGCGGCGCTCTTGATCCCCGCGTTGTTCGAGTTCGACGTGGCGACGGGGCGCACGACCGAGCGCGATTTGTGATTCGATCCTCCGGCTCCCTCTCCTTGGCGGAGAGGGGAACGGAGGATTCGCAGAGTCGAGTGGAGTGTGGCGGGCTCCGATGGAAATCCTCCAACAATACGGTCTCCACTTTCTCGCGATGGCGGCGCTGGCCGCCGCCTCCGCGTTTTGTTCCTGTTCCGAAGCCGCGCTATTCTCTCTGCAAGCCGACGATCGCCGCGCTCTGCGCGCCGGCAACGCCGCCCAACGCAGCGCGGTCGAACTTCTGGCGCGGCCCGATCGGCTGTTGACGGCCATCCTGTTCTGGAATCTGGTCTTCAACTTCGGTTACTTCGTCGTGGGCGCCCACGTGGAGTTGCAACTCCGCGAGGAGGATCGCGACGGCGAACGGCTCGCGCTCGCCGTCGGCGCCCTGCTGGCGATGATTGTGTTGGGCGAGATGCTCCCAAAAACGTTCGGGGTGCTGCAGGCGCGGTGGCTTTCCAGCCTCGTGAGCCTGCCGGTTGCCGGCCTCGTCCGCGCGCTCGATCCGCTGATGCCCGCCGCCACGGCGGCCAACAACCTGTTGCAGCGCGTGCTGTTTCCGAGGTTCAAACGCGAGCACTACCTGGAGATCAGCGACCTCGAACGAGCGATCGAACTGTCGACCGCCGATGAGCACCTGGTCGCCAAGGAGCAGTCGGCCCTGCGCAACATTGTGCTGTTGTCCGAGCTGACGGCCGAGGAGTTGATGCGGCCCCGCAATCAGTATCGATTGTTCACGCCCCCCGTGAGCATCGACGACATGAATGGCGAGCTGCCCCCCGGCGGCTATGTGCTCATCAGGGAGGCGGACAGCGATGAGATCGCCGGCGCCGTCGCCCTCACGCGGCTCGCCAGCGTGCCCCGGCAGCATATGGAGCGGTTTGCCCGCGCGGTGAGCTATGTTCCCTGGTGCGCCCCGGCGTCGGCCGTGCTGGAGGACCTCCAGCGGCACGAGCGAGAAGTCGCCGCGGTCGTGAATGAGTTTGGCGAGACGATCGGCATCGTCACGCTCGCCGACCTGATGGAGACGATCTTCGAGGCGGATTCCAGCCGCAGCGCCCGCTTGCTCGCCACGTCGTCGATTCGACCGCACGGCGAAGACCGGTGGCTGGTGACGGGAATCACCAACCTGCGGCGCCTCAGCCGGCACTTCGGCGTACCGCTCGAGCTCGCCAAGAGCGTCACCGTCGCCGGCGTGCTGCAGGAGCGGCTGCAGCGGCTGCCCGTCGTGGGCGACGACGTCTGGTGGAGCGGCTTCCACTTTCGCGTCGTCGAGGCGCCCGAGCCGGGCGCCCTGACCGTCGAAGTCCAAGCGCCGCCGGGCGGAGGGCCGTTGCCATGACGCTCGCGATCGCCCTGTTCTTGTTCGCGCTGGCGATGAATGCCTTCTTCAGCGGCACGGAAACCGGCTTCTATCGCATGACGCGCCTGCGGCTGGTCATGGAAGCGATGACGGGCGACCGCATCGCGCGGATCATGCTGTGGCTGGCCAACCAGCCGTCGCTGGTGGTGGCCACCACGCTGGTGGGAAACAACCTGGCGAACGATCTCACGTCGACGTCCGTGACGATGGCCACGCACCGGCTGTTTCCCGGGCAGGGGACCGTCGCGGCTTTCGTGTTGCCGCTCGTCATCACACCGTTGATGTTCATTTGCGGCGACCTGCTGCCCAAGAATCTCTTCTACAACGCGCCCAATCGCCTGATGCGGCGCTCGGCCCCGCTGCTCGTGGCGAGCGTCGTCCTCTTTGCACCGGTGACCGTCCTGTTATGGCTGCTCAGCCTGATCCTCAAGCTCTTTGTCCATGAAGGGCCTCAAGAGCTGCGCCTCTCACTGGCACGACGAGAGATCGCCGGCATGCTGACCGAAGGACACGAGGCCGGGCTGTTGCGTCCCGTGCAGCGGTCACTCGCGCAGTCCATGCTCGCGATCGCCGGTCGCCCGGTGCGCACGTTCGCGGCCCCCGCAAGTCGCGTGGCCCGTGGCACGACGACGATGAGCCGCAGCGAAATCCTGCGCATCGCTCAGGGCCGACGCCGGACGATGTTGCCGCTGGAGGATCCGCACGACGGCCGGCGCCTGGTCGGCTACGTGCGCACGGCCGACCTGATGCTTTCCGAGGGGACCGAACTTCCGCCGCCGCGGCCGTTCGTCGAGCTCGCCGAAACGGAGCTCTTTCTCTCGGCCTTCGAGAAACTGATCGCCGCGGACGACGCCCTCGGGCACGTCGTCAACTCGGCCGGCAAGACCGTGGGGTTCGTCTCGGTCGCCGATCTGCAAGCGGCGCTCTTCGCCCCGCAGTAGGGTGCGTGAAACGCACCGACCCATGGCGCGGACCTCGAACGGGGTTGACGGTGGGTGCGTTTCACGCACCCTACGCCTACCGGCGATACCCCAGCGATTTAAAGATCGCCAGCATCTCTTCAAAGTTGATGAACCGTCGGCGATGCGACAGCTTGTAGGTGTCAATCGCGCGGGCCAGCTCCGCCGCGTCCGGCGAGAGCTCGTCGTGGCTGTTGACGAATTGACGGCGCTCGCGCCCCTGCGGATCGCCCATCGAGTGCGGGTCGCGACGATCGACGAACGTGACATCAGTTGGCGGCGGGGTGAGCGTAGCGGTCGGCATCGGAGGAAGCTCCTGACAGACGGGGCGGGGCCGGGATGATGCGGCGGCGACCGTGAACGTCGCTACCGAACTCTACCTTGCAAACGCCCTGTTCGACGCACTTCGCGAAGGCGTGGCTTGCCACAAGACCGGTTGTGCGGATTGCGACGAACGAGCGGGTCGCGGGATTTTGTCGCGAATCGTTGTTTTTGGCGACATAATTGTCGATTTCGTGAGTTGCGCCACGTCTCGCGGCTGGATCGCGTTGGCGTGCTTGGGTTTGCGATGCAGGGCGTTGGCGGAACATTGTGTCGTTGTGCTCGGGGCGAGTTATCCCGGACTCCCGTCTCCGGTCTCCAGACTCACTTTCTTTTGGGCCAACAAAAAACACGAGCCGCGAGAGGTTCCTGGGGGCGGAACCTCCGACGGCTCGTGTTTCGACACGATGCCTGTTTGTACGGTTGTATACCATCAGGGTGGGTGGGCGAAAGCCAGGGGGAATTGAAGAGAATGCGCGTTTTCGCCGCGGGGACGGCCTCGTTGCACTCGTCGCCGGAGAACGGAGCGGGTTGGGCTCCGCTTGAGCCACAGTGCACCGCCGCGTTGATCTCAGTCGGGGAAAAGCGGAAAGGGTTTAGGCAACCGCTTAACCTATGATGCACGAAACCGAGGTGTGTCTCACATCAGCGCGCTGGTAGACAGCTCAAAATCGTGGTCGGGACCCCTCGTTCAAAGTCTCCGATCATTGGCCAATCTCTCGTAAAAATATGTACCAATGTGCACATGACTTCGCGGCTCAGTTCTCGAAATCGCCTTCGCTGTCCGTACTGGTGACATCGCCGAGTTCGATGACGTCGCCGGGTTTGACAGCGGTCAGGTCAATCGTGAAGTGGTTGCGGTCATCGGCGGAGTTGCTTTCGTTAAGCGCGTTCATCTTGTATGCGAGGCCGGCCATGAGGCCCTTGATCTCGAAGCGGCCCTCGTCATCGGTGAGGAGCCAGTGAATGCGGAACTTCTCCGGCGGATACTTCTCGTTGAAAAGAGAACATGTCTCGCAAAGAAGGAAGTAACGCGTTGCGGGAAGACCAGTTTCGTTTTCGATCAGGCGTCCCGTAACTCGGACGGACGATTGGAGCGTGACCACGATCTCGTCCGGAGCGTCTCCTTCCAGGCGATATTGGCCGACGAGCGATTCGTCCTGATTCTTGAAGAACAATTGCCGCGGGCCTTTTCCGTCATAGCCGTAGACTTCGAATCGATCGGTCGTGCGAACGTAGTCGGTATGTCGCGGCCTCCACCACTCGTCTCCCTCGGTCTGGCCAAGGACATAGAGGTCAGAGATTGGTTTCCCGTCCGGCCCGACGACGCGGCCGGGTATCGAGACGTCAGCATCCAACATGAGATCACAGGTAAACGAGATCGCGTCGGTGGCTGGTTCGATCTGTTTCAGCAGGTGCCAGTTCGAGTACTGCAACCGCAATGGGAAGGGCGCCGTGGGGATGACGCCGCGCGACGCATCGTAACCGTCAATCGTCTCGGCGCCGGCTGCCTTGGGATAGCCCGGATCGGGCATCGTTACCAACAACACGCCGGGACCGGGCAGACCAAGCGTGCGGTAGTGGCCGTCACTGTCCGTCCAGTAGCGCTCCGTGATCCAACGCCAATTCAGCCCCGATATCTCCAGTGCGTGAGGATTCTTCTTGAGAGGGAGATATCCGACCGTCGCTGAAAGTGGTTCGCCGCTTTGTTTGTCGGTGACGCGGCCTTCAATCCAGATTCCCCGCTTCACCTGAATCTCGATACGCTTCGCGCCGCCGTCCTCGAGACTCAGCGAGACGTCCTGCGTCGTCATCAGGTACGGCTCGGACGTTCTCGGAATGAATTCGATGCGGTGCCCCTCCCCCGGCGGCATGCCGTCGATGCGGAAGCGGCCTTGCCCGTCGGTCACCGCCCGCATGTGGTGCGTATCCAGCCGCAACTGCACGTGTTCGGCGCTCTCACTCTCGAACAAACGTTCGACATACACCAGCACGCCCGCGACTGGTTCGCCCGTGTCATAGTCGGTGACGATCCCTTCCACCGGGACCGAGGGGCCGACGGCATAGGTGAAGTCCCGTCCCACAAACACGTCTTTCGATCCGCTGGGATAGTTTCCAATGTGCGGCAAGCTCACCGTCTCCATCTCGCGGCCGAGGACATACAGCGGGCGGGCTTCAACACGATCGGCATCGAAGACGAGCTCGACCAGTTGATCGTCGGCGATGCCGCGAAGTTCGAACTCGCCTCTTTCGTCCGTCGTCACCGGCGGGATGAGTTTTTGCAGCTCACTTCTGGCGAGTAGCCCGACGCCGAAGCTCGTGGCGCTGAATGCCTCATTCATCTCCCGCTTCCATGACATTTCGAACGCCTTCAACAACCGGGGAATGTCCGGCTGCCTGAGGCTCTCGACCAATACCGTCACATTCGGCAGCCGATGGCCTTCCAGATCGACCAGCCGCCCCCGCACGGGCCGCGATTCCGGCCGCAACTTGAGTGTCCGGCTGGCGAAATACCCGTCCCCCAGCGACTGGTCGATTCGGGCTTGCAGCGTGTCCCTCTTCGCGCTGGGAGCCGGATTGTCCTCAAACACATCCAGCGGCATCCAATCCAAACCGCGCCCCTCAGCCGTTGCCACCAATTGCGTCTGGTAGTAGTCGAATCGCTTGCGGATCTCCTGACGCTTGCGGACCTCCTGAGTCGTCACCGCATCCAGCACGACCTCAAACCGCCCCTGCTCATCCGTCGTCCCCAACTCGCGCAGTAGTCCCTCCTGATTCTCGTCGTGCGACGTCACGGCCAGCCAAATCTTCGCCCCGTCAATCGGTTCACCTTGTGGTGTCTCCACACGCCCGGAATACGACAGTGGTTGAGTCGAAACTTCCCGATCTTCGGCGGGTGAATCATTGACTGGCGTTTCTTCTACTGACTCTTCGGGTGTCGCGACCTTGGAGTCGTCGCCACTCCGCTGCTGATCTTCCGTAATGAGCGATTCTTCTCGGTTCGTCTCGGGGTTATCGATGTCATCGGAATCAGCAGCGATGGTTGCTGACGCCGTTTCGTTCAATCCCACCAAGCCGGCCGCGAAGGCTCCCAACAATCCGCCTATGATCACTAGAGCCAGGAGTACCCCGCCCACGCGAGTGGACAGCGAACGCGAGGTGTCCATGATGCGCGTGACGCGCTGCGCGAGCATCGACCTCAACGACACGATCCCCACCCCCGCCGGCGCGAACGGGGCGAGCGACAGCTCGGCGATGTCGCATAAGCGGTGGGCGTAGTTACGGCGGTCGCCACCGAGGTGCACGACGAAATCGTCGCATACCTCTTCCGCCGTCGCTTCAATTCGCCGCGACAAGACCCAGATGAGCGGCTGGTAGAATAGCACGGCGCTAGCGAGCCGCCGGATAAGATTCCAGTAGCAATCGCCGCGACTCAAGTGCGCCAGTTCATGGACAAGCACGTCGTGCACGGGCATCTCGCCCGAAGTCTCAGGCAGCAGCACGGCCGGGCGACGCAGGCCAGCCAGGCAGGGGCTTGGCAAATAGGGACTTCGAAGTACGGTGGGCGGATCCACAGATAATCGTGCAGCGAGATCCCGACACGCGGATTGCACGGACGGTTCAGCCGGCGCTGCCCCACGACGAATTTGCCCCAATCGACGCCACGCCACAGCAATCCGTGTGATCAAGACCGTCCCGACGAACAACCAGGCCGCGCTCGCGGCGGCAGCGACTTTGCCAAAGAGATGAATGATAAAAACTGGCGCCGTGTCGCTGGGGGCCGGCGCCGACGGGGCTGGCGCGGTAAGAGAAGGCGACGCTGGCCCCGGTGTCTCAGAGGCGACGTCGGGCGCTCCAGCGGAACTGGGGACGATACGCGCTTCTTCGTCGAAGAGGTTCGAAGGGACGTTCTGACTCATCGACTCGAAACGCTCGATGGCGCCAGGGACGACTACGCCATTAGCGGACGGGTCCACGGGACGCGCTCCGTCGATTGCGACGACGTGAGCAATCGTCGAAGTCTCTGCAAGTGACCACGCCGCCGGCATCGCGATCGACCATCCCGAAAAGCCGGCGCCATGCAGGCCCCACGTCACCAGCGGAGCCGCCAGCACGGCAGCCAACGTCGTGCGGTACACGACCGACTGAACCGCCGATCCCCGCTTACGGCACATCGCGCCGACCACGAGACCGGCAGCAATGAGCAACGTCGATTGAATCCACCAATTCGCGGCCGCACTCGCGATTGTCCGCGATAAATCGAGCAACGTTTCTGCGGATGGCCAGGGCATAGTGACGATCCTCGTTCGGAGATGAGCAACGTGCCAAGCAACTCGCGTAGAGCGCGGGGCACGGGATAGCCTGGGGCGTTATTCCTTCTCGCGGCTGTCGATAAGCTTGCGGATCTCGCGGAGTTCCTTCGGCGACACCTTTTCCGTCTTCAAAAGATGAGAAACCAAACTGCCAACGTCGCCGCCGAAGACTCGCTCTAACAGATCGCGAGTGGCGCTGCGTTTGAACTTGTCTTCCTGAACCAGCGGATGGAAGACAAATGTGCGGCCGTCAGCTTTGTGGGCGATGGAGCCCTTCTCCTCCAGGCCGCGCAGCAACGTTTGCACGGTGCTGTGGGCAAGCGGCTCGATCTCGTTGAGCGCGTCGGTAATTTCCCGTGCGCTGGCCCGCCCCTTGGTCCACAAAACTTGCATGATCAGGAGCTGAACGCGTCCTAGCTTCGTCGACGTCATAAAACCTCCAGAGTCAATCAGAACCACCGGCAGAGCCGGTGGTATGAGGAAGGCCCCTAAAAGGGG
>CAYSFP010000178.1:0-11543 GCA_964430075.1 uncultured Planctomycetaceae bacterium | reverse complement strand
AGCGGCGTAAGTCAATCTCCCGCCACTGTCCGAAAGTCGTGGGCTATCGCACACTATCTGAGTCGGCGATGGCGATGTTGGATGATTCCCTGACAAGAAGCATAAGCAATATCAGTCGAAGCAATCGCATCACGTCACCTCCGCTTAATCGCTATGAAGGTAAAGGAACCGCTGATTCGTTCCCGCAGCAATCGCGGCGGTTGTCGAAAGCCTTGCTTCTCGTACTTCTCGTCCATCGGCAACTGCTCAACGACCACTCGGTATTTGCCGCTGGGCAATTGACCGACCGGTATCAAGGCAAGATGCGAAGTGGAAGAGGCTTCGTGATGGGGAATGGGGCGGTACTGAATCGTGACGACATTGCCCTGCCGTACGATTTTTTCAAGCAGTATGTGCCATCCAACTCCTCCCGTGTAGAAGGCCAGGGAGACGGGCGCATCGGCTCGCACCTCGCTCCGCTCCTGCTTGCCAATGCGTTTGCGAACAAAGTTGCTCAGCGCTTCGGCGCCTTCCCCATCGACGGCAATGCCGACGTCGTGTCTCCACGATTCGCGGATGGCGACCAGCAGCTTGTCAACTGTAGGAACTGATGCGTCACCGGTGGGGACCTCTCGGAGATCTCGCGTGCCCGGAATTCCGTAACCCCAAATCGCATCGAGCGGTATTTCCATCCGCTCGGCAACTCGCACCGCGTCGGGATCATCGGTGACAAAGAACGGAACCCCTGTGTCAAGTTCGCTGAACTCGCGGGGGGAGGGTTCCTCGAATCCGGCGGCTAGATCCTCGGCCTTCGCGGGCACGCGTTCGGGCGTCACCGCGTACTGGCCGATCGGAAGTCGGCCGACGGGAATGACCGCCAATCCCGGCGAGGCGTCCGCCGCATCGCGCGGCGCGAAGCGAAAGAAGAGCCTGAACCGCGCGCCGGTGCGCTCGACGCGATCGACGACGACGGCATCGTGAGTCGGCCGCGTGAAGAAGACAAGAGAAATCGGTTCCGCCGCCGGCAGCCGATGCCAGTTTTCGACTCTCGTTCGGACGCGCAGAAAGTCGCGCAGCGCGTCGCCGCCTTCTCCGCGAACGGCATAGCAACAGTCATGGCGGCGGATCTCGCTGATCTCCTTGACAACCGTCTCGACGATCGGATCGGCGGGAGCATCGAGCTCGCGAATATCCCGCGTCCCTGGCATGTCGAGCGCCCAGATCGCTTCGACCGGAACCGCGGTCGCCGCGGCGTTCGGCTCGGCGGCGATCGCGAGAACAACGTGTAGCAGGGCCAGAACCGCGGCCATCAGAAAAATTCGCATACAAATTCCTCCGATTTCCCCGAAGAGCCCATTGTACCGCCGATTGCTCCGCCCCCCAAACAATCCCCTATCTTGAGGCGTCCGCCGACATCGAAGCTGCGCGAATCGGCCGTTCCGATCCCGTTTGGCGGGTTCACCCTACCACAAAACGAGAAGCCATGTCGACGCATGCACTGCGGGGACTTCACTCAGATGCGGCCCCCCGCAACCGTCTGCGGCGGCGCACGCACGCACCGTACTCAACCGACGAGAAGATTTGGCGTAGAGGGGCAAGTTTTTCCAACAGGGCCGATGAGTTCGCCACGCTGGCACTTCGTGTGCCATGCTTTTGTCCTTATTGGCACGCCGAATTGAGGGGAAACATGCCCACGTGGACGCCTGCCAGGCCACACGCGGCTTTGCGCAAGGCGAACCCGCAACGGCCCGTTTTCTCCCAACTGCCGGCTATCTTTTAGGCCACCCTTTATGGTAGGGTACATTTGTCTATTGACGCAAGAAACTTACCGCAGAGAATGCGGAGGACGCCGAGGTCGGAGAAGACGTCCCGGATCCCCACCCCATACCCAATCCCGCATCCAGCATCCAGCATCGAGCATCCCCTCCCCCTTGACCGCCATGCGCACCCCAAACGGACCAAAGTGAGTCCTCGCCGGCGCAAGCACGTTCACCGAAGTGATGGCCGCCTGCCAGACGTGAGCAGCGAGCACGCCGTCCGCTGGCACGCCCATCGCCCTCATCCAAACAGGAGCCACAGCACGAGGCCAACGGCCGGCGCCGCCAGCGAAGCGGCAACGATCGTCAGCGGCGACTGATTGACCAGCCGCTCGAGCTTGCGGCGCGCCGACGCGTCGTCCCGCAGCTCGCGAGCGAACGCGCGTGCGCCGGCCGCCGCCTGTTCGAACTGGCCCACCTGGGCCGCGACCTGATCGCCCGCCGCCCTGGCGACGGCCTCCAGTTGAGCGGCCGCCATGAGAATTCGCCGTGCAATGGCCGCCTTGAACCGCATCTCCGCCGCTTTGCCGCCCTGCGGCGCCTGGTCGAGAGCGATTGCAGGATCCACCTTGTACGAAAATTGCCGCTGGACGCGTTCCCGCCAGCTCAACAACTCGAGCATCAATCCGGGATTCAACATGGGGATGCCCAGCAGTTTGAGCGACTCCACATCCGCCGCGCTCTCGATGCCGTAGGACTGCAGCACCGACGCCGCGGGAAACGTCAAGCCGGGGATCGCGGCGACGTGATCCTGAATGAGATGCCGGCTTAAGAAGCGGTTTTTCTCGGACGTGCGATGGACGGCCATCACGTCAGGAAGCTGCTTGTCGGCGGCGCGGTGATGCTCGATCTCCTCCTTCAATTGGTCGAGCGAGCCTTCGAACGCGAACTCGCGCTGCCGATGCGCGTTCAGCAGCGTTTGGGCCTGCTGGTAGAGCTGGCGCTGCATCGAACCGAGGCGATTGGCCAACTCGACGGCACGGCGCCGGCGGTTTTTCGCCTCGGCGCCCGCCAGCAGCCACGTCCCAGCGGCCGCGGACCCCAGGGCGCCGGCCAACAGCGCCCAACCCGACCACAAGCCGACCAAACACAGCCCGGCCGACGCCGCCAGCAGACCGGCGGCGAGGTCGGGCCCGCCGAGCTTGATGTGCGTCTTGGCGCGCTGCGGCTTCAGCGCCTGCGGAACCTTCAGTTGCTGGGGCGAGATGGCGGGAAACGCCGGCAAGACCAGACGATTGAGCTTCTCTTCGAGATGGGAGAGCCGATCCCGGGAAATGATCGTCGCCGAGCCGCTGGAGATGAAAAACGCCGGGCCGCCGACGTCCTCGATCCGGCACCACGGGCACTGCGGCAGCGCCCGGTAATACACGTGCGCGGGATCAAATGAGCAAACTTTCCGCTGCTTGAGCAGCAGGTCGAGCTGCTCGGCAAACTCGACCGCCGTCGGCCGCGGCTCGGCGCCGCTGGCGCCTTTGCGAAAGGCCCGCTCGAACAGCGCGCCCCGCGCGGGCGGGATGTCGTCCAGCAGCAGCGAGGCCGGCGGCGGATCGACGCGCGTCGCCGCGCGATCGCGCGAAAACGCGAACCGCCGTTCCGCGATGGCCTTCTCGACCGTTAGATCAACCGCGCCGCGAAACCGACCGGCAAACGGATGCCGGCCGACGAAGATCAAATGAAAGAGCAGCACCGCCATGCCGAACAGATCGTGCTCTGGCTCGCGGGGCGTGTTGCGGAGCTGCTTGCCTTGCAGTTCCGGTGGCGTGAAGTGCGGCGTGCCGACGGGGCACGGAAACGTGCGATCGCCCGCGGTGATCTGAAACGAATCGCAGTCGATGAAGCGCACGCACATCTGCTCGTCGATCAGCAGATTCCCTTGGTTCACGTCGCCGATGAGGATGCCTGCCACGTGCATCGTGTCGAACGCTGCGGCCACGTTCCGCGCCGCCAACACGAGGTGATGCCACTGGGCGTCCGGAAAATGCAGCCGGCGGTTGGCCGTGCCGTAAAGCTCGTGCAAATGCCGCGCGCCGATCACTCGCGGCATGAGCACGCCGCACGGCTTCCCACGGTGCGGATGAAACAGCAGCGACGTGGGCCAGGCCGCGATGCCGTCCAGCTTCGCCGAGCGTTGAGCGATCATCGCCTCCAATTTCGCGAGCTGATCCCCGGGCAGGGGCGTCTGGTGATAAATCTTCGCGGCCCGCTTGGGCGCACCGATCACCTCGAAGACGCTGCCTTCGCCCCCTTGCCGATGACGTCGCCCAGCAGCACGGTCTTGCCGCTGGGGTCGACGGTTTCAATGAGCACGCCCGTCGGCATCGGCGACCCGTGAAGCAAGGACAAGGGTTTTGTCGTCATCGGTCTTGCTCTGGACAGCGTCTGACGCCAGGAATTCACGCAACTCGTCGGACAAGGCCTGCAAGTCCTCGGCGGCTCGTAAGGCGTGAAACAACGGCTGAAAAAATGGGGGATGGGCCGTCTGGCCGTCGAATTGCAGGGCCAACCGTTCGAGGCCGTCCGTCAGCACCGCGATATATGCGAAACCATGGTCGAACGTGACGACCTGCACGACTTCGCGATGGTCGGCGGACGTCAGGAAGCTCGTCGTGTTGACGTACTCGCCCGACTGCGGCCACAGCACTACGCCCAGCGGTCCGTCGCGCCGGGCGACGATCACGCCGTCCCCAATCTGAACGAAGATGCTGCGTTCTGCGGAGACGATCCCCAGCGACAGCGTGGTCGCATAGTCGCGCAACGCGTGATCGTGGGCGGCCGCCTGTTGGACGAGCACCTCGCGGGCCGCATCCAGCCAGAGCAAGGCGTCGCTCCCCTCCAGCGGGCCCCTCTCCAGCGAGCCATGAAGCCCGCGCTCTTTGATCGACGCAACGGCCGCTCCCAGGATCGAATCGCACGCCACGTGCGCGCCAACGGCGCTATGCGTGGACGACCCCGCGCCGTCGGCGACGCACACAATCAGGACCGACGCATCGCCCTCGCCGACGACGCGCACCAGGCATGCGTCCTGGCATGCCGCGCTGTCGCCGGGATGGTTGCGTCCGCCGACGCTTTGCGCGATGTGTCGCCACACGGCAGTGCGTCCTATACCGACGCCCAGCCGCGAGGCCCGGACGTGGGATCTGCCAGCGGCACGTCCTCGCCTGGCGACGAACGCGAGACGGCTTGCTGCGAATTCGAGAGCCAGCTAAACATCTCGCAAAACTTCATGCCCTGCAGCCACAGCGGCTTGCGGACGGAAATCTGCTCCAACACCTGCATGTCCGCACCCTCGACGCCGACGGCGAAGAAGCAAAACGCCTTGTTCCCCTCCCCTGCCTGAACGCGCGACACGACCGGCCGCCAATGATCGTTTGGCGCCCCGTCGGTGATCAGAAAGGCCCAGGGCCTGTAGTACGCGATGCCGTTCTCGCGATAGCTGGCCTTGCGCTCGTCGATCATATCGAGCGCCGTCATGATCGCCTCTCCCAGGGGCGTGCCGCCGATGACGCTCAGCGTCGGGGGGTCGAAGTGCGCCGCAGAGACGAAGTCGACCAACCGCGTCACGCGTCCGCCGAACGTGACGATGGCCACCTCCACCCGCTTCGCAGCCAGCGAGTCTTTGAGCAGCTCGTCCCGATAGGCTTTGAGCCCCGCGTTGAGCTCATCGATCCGCTGACCTTGCATCGACGTGGACGTATCGAGAATCAGCACGCACGGAACGCGCGGTTCCGGATTCTCGGCGAACTCGACGGCCTTGAACGAGTTTTGGGCGGTGATTTGTTCCATGGCGCTGATGCCGCCCGCTGCGGACGGCGTGGGAGTTTCGCGACAGACCCGGCCCGGAGCGTCGGCGCCCCGAACGCCGACGATGGGGCGGACCGCTAGCGCGTCGCCCCGGTCCGAGTCAGTGAACTGGACGCAAGCTGGCTGCGCCCCTCGCGGCGCCTGACCGATTGGCCTGAGCGTTCAGCGATTTGCACGCCGGCGCGCCCCAAAAGTCGCACGGCGTGCGGAACGGAGCGCTATTTTTAGCCCCTAGGTGCGCCGTTTCGCACGTTTTCGCGGTTTCGCGCGCGGGCGCCGGATTTGCAAAAGTGCTGGACGCATCGCACGCCCATGGATTTCAGTCAAGGGGTTCCGCCATGTTCTCACCGCGCAAACTACGACTCCTGATCGGCAAACCCGGTCTCGATGGCCACGATCGCGGCGCCAAATACGTCGCCCAAATCTTGCGCGACGCCGGCTTCGAGGTGATCTACACCGGCATCCGCCGCAGCCCCGAGCAGATCGTGCAGGCGGCGATCCAGGAAGACGTCGCGGCAATTGGGTTGTCGCTGTTATCGGGAGCGCATCTGGCGCTGTTTCGCCGCGTGTTGGATTTGCTCGCCGAACGAGGCGCCGAGGACATCCTGGTGTTTGGCGGCGGCACGATCCCGCCCGCCGACGTCGCCCGTTTGAAAGAGATGGGCGTGGCAGCGGTGTTCACGCCCGGCGCGCCGGCTCGTGAGATTGTCACCACGCTGGAAGAACTGCTGACCGGCGCTCCCGCCGCGTGATCATCGCGGACTGCGGAGAAACACGATGAGCAGGATCATGAAAGAGAACCTTTCACAACTTGTCGACGAAGCGGCGGCCGGGGGGCCGCGTTCGCTGCGAGCGGCCGCCCGGCTGATGAGCATGATGACCGACCAGCCGCAGCGACTCGGCGAGATGCTGGCCGGCAGCCGCAAGTGGCCGCAGCCGCGGCTCGTTCTGGGCGTGACCGGCGCGCCTGGCTCGGGGAAATCGACGCTGGTTGATCATCTGGCGGCTGAATATCGCCGCCGCTCCCCGGAGCGGCGGCTGGGAATCGTCGCGGTCGATCCTTCATCGCCGTTCACTGGCGGGGCGCTGCTGGGCGATCGCGTCCGCATGATGCGGCACGCGACCGATCCGCGCGTGTTCATCCGCTCGCTCGCGTCGCGCGGACAACTGGGAGGAATCGCGCTGGGCGCCAAGGGCGTGGTGCGGGCCATGGGTTTGATCGGCTGCGACGTCGTCCTGGTCGAAACGGTCGGCGTGGGACAGAGCGAAGTGGACATCGCGAAAAACGCCGACCTGACCATGGTCGTGCTGGCCCCGGGGCAAGGCGATTCGATCCAGATGCTCAAGGCGGGGCTCATCGAGGCGGGCGACGTGTTCGTCGTCAACAAAGCCGATCGGCCCGACGCCGCGCGGTTGCAACAGCAACTGACAAGTGCGCTGCACGATCGGCGACGCGGCGATCGCTTCCGGTCGGGCGGGCAGCAACGGCTTCCGGAGGAGTGCGAGACGCCCGTCTTTCTGTGCAGCGCCGTGCAGCACGACACCATCGGTGACGTCGTTGACCACTTAGAGCGGCTCACCACGCGTTTTGCCGGCGACTGGCAGGCGCGGCGGCAGGATCAGGCGGCGGCTGAGGTTCGTCAGGCGCTGCATCACGAAATCGCCGAGCGCGTTGCGCGAGAGTTAGGCGACTCGGACGCCAAGGCCAGACTCGCGCCCGTTCTGGAGGGCACAAGGTCGATTGCTGAGCTGGCTGATGAACTCTTATGCACTCTGGCGAGACAGGCGGGCCCGAAGCTAGATTCGGACGATACGCCGGGGCGCGAAGCACGTTTCAACAACCTATGCGCCGCCGTGAATTGGCAAGGAACGATATCATGACTGCCGTCGCAGACAAGGTGCGAGAAATTTCCGGGACCGTTGCCGATTGGACGGCGAGCACGGTCACGAAGTATCCGGAGCAGCGGGCTCAATTCGTCACGGCCTCTGGCAAGCCCGTCGAGCGCATCTACACGCCCGATGAAGCGGTCCTCGACCAGTACGACCAGAAATTGGGCCTGCCGGGTCGGTATCCCTTCACGCGCGGCGTGCAGCCGACGATGTATCGCGGCCGGTTCTGGACGATGCGGCAATACGCGGGTTTCGCCACCGCGGAGGAGTCGAACGCCCGGTATCGCTATTTGCTCGAGCAGGGCACGACGGGCCTGAGCGTGGCGTTCGACTTGCCCACGCAGATTGGCTACGACTCGGACGACGCACTTTCCACGGGCGAAGTCGGCAAGGTGGGCGTCGCCATCGATTCGCTCGCCGACATGGAGGCGCTGCTGGCCGGCATTCCGCTCGACCGCGTCTCGACGAGCATGACGATCAACTCGACTGCGGCCATTCTGCTGGCGATGTACATCGCGGTCGGCGAGAAGCAGGGCGTCTCGCCTGAGAAGCTCAACGGCACGATCCAGAACGACATCCTCAAGGAATACATCGCCCGCGGCACCTACCGCTTTCCGCCGCAGCCGTCGCTGCGACTGATCAGCGACATCTTCGCGTACTGCACCGAGTGCGTACCGAATTGGAATACGATCAGCATTAGCGGGTATCACATCCGCGAGGCGGGCTCGACGGCGGCTCAGGAGATTGGCTTCACGCTGGCCGACGCGATTTGCTACATCGAAACGGCCCTGAAGGCGGGACTGGCGATCGACGACTTCGCCCCCCGGCTGGCGTTTTTCTTCGCGGCCCACAGCGACTTGTTCGAGGAGGTCGCCAAGTTTCGGGCCGCCCGGCGGCTCTACGCACGATTCATGAAGGAGCGGTTCGGCGCCAAGAATCCTAAAAGCCAGATGCTGCGGTTCCACACGCAGACGGGCGGCGTCACGCTGACGGCCCAGCAACCCGACAATAACGTGGTACGCGTCACCGTGCAGGCGTTGGCGGCGATTCTGGGCGGCACGCAATCGCTGCACACCAACTCGAAGGACGAGGCGCTGGCGCTGCCGACGCAAGAGTCGGTGACCGTGGCGCTACGAACGCAGCAGATCCTGGCTTACGAGTCGGGCGTGACAAACACGATCGACCCGCTGGCAGGCAGCTTTTTCGTCGAGCGGCTCACCGATGAGCTGGAAGCCGAGGCGGAGGCCATCATCCGCGAGATCGACAACCGCGGCGGGATGGTCGCGGCCATCGAGGCGGGTTTGGTCCAGAAGCAGATCGAGCAGTCCGCCTACCAGTTCGGTCAATCGATCGAGTCGGGCGATCGCGTGATCGTCGGCGTCAACAAGTTCGCGTCCAGCGAGCAGCCGGCCGTGGATTTGTTCGAGGTGCCTGAATCCACGACCGAGCGGCAGATCGAGCGACTTCGCCAGGTGCGCGCTGCTCGCGACGCAGACCTCGTGAGCGGAGCCCTGGCGGCCGTGGCGCGGACGGCGGCGGGCGACGGCAATCTCATGCCGCCGATTCTCGACGCCGTTCGCGCCTACGCGACCATCGGCGAGATTTGCACGGCGCTAGCCGGAGTGTTCGGTGAGTACGCAGAATCGTTCAACTGACCAACCAGGTGGGACCATGATCAACGCCAAGGGCATCAATCACATCGGCATCGCCGTCCGCAGCGTCGACGAGCAGCGGAACTTTTACGAGCAGACGCTCGGCGCCGAGTTCGAGGGCGTCGAAATGGTCGAGACACAGAAGGTGAAGGTGGCTTTCTTCCGCATGGGCTGCGTTCGGCTCGAGCTTCTCGAACCCACCTGCCCCGAAAGCCCGATTGCAAAATTCATGGAAAAGCGCGGCGAAGGCTTGCATCATCTCGCGTACTCGGTTGATGATCTTGACGCGAGGCTCGTCGAGCTTCGTGCCGCGGGGTTCCGGCTCATCGACGAAACGCCGCGACCGGGCGCTCATCACATGCAGATCGCGTTTATGCATCCGGCCAGCTCGGGCGGAGTGCTTGTCGAGCTCTGCGAGCCCGTCGGCGGCGCACCGGCGCGATCGCCAGGAGCGTGACATGACGACGAACCACGGCTTTCCGACGCTGACCGCCGACGAGGCGGCCGCGATGATCTTCGACGGCGCGCTGGTGGGTTTTTCCGGCTTCACGCCGGCTGGCGCCGCCAAGACGGTGCCGAGGGCGCTGGCGGCGCGGGCCCAGCGATTGCACCAGCAGGATCGCCCGATGAAAGTGCGCGTCCTGACGGGCGCGAGCACGGGGGCCGCCCTCGACGATGCGCTGGCTACGGCCGATGCCATTTCGTGGCGCGCTCCGTATCAATCCAGCCGTGCCCTGCGGCAACGCATCAACGAACAGCAGACCGAGTTCGTCGACATGCATCTGTCGCACCTGCCGCAGATGGTCGAATTTGGCTTCTTTGGCAATCTTGATTTCGCGGTCGTGGAAGCGGTCGACGTCGTCAAGGATGGGCGCGTCTACCTGAGCTCCTCCGTCGGCGCCAGCCCGACCTTTCTCCGGCACGCCGATCAGGTGATCGTCGAAATCAATGCGCGGCACTCGAAGCGGTTGATGGAGATGCACGACATTCGCATCTTGCCTCCGCCGCCGCACCGCTCGCATATTCCGATCGAGTATCCGCTGCACAAGATCGGAGCGCCGTTCGCGGCCGTCGACCCAGCGAAGATCGTCGGCGTCGTCGAGACGGACGAACCGGACGGCGTCGCTCCATTCCATGCGACGGACGACGTCAGCGAGCGCATTGCCGAGCACGTGGTGCGGTTTCTCCTGAACGAGATGCGCGCCGGGCGGATTCCGCCGGAATTTCTGCCGCTGCAGTCGGGCGTAGGGAACGTGGCTAACGCCGTGATGGCGGGTTTGGGCCGAAACGACGACGTCCCGCCGTTTGTGATGTACACCGAAGTGTTTCAGGACGCGCTGGTGGACTTGATGGAAATGGACAGGCTGCGGGGCGTCTCCGCGACGAGTTTGACGCTCAGCCAGCAGCAGATCGACCGCGTGTACGCCAACATGGACTTCTTCGCGCCCCGGATCGTCTTGCGGCCGCAGGAACTGTCGAATAACCCGGGCGTTGTGCGACGGCTGGGCGTCATCGCCATCAACACGGTGCTGGAAATGGACATCTTCGGATGCGCCAATTCCACGCACGTGTGCGGCGGGCAATTGATGAACGGCATCGGCGGCTCCGGCGACTTCACGCGCAACGCCTACGTGTCGCTGCTGGTTGCGCCGAGCATTGCCAAAGGCGGGGCCATCTCGGCCGTCGTGCCGATGGTGACTCACGTCGACCACAACGAGCACTCGGTCCAGGTGCTGGTCACCGAGCAAGGCCTCGCCGATCTGCGCGGCCTGGGGCCAATGGAACGCGCTCGCACGATCATCGAGAAGTGCGCCCATCCGATGTACCGCGACTATTTGCACAAGTACCTGGAGTCGTCGCCAATGGGTCATATCCGGCATGATCTGGGGCGATGCTTCGAGTTACACCGAAACTTCCTCGAAACGGGTAGCATGCTGCCGCTGGCCGTCGGCGTTTAATTGGGAGTCAAAGCATGACGCGCCTCATCGACGTAACTGAACTGGTGCTTCGCGACGGCCACCAAAGTTTGCTGGCAACGCGAATGGCCTTGGAGGACATGGTTCCCGCGTGCGAGGACATCGACCAGGCGGGCTACTGGAGCGTCGAGTGCTGGGGCGGCGCCACCTACGACGCCTGCATTCGCTTTCTCAACGAGGATCCGTGGGAGCGACTCCACACGTTCCGCAAGCTGCTGCCCAACAGTCGGTTGCAGATGCTCCTGCGCGGGCAGAACTTACTCGGCTACCGCCACTACGAAGACACGGTCGTCGACCGGTTCGTCGACAAGTCGGCGGAGAACGGCATGGACGTGTTCCGGGTGTTCGACGCCCTGAACGACATCCGCAACATCCGCCGCGCGCTCGACGCGGTGCGCCGCACGGGCAAGCATGCCCAGGGCACGATC
>CAYSFP010000177.1:0-11614 GCA_964430075.1 uncultured Planctomycetaceae bacterium | reverse complement strand
ATGTCCATATCATTTCAACAGCGAACGAGTTAGACAAAGTTCAAGTGCCATTCGATACGCTCCCCTTTTCGTTCTTAGCGTGGCCTAGTTTTCGCGCGCTGACATTCCCCGCGAAATCCGCTATGCTATACGCATGAACACAATCGCAGAAGCACGACCGAAGCCGACCTGGCGCGAACGCGCCGAATCCGAGTTCGCCAAGCTGCTGGCGGCCGCGCAGACGCGCGGCTTCTACGGCACGGCGACGTTCACGCTCAACGTGCAGGACGGCAGCATTCAGCACCTGCGCGTGGCGGTGGATCGGATGGTGAAGTAGTCGAACCTCACGAGACCTAGGCATCGCAAAGAGTCGGCGCGACGAGTCGTTGCGCCGGCATCCGCACGAGCCCCGTCGTTGGTTGAACGCACACGCGTGCGGGCAATCGGCGACGGGGCTTTTTTTGTTGACTGAGATCCAATTTTCTCCGGCTCCCTCCCCCAAACCATTTTCCTTCCGGCCCCCTCCCCTCGGCGGAGAGGGGGGAAGCAGCAGGTAGACGGACGGCCATGCTTATGGCGACGCGTGTACCCGCTTCACCACCCCTCCCCTAGCCCCTCCCCGTCGAGGGGAGGGGGACGGAGAGTTCACCCACCCACTTACTCACTCTCCCCACGGAGTCTCCCATGTCCGAACCTCTCCAAGAATACGCGAACTCGCGCGGCGTGACGCTGCGCGTCGACGCGGCCGGCGGCGTGCTGCGCGGCGTCAAGCTGATCGGGCTCGAGTCGCAGAACGGGCGGCGTTACCGGCCCGAGGCGCTCGCG
Source organism: uncultured Planctomycetaceae bacterium (assembly GCA_964430075.1). Lineage (GTDB taxonomy): Bacteria > Planctomycetota > Planctomycetia > Pirellulales > Lacipirellulaceae > Lacipirellula. The sequence goes on along the minus strand of CAYSFP010000177.1, from coordinate 10,810 downwards.
GCGGCCGTCGGTCTGTACGAAGGCGCCAAGGTGAACGTGAATCATCCCGCGGGCGGGCCGCTGGCGCCGCGCGACTATCGCGACCGGCTGGGCGTGATCCGACAGGTCGAGTTTCGGCCCGGCGAGGGTTTGTTCGGCAATCTGCACTTCAACCCCAAGCACGCGCTGGCCGAGCAATTGGCGTGGGACGCGGAGCACAACCCGCAGAACGTCGGCTTTTCGCACAACGTGCTGGCCCGGCTGGCGCGCGAGGGCGAGCGGGTGATCGTCGAGGCGATCACGCACGTGCAGAGCGTTGACCTCGTGGCCGACCCGGCGGCGACGCACGGGCTGTTCGAGCACGAGGAATCCGCGTCGGCGGGTGCGGAAGGCGGGGGCGGCTCGCAGGCCGTTGACGTCGCGGCGCTGACGCTGGAGGCGCTGCGCCAGCAGCGGCCCGATCTGGCGGAGGCGTGCGTGACCGAAGCGACCGCCGCGCTGCGGGAGGAGCTGCGCGAATCGCTGGCGCGCGAGGAGGCGCTGCGCAATCGCCCGCGTTCGACCGAACAGCGCGCGGCGCTGGGTCGCGCCGGCGCCGCGCCGGCGACGGCGAAGGAGTTTGCACGCGCGCTTCGCTCGCGGGCCATGTGAGCGGCGCTCTTGCGCGATTGCGCGTCGCTTCGCAGGAGCGCGACTAGCCCCCCGGCGCAAGCCGAGGGTTGAGAGGCGGCGGTTGATCGTGATTCCAACCTCCGGCTTGCGCCGGGGGCTATTGTCCCTCTGATTCCTGAACCCTGAACCCTAAACCCTAAACCCTTTCCCCACACTGGAGACCCACCATGGCCAATCGTATGAGATGGCGCTACGGCGACACCAATCCTGTGATGTTGCCCGTTGCCGCCGAGACGGTGATCGAGATCGGCGACCTTGTGTACCAAAACAGCGGCGCGGCGCTGCCGGCCTCCGCGGCCGACGACTCGGGCACGGAAGCCGACAACCAGGAAGTGTTTCACGACGTGTTCGTCGGCGTGGCGATGCAGCACTCGCCGGCGGGCAGCACCGAGGCGGTGCGGATCGCCACCAGCGGCGTGTTCGAGTTCGACTGCGCCAGCGCCACGCATGTCCTGGGCGATCTCATCGGCGTCGACGAAGCGTCCAGCGGCACGGCGCTCGAGGACCAGGTGGTCGTGAAGGTCGCGACGCCGAACCTGGCGATCGGCCGCTGCGCGAAGCGCGTCAATCCTGCGGCGACGCGCGTGCTGGTCGACGTCGTGAGCACCGCCATGCGGGGCGGCCCGCAAGCGGCGGCGTGAGGCGCCGCGCAGAAGCCTCGCACCCGCATGCAACCTAGCCCCCGGCGCAAGCCGGGGGTTGAGCGGCTGCGGGTGATTGTGGTTCCAACCCCCGGCTTGCGCCGGGGGCTATTGCCCTCCTGAACCCTGAACCCTTCAACCCGAAGGCAAACTATGTCTCTCAACTACCGTGAACTCAAGCGGCGCTACGACCTCGACGGCGCCGATCAGACCGTTCGCCACTTGACCGAATCGCTCGCGGCCGGCGATTTGCGGGCCGAGGACTTCAGCATCCGCGATCTGGCCGAGGCGCTCGTGCCCGAGGGCCGGCAGTGGGTGCGGCTGCTCGACCCGCGGTCCGCCGGCGGCGTGAGCGTGCTGGAGGCGACCGAAGCGGTCGACGTCACGGCGTTTCTCAACGTCACCGGGCAGGTCGTGTACGCGAAGATTCTCGAGGCCTACGCGCAGGAGGCGTTCGTCGCCACCAAGCTGGTGCAGACCGTGCCGACGCGGCTCGACGGCGAAAAAATTCCCGGCGTCTCGCGCGTGGCGGATACGATCGACGAAGTGCCGCCGGGCATGCCGTACCCGCACCTGGGGTTTGGCGAGGATTACATCGAAACGCCGGGCACGGCCAAGCGCGGGTTCATCGTGCCGGTGACGAAGGAGGCGATCTTCTTCGACCGCACGCACCTGGTGCTCAGCCGCGCGGCCGAGGTGGGCGAGATCCTCGGCCTGAACAAGGAGAAGCGGATTCTGGACGTCGTCATCGGCGTGACGAACAGTTATAAGTCCAACGGATCCGAATACAACACCTACTACGCCAGCGGCGGGCCGTGGAAGAACGCCCTCGCGTCGAACGAGCTGGTCGACTGGACCGACGTGGACGCGGCCGAGCAGTTGTTCGCCGACATTCTCGACCCCGCGACGGGCGAGCCGGTGCTCGTGCGGGGCATGACCGTGCTGGTGATGCCGGCCTACCGGCACGCGGCGCACCGCGTGTTCAACGCGGCGGAGATCAGCTACGAGGCCAGCGGCGCGGCGACGACCACGACGTGCGCCAACCCGCTGGGCGCCTACCGCGTGCACGAGAGCCGGCTGGCGTACCGGCGGATCGTCGCCTCCGGCGTGGCGGCGGCGGACGCGAAGAAGTGGTGGTTCGTGGGCGACTTCCGCAAGGCGTTCGCGTACATGGAGAACTGGCCGATTACGGTCACGCAGGCGCCACTGGGCAGCGAAGCCGACTTCAACAACGACGTCGTGCTGCGGTTCAAGGCGAGCGAGCGCGGCGCGGCGGCGGTGCTCAACCCGCGGTACGTGGTGAAGTGCACGGGATGACGCGTGGCTGATGACGTTGCGTCAGCTAGCCCCGACCAAGCTTGGTCGGGGCTAGCTTTGCTTTTTGTGTTTGCATCAACGGAGCGATGTCCATGAGCGTCAACGTTCAACAGATCGAAGCGATTCGCGCTGCGGCGCTCGCGCAGATCGAGGCGCTGCTGGCGAGCGAAGCGCCGACGATCACCGTCAATGACGAGGAGATTCCCTGGCAGCCGCTGCTGGCCGGTCTGGAGCGCACGGTCGACTGGTGCGACCGCAAGCTGGGCGAGTACGCGCCGTACGAGGTGCGAACGCAGGCTCGGACGTGACGATTCCAATTCGTTGACCACGGAGGCACGAAGGGCACGGAGCGAGAAATGCAGGAAACAATCTGCTTTTCTCTGAGCCCTCCGTGCCTCCGTGGTTTTTCTTGCATTTGACGATAAATCGTCACTCGGCGAAGTTCGTCGCACGGCGGTACAGCATCTCGACGAACTCGCGGAGCAATTCGGCCTCGCCGGTTTCGAGGATGACGGCGGCCTGCTGCAAGGTGGTCCGCCGCTGGTTCATCGCCTCGGCGGCGGCGATGGCGCCGGCCTCGGTCAGCTCGCCGCCGACGGCCACGCGGCTGGACAACTCGTCGAAGTCGCTGGGGCGCCAATTCGCGAATAGCTCCGGCCGCCGCTGGGCCGCCTCGGCGACGGCCGGGTTGGTGGCCCGGTCGAAGGCGACCGCTTGCTCCCGCGGGTCGCGGAACAGCTCGTCGACGTCGACGCCCAGGCCGGCGGCGAACTTGTGCAGCGTGCGGGCATGGGGCTGCGACCGGCCCCGCATCAGGCTGCGAACGGTGCGTTCGTCGAGCCCGGTGGCGGCGACGACGTCGGCCTGGGTGAGCGCCAGCCGGGCCATGAGCCGCCGCACGTTGGCCCCGTGGAGCATCCGCCGCTCGGGCGTCGCGGCGGCGGCTGGGGGGCGGGCGCCTTGAGCGAGCATGATTTCACTCGATACTGGAGGGAGATCGCGGGAGCGACAACGGCGGGTGCATCAACATCCGTATACTGTATTTTTGGATATGTCAAGAGTCGGCGGCCAAGATTTTCGCATGACGGCGTCTGAAAGCGACAAATACTGCATCATCGGGGCGGGATCCTCGGGGCTCGCGGCGGCGAAGAATTTTCTCGCGGCGGGCATCCCGTTCGACTGCCTGGAGCGGGAGGACGACGTCGGCGGCAACTGGTACTTCGGCAAGCCGGCCAGCAGCGTGTACGCCTCGACGCATCTCATTTCGTCGAAAGTTCTGACCGAGTACACGGATTTTCCGATGCCCGAGGCGTGGCCGGAGTATCCGAGCCATGAGCTGGCACTCGAGTATTTGCGGAGCTATGCGCGGCATTTTGGTTTGTACGAGCGGATCGAGTTCAACGCCGGCGTCCATTGGGTGGAGCCCGAATTTGAATCCTCCGGCTCCCTCCCCTCGGCGGGGAGGGCTGGGGAGGGGGGAGAAGCGGGTACGCGGCGAGAATATGCGAATGGCAGCGCGTGTACCCGGGGCATCACCCCTCCCCTAACCCCTCCCCGTCGAGGGGAGGGGAACGGAGGAGACGGAGGCTGGCGCGTTCGCTTATCTTCCGGCGAAGAACGCCACTACCGCGGCGTCGTGATCGCCAACGGGCACAATTGGGATCCGCGCTGGCCGGACTACCCGGGCGAATTCTCGGGCGAAATCCTGCACTCCTGCCAGTACAAGACGCCGGACGCCCTGCGCGGCAAGCGCGTGCTGGTGGTCGGCGGCGGCAACAGCGGGTGCGACCTGGCCGTCGAGGCGGCGATCCACGCCGCCGCCGCGCTGCACAGCACGCGACGTTCGTATCCGATATTGCCGAAGTTTTTCCGCGGTCGGCCGATCGACCAATGCGGGGAAGTCATTCACTGGCTGCGGGCGCCGCTGTGGGCGCGGCAGCTCGCGGGCAACGTGATCTGCCATTTCGTGCTCGGCCCCGCGTGGCGCACCAGCGTGCCGAAGGCGGACCACCGGCTGTTCGAAAGCCACCCGGTGATCAACTCGCAGATTCACCACCACGTGGGCCACGGCAACCTACAGTTGCGGCCGGACGTCGAGCGGCGGGACGGCCGCCGCGTGCGGTTCGTCGACGGCCGCGAGGACGAGGTCGATCTCATCATCTACGCGACCGGGTTTCGCGTGACGATTCCGTTCATCGATGCAGCGCATCTCAACTGGCAAGGCGAGGCGCCGCGGCTGTTTCTCAACGTGTTCCACCCGCGGCGCGACGACCTGTTTTGCATCGGCCTGTTGCAGCCGGCGAGCGGGCAGTGGGGGCTGGTCGATTACCAGTCGCAGCTCGTGGCGCGGTACATCCAGGGGCTGCAGGCGGGCGGCGCGCGGGCGCGGGAGTTCCAGCGGCAGAAGGCGCGCAAATCGCCCGACCTGGGCAACGGCGTGACGTACCTCCGCACGCCGCGGCATGCCCTGGAAGTGGAGTACTACAGCTACCGGCGGCGGTTGCGGAAGTTGATTGCTCGGCTTTCGCGGTGATGCTGGGCGTGGAATGGGCCGCGGATGAACGCGGATTTTGCGGATGGACGCGGATCAAGGCAAGGAATTCAAGAAGAAAAGAAGGGAAGGAACGCTGATAACCGCTAATGGCCACGAATCCGGATGAGCGTTTATGAGTGGTTATCAGCGTTCCTTCCCTGCTTAGTTTGTTTCCTTCTGATCCGCGGAAATCCGCCCAATCCGCGTTCATCCGCGGCCCATTTCCGCATGCATCCACACGGGCGCCGCCCTTCAGAACTCGATCTCCATCCGATCGACGCCGATCACGACATTCGGGAAAATGTGCTCGACGAGGTGGATATCTATTTCCGAGTCGTCGCGCATCTGTGGGTTGATGTGCACGAGCACCAGCCGGCCGACGCCCGCCTTGGCGGCGACCTGCAGCACGGGCGTCAGGCAGCTATGGCCGGTGAGGTCAGCCCGCTCGGGGTCGTCGTCGTCGAAGTAGCACTCGTGCAGCAGCAAGTCGACGCCGCGGATCTTCTCGACATAGTCGGCGTCCGGGCTGGCGATCGTGTCGGTGACGTACGCGAAGCTGCGGTCGGCCCAGTCGAGGCGGAAGCCGACCGACCCGCCGGGATGTTTGAGCGGGAAGTGCGTCAGACGGCCGCCGCCGGCGAGCGGGATCTCGGCGGCCAGCGGCGTCATATCGAACGGCGGGTGGACAGGGAACAACAGTTCGGCCAGCAGGTGGTCTTTGACCGTGGCCAGCTTCTCCGGTTCGCCGTGGACGGTCACGCGGCCGAGTTGCGGGCACTCGGCCCGCAGGTCGAACAGGAACGTGAGCCCCATCACGTGGTCGAGATGGGCATGCGACAGGAAGATGTCGAGCGTCTCGGTTTCGAGGTAATCGCTCGCCCGGTAGAGGCCGGTGCCGGCATCCAGCAGCACGCCGATTTCGGGAAGCATCATGCACGCCGTCTGGCGACGGTCGTTGGCGTGGTAGCCGGTGGTGCCGAGGAGAACGAGCTTCATGGCGTTGCGCGGGGGCCCGGGGCGGTGGCGCACATTGTAATTGGGGGAAAGCCCGTGCACTACAGGGACTTGCGCCGCGGAACCGGTATACTCTGGTTCGCTGCGGAGCTACGCAGGCGGGGGCGGAGCAACCGCGGTGCAAGGGAGCTAACGTCCCGAGGAGGCTGGCCGATGTCTGAAACCGGGGGTGCTGCTGGTGTGCCGACGACTCGGCGCCGCCTGGGTCGCTTTCGGCTGAGGACGCTACTGATCGCCATGACGGTGTGGTGCGTGTGGGCGGGGATCGCGTCGAATCGGGCGAACCGGCAGCAACGCGCGGTGGATGCATTCCTCCAACGCAACGCGGCGATCAGCTATTCCTATCAGGAGCGTCCCGATCCCGATCCCGCTTCGACGTTCGGAGTCAGCTATCGGTACGATGTCGAACCGCCTGGCCCCAGGTGGCTGCGACGCGTCATCGGCGACAAATATTTTGTCACGCCGGTGAGTTTGCGCGTTTCCGATGCCGCCGTCGTCACAGAGGGCGCCTGGCCGTTGATTGGCGATTTGCGCCATCTCGAACGGTTGACGGTCGGCAATCTGCGATTGAGCAATCGCGAGCTGGCGTCGCTGCGTCGTCTGCCGCGATTGAAACTCCTGACGTTCGATAAGGATTCGATCTCGCCTGCGGAAGGTTCGCCGGACTTCGAGTTTCTGAGCCGGATGCAGCAGTTGGAGGTGTTCTCAATCGGCGCGGCGCAATTTGGCGATGCGCAGTTAAAGTGGTTGGCCAACTGTCCTCAACTGAGACAGGCGTTTCTTTACCGGACATCGATCAGCGACAATGGCCTGACGGCCTTGGCGGGACTCAACAACCTAGAGCTGCTGGGCATCGCATGGACGCCGATTACCGACGCGGGCCTAGTGCACCTGAGCAAGCTGCCGCGGATCTCTTACCTGTCGCTGAATGAAACGCAAGTTTCGGACGCGGGGCTGAAGCATCTCGCCAAGATCAGCACGCTAACGGAGGTGGAACTCAATCGGACTCAAGTGACCGCCGCCGGCGTCGAGGAGCTGCGGCGTGCGCTGCCTGGATGCAGGGTCTCGTATTGAGCGGCGTAAGCGGTCTGCGATGTGATCAGAGCTGAATCCGCCAGTTGTCGAGCTTCAGCGGAAAGCCAAGGTTGACGATGCGCTCGAAGTGCTGCGTATTGCCGGTGACGAGCGCGAGGCCGTGACGAAGGGCGATGGCGGCGATCATGGGATCGGCGCGACCGATCGGTTGTCCGCGACGGTCCAATTCGCCGAAGATCCTTCCGGCGATCTCGGCGGCGGCACGGTCCAGCGGGAGAATCTCCTCGCCGCCGATGCGGGCCTGGAAGTCGACGATGCGATCTTCACGCTGCTGTTGGGCGAAGCCCTGAACGATCTCGACCACGGTTACGGCGGAGAGGGTGTACCGTCCCTGCCGTCGCCGGTAGTCGGCGGCGCGGCGGGCAACGTTCGCGTTTTTGCCGCGCAAGATTTCCGACAGCATGTCGGTGTCCAGGAGGGCCGGGGCCATCAGTCCGGCGCCCGCCACAGACGAGTTTCCCGTGCGGCGTAGACGCTTTCCATGACGCGGTCGAGGAGTTCAGGTTCGTCAGCCATGGCGCCCAGCAACGGGTCGTCGCCGGGCGCGTCGACCGCCGGCGCCGCGACGAGCATCGAGGCGAGCCGCTGCTTATCGTCCGCGGTCATCTCGGCGAGCATCGATTCGAGGGTTTGCCATTGGAGTTGGGTCATACGCCCAATTCTACATCGCGCCGCGGTGCGGGGTCGAGCAAGGGCAGGGCAGGAGCGCTTACAGCGCGTGTACCCGCTTCTCCACCCCTTCCCATCCAAGGAGAGGGGGACGGAGGCGTTGCCTCACAGCGCCTTGCGATGCCGCCGCGGCAGGCGCTTGCCGGGCGGCGGCGGGGGCGCGGGTTTGGCCGGCCCGTCGGCGGCCCCGTCGGCGCCGGGCGCGGCGTCGGGCGGGGCAGGCGCCTGCGGCGGCGCCGCTTGCGCCACCGTGACGAAACCCTCGATCTCGTCGCGTTCCAGCAATCGATTGATCAGCATCTCGATCCGAGTCAGCTCGATCCCCTGCTCGGGCGTCACGAACGTGAACGCGATCCCCTCGCGGCCCATGCGGCCGGTGCGGCCCACGCGGTGCACGTAGTCGTCGCTCGACTGCGGCATGTCGTAGTTGATGATGTGCGAGATGCTGGAGACGTCGATCCCCCGGCCCACCACGTCGGTGGCGACCAGCACGCGCGTCTCGCCGGCGCGGAACGACTTCATCACCCGGTCGCGGGCCGACTGCTGCAGGTCGCCGTGAATGACGTCGATGCTCTTGCCCTTGGTCTTGGTCGACAGCTTGCGATGCACCTTGTCCGAACCGCGCTTCGTGCGGCAGAACACGATGGCCTGTTTGGGCTGTTCGCGCTTGAGCAGTTTCACCAGCAGCTCGAACTTCTTTTGCTCGTCGACGGTGAAGTACCGCTGCTCGATCGTGTCGACCGTTTTGTTCTTGCTCGAGAAGTCGAGCACTTCGGGGTCGCGCATATAGCGGCGCGCGAGCCGCTCGACCGGCGAGTCGACCGTCGCGGAGAGCAGCAGCGTCTGGCGGCTCTGCGGACAGCGGCGCAAGATTTTCTCGATGTCGGGCCGGAAGCCGATGTCGAGCATCCGGTCGGCTTCGTCGAGCACGACGATTTCGAGCTTGTCGAGCTGAAGCGTGCCGCGGCCAAGATGATCGAGGATGCGCCCCGGCGTGCCGATGACGATATCGGCCCCCTTTTGCAGGCGGTCGATCTGCGAGCGGAGCGGCTTGCCGCCATACACGGCCGTGGCGCGAATCTTGCGCCCGGCGGCCAGACGTTCCGTTTCGTCACGGACCTGGACGGCGAGTTCTCGCGTGGGGACGAGGATGAGCGCCCGCGGCTGATGGCCGCGGGCGGCCTCGTCGAGCCGCTCGAGAATGGGAATCGCGAAGGCGGCGGTTTTGCCGGTGCCGGTGCGAGCCTGGCCGAGCACGTCGATGCCCTTGATGGCCAGGGGAATGATGCCCGCCTGAACCGGAGTGGGTTTCTCGTAGGCGACGCTCGCCAGCGCCTTGAGCATCGTGTCCGAGAGGCCCAGGTCGGTAAATTGGGGCGAAGGAGCAGCGTCGCCGGCGTCGGGCAAGGTTGATTTCGGTGCGGAAGCCAAGGGCGGAGGCAATTTGGTGCGGGAGTCGGTGCGAAGCCGCGGCAGGCGTAAGGCCGCGTGCGCCAGTGGGTTAACGCGACAGACTAGCACGCCGGCAGGCGCGGGTCAACGAGCGGGTGAACAAGCAATTCCAGCGGCCGCGGCCCTGACAAGCCCACGAACCACGGCACGGTTCCCGTCGCGATGCGTCGCAACTGCTCGCGCCGACCTCGCGAAGTCCTGCGGCGATCTTGCGGACGCAATGTTAATTCGTGACGCGGGAATCGAGTAGGATGCTGCAGTAGGGAGTTCCGTTGCCGCCGCGAGTAAGTGCCGGAGAATATTGCGGCCGGCGATTCGAGAACTCGGCCAGCTTGCGCCTTCCTGTGAAATCGTAAACCGCTGGCGCCTTGGGATGCAAAGATCAGTGCCAAGGCAAGGAATTCTCGGGACTCGATGGTCGGACGTGAGCGGAGCGAGATGAGACGATTTGCATCTTGGGCAGCGTGCTGGGCGGCGGCGTGCGTGGGTCTCGGGGTGTGGGGCGGCGCTCCCGCGGTCGCCCTTTCCCCCAGCCGGATGATCGTCTTCGGCGACAGCTTGTCCGACATGGGAAACATCGACGACGCGACGTTTGGCCTCGTGCCGGGGTCGGCGTACTACGACGGCCGCTTTACCAACGGCGCCGTGTGGGTCGAGTGGCTGGCGGGCGATCTCGGCATCGGGCCGCTCAGGCCCAGCACCTCCGGCGGCGACAACTTTGCCTACGGCGGCGCTCAGACGGCTGGCGCCAGCGGCGTTGGCGGGCTGTTCATCCGCGACCTGGATGAGCAGCTTGCCCACTATCGCGCGTCGCGCACCGTCGACCCAGCCGCACTCTACGTCGTGTGGGCGGGGGCCAACGACTTGTTCGATGGTCAGACCAACGTGAACGTGCCGATCAGTCGCATTGTCGCTTCACTCGAGCAACTCGCCTCGCTCGGCGCGCGGCAGTTTCTTGTGCCGAACCTGCCGATTTTGGGGAAGATTCCCGACTACAATCGCGACCCGGTCGCGTCGGCGGCGTTTGACCAACTTTCGCATCAGTACAACGCGGCGTTTGCAGGGGCCATGGAGCAATTGGCCGCCAAGCATCGGGAGGCGACGTTCTACCAACTGGACGTCGGGGAACTGTTTTCCAGCGCGGTGAACAATCCCGCGGCATGGGGACTCGCTAACGTTACCGACCCGGCAGCGCCGGGGCTCACCCCCGGGCCGATTCCCTACAACAAGAACCGGATCGTGGCCCATCCGGAGCAGTATCTGTTTTGGGACACGATTCACCCGACCGCCGCAGTGCACCGCATCCTGGGCGATGTGGCCGGCCGGCTGATCGCCGGCGTGCCAGGCGACGTCGACGTCAACGGCAAGGTGGATCGGGCGGACTTGAGCCTGTGGAGCGCTGGCTTCGGCGCCTCGTCCGCCGCGCGGCGTCCCCTTG
>CAYSFP010000176.1:0-11627 GCA_964430075.1 uncultured Planctomycetaceae bacterium | reverse complement strand
CGGCCCCTCTGGGGCCAAGACTTCGCAGAGCGATGAATGCACTTGCATCATCCTGGCAAGGCGGGGGGGCGCCGCATCGTGACGGCGTCGACGTCGCGCCTGCTTCCAAACCCCCGGCTTGCGCCGGGGGCTACGCTTGGGTTCGGGGGCTACGCCTGGGTTCTGCGGCGTCGCCGTGCGGCGAGCGCTGCCAGACCGAGACTCGCTAGCGCCAGGGCACTCGGTTCCGGCACGGCGCCGGCGGCTGCTGCGATCGGCGCGCTGCCGAACTGATCGCGCCAAATCGTCAAGTCGGCGCCGTCGACCGTGCCGTCGCCGTTGGCGTCGCCGGTGCTGCTCGTGCCGGGGCCCAAGCCTCGCTGCCAGACGAGGAAGTCGTTGCCGTCGACGTCGTTGTCGCCGTCGAAGTCGGCGTTCGCCGCCGGCGCGAGGACCGAGCTATGCCCAACGAGCACGACGTCGACGCCCGTGCCGGCGCCGGTGACTTCGCCAACAACGCTCGTTTCTGGATCGGTCCACGTGATGTTGCCGGTGTAGGAGATCGTCCAGTTATAGGTCGACCCGCCGAACAATGCGGACACCATGTCGCCCTCGCGATACGCGGCCGAGCCGTCGGCATTCGAAAACACGCGGTCGTTGTTGAAGACCGCGTCGCCGTCCAGATCGCCGGTTCCCGTGATCGTGCCGCCGAACAGGTCGCCGAAGTTCACGTCGAACAAGCCAAGGTTGCCCGGCACGCCGCCGCCGTCGACCGCCGGCGCCGCGTTCAGCACCAGCTCGAGCCGCGACGACCGCAGGCCGAACAGGTCGGAGTCCAGGCCGTTGTTGATCGCCAGGTTGCGGCTCACCTGAATGGGGCGCGTGCCGCCGTTTTCGAAGTGAAACTCGACGACGCCGACGCCGGTGTTGACGCCATCGGGGTTCAGGGCGGGATCGTCGACTCCGTTGGGCCCGCCGTTGGCGGCGACCACAAAATCAAACGCCCGCACGCGGCCTGGCGTGGTCGGGTTGTGCATGATGAACCGTCCCGTGCCGCCGGCGCCGGACGACCCGCCGGCCGAAAGCCGGATGCCGGCGCCGCCGATCTCCGACACTTCCAGAATGCCGCCCCGATAGTCGTAAATGCCGTTGCCCCATCCGGAGGCCTCTCGCTGGCCAAGATCGAGTGCGGTGAGCGGCAGCCGCACGGAGCCGCCGAGTTGATTGAGCCGGCCGACGTTCTGCGCCTCCACCGTGCTGCCGGATCGTCCAATGATTGTGGTGCTTTCGATCACCATGTCGCCGCTCTTGACGGTGATCAGATTCGTATTCGTCGTATTGCGCGAGACATAGAAACGGTACAGCGTCTCGGGGCCATAATCGCGGCCCTCAAAACCCGCCGTCGTCGTCAGCAGCGAACCGGCGGGAAACGCCACGCTCGAGGCGGCCGCGAAGAACGGGTCGTTCTCGGGGTCGTAGACGAGGCCTTCGCCGGTCACGTCCCAGGCGCCCGTGCCGATATTGACCTGCAAGTCGCCGCTGGCAATCGGATCGGCCGGCGGCAACGATGCGTTGTCATTGTTGTTGTACGCCCAGTTCGTGGGATCGAACCACCAATTGGAGTTGCCCTCGCCGTCCCAGGTGATGGCGGCCTGGGCGAGCGTCGCGTTGACCGCAGAGACGGCCGACGCGACCACGGCAAAGAACCAGCGCGAGCGAAGCATGGAATGGGCGAAGTGGATTGGTCGACGATGCATGTTGGTCCTCCCTCGTGATGGCTCGATCGATGATCTTTGTCGAGTTTCAGTTGATTGTGGTCGTGATGTCATAAACCTGCGACTCGCCCGCGGCGACGGAGATCCACAGGCGGGATTCGTCGGGGTTCCCATACCGCGCGGGAAACTGCGGCGGCTTCGTTGAATCCATGCCGCCCCGATCCTCGACCAGCGACACCTGATAATCTCCGGGCGGAATGCCAGGGCCCGATTTCGGGCCGCCCAGTTCGTATCGGCCCGCGTCGTCGGTCGTGCCGCTGAACCACTTCCCCGCAGCGGAACGAGCCATGACGCGGATTCCCACCAGCGGAGCGCCCTCGGCGGTGCGCGCCGTGCCGCTGACGCTCGCCAGCTTGTTCCCGCACCCGGCAGCGCTAAGCGCCGCCAGGGCCAGCAGCGCTGAAATCGCCGTTGTGCCGCGAGGAATCATAAGCCGCCTATGACAGAATCGCTAAACTGCAAACCACGCACTGGAACCGCGTTACGGGCAGGCCGACGCCGTGCCGTTGCGATCGTACAACTCCTCGCCCGCACGGGTCGCCATGCGGTCCAGGACATTGAGGTCTGTTTCTTGGGACAGGGATTGCACGCTGCCGTCGCACATGGCGAACTGAACGACCCCCGGATGGACGCTGCCGAAGCCGTTGTCGCCGCCTTCGGCGCGGTTGAATCCACACCGCTCGCAAAACGGCGCCTGCCGGCCGATGAACACGCCAGGAAAATGGTCGCCGTTAAAGGCGTGGCCGCCTTCGGACACGAATCGGCCCACCTCGCCGCCCAGCAGCGTTTGGCTCGTGCCGTCGGTGATGTCCGCCAGCGTGGTGATCGCCTTGAAGCTCTTGACGCCTCGATTGCCGGCGCCGCCGAAGATGACGGTCGCGCGGTCGCAGGGCGGAATGGGGCCGTCCATCCACTGGGAGTTCGAATTGTCGAATCCAGGCGACGGGTACACCTGCTGGCCCGCCCCGTTGTACTGCGTGCACGTCGACGCGGCGACGGCGCGGAAATCGGACAACGAGCCCGTAAAACCAAACGCCGTACCAGGGACCTCGGGGTCGGCCCGCACGTGCGAGTGCCCGTCGCCGGGCATCTCGGCGATCAGCAGCGCGCGGGACTCGTGCGTCTGCGACGGGCAGAACAGCGCGTCGACGACCGCGGCCCGGGTGGCGAGTTTTTGATCGTAGAAGCACCCCAGCGACTCATCCCACAGTCCGCTGATCTGGGCCTGTTCCATGTAGTCGAGAATCAGGGCCAGCCACGTTTGCTGCCCGTCGCTGATCCGCAGCGGCGGCAGCGCATTGCGAGCCCCGTGGTAGTTTTGCACGGCCAGCCCGATCTGCTTCAGGTTGTTCTGGCACTGGGCGCGGCGGGCCGCTTCCCGAGCCGCCTGGATGGCGGGCAACAGCAAGGCCACGAGCACGCCGATGATGGCGATCACCACTAACAGTTCGACCAAGGTAAAACCGCGCGCCCGGCGGCCGCGGTAGGCCGATGCTTCAGTGCGACAATCCATGGAAGGGGCCGGAAGGTTCATGGGTCGACCAACTTCGCCAGCGCGAATACGCGTGTTGCCATGGCCACAAGCGGCCACGTGGACCGCGCACATCGCAGGCGCCAAGGCGTGCGAATCAGGTTCAGACGTGCGTTCCGTGGCCTAAGATTCGACCAACGCGATGCCAAGGTCATCGACAAGCGGGCGCCGCCTGGTACGCCCTAGTATGATTATGCGTCGGCGGTTGTTTTGCGGTCGAGTGCTGCTCTTTGCAAGAAACGTCCGAAAAAACGCAACGTCCCCTGCAGCGAAAGAGTCGACCTGCCGCCAAGGACGCCAAGGTCGAAAACAGGGATGACCGGCAGGCGACGGCCGATGCGGCGGCTTCCTGCCCGCGTCCCGCTGGGACCGCTTCGTTGGCGATCCGGAGAACCTGTTTGCCCGCGAAACACGCGAACGGGCGCGAAGGACGTTCCTGATTTCGCGCCCCTTCGCGTGTTTCGTGGGAAGAATCTTTCGTCTTTCAATCCGTGTCACCCAGCGCCCAAAACCACGGATGTCGCCCGAGTCGTTGCGATTTTCCGGAACGTTATTGCAACAATTGTTACTTGGACGCACCGACGCGGTCGTTAGAGTGAAACGAGGGCCCGTCCGTGTTTTTGAGAGCACCAGGTCTGTTCTCAATGCGCGACGCGAACGGTCCCGGCGGCAACGATCGCGGCCTCCGCGCGCCCCTGCCGACCGACTTGTCCCTGAACTCCTCGCTGACGTACTTCTTGTGATGGGGGGCTGCTCATGATTCGCAACTTTGGTTCCATCGTGATCGCGCTGGCGATCGCCCATGCCGCCTCAGCGGCGACGATCGTCAACGATTCGTGGATTGACGGCAATCGCACCGATCCGTTTACCGACGCGGCCGCGGGGCCGCACTCCGAAAACGGCGTCGACGCGGACGCCGACGGCGACATCGAATCGGTGTGGTACAGCTCGCCCGGCGCCGCGCTGGTCGCCTCGGCCGGCAGCCTGACCATGGACAACACCAATGCCGGCGCCAACACGGGTTCGTCGTCGTACACGACCTTCTTCAGCCCGGATGGCAGCCCCGTGACGCTCGCTCAGGGCGAGACGCTGAAGGTGACCTGGGGCTTTACCCCCACGGGCGTCAGCACGAACACCGGCCGCGGGTTGCGCGTGGCCCTGGTCAACACCGCCGAGGCGGATCGCCTCACGACCGATGGGTCGCCGAGCAACTCGACCTACACGGGCTATCGTCTCAGCATGAACGTGGCCCAGACGCTGATCGCCAACAGCATCGAGCTGCGCGAGCGCACGCAGTTCGCCAGCGACAACCTGCTGGTGAACGACGACCGCTGGAGCGGCAACATCGCCAGCGTGGGCGCCGACGGCGCGACCGGCATGGTTGATGGCACAGCCTACACCTTCGAGTGGTCGATCAAGCGCACGCTCGCCGACGAGATGGAGATCAACGCCAGCATCAGCGGCGGCAACTTTGCCGGCACGGGTTCGCTGGCGTTGGCATTCACCGACACGACCGCCAACGGCGATAGCTTTACCTTCGACACCTTTGCGATTCGACCCAGCACGGCGGCGGCGACGGCCAATTCGTTCAACACGACGCTGTTCCGCGTCGAGCACATTCCGATTCCGGAACCGAGCGCCGCGGCGCTCACCTTGGCGGCTGGCCTGGCATTCCTTGGCATGCGGCGGCGGGGATAGTCTCTATTGAGAACTGCAAGGCTAATGCTACTAACCCGACGCGTAAGCGAGGGTGTGCCTCGCTTACGCGTCGGGTTAGTGGCCCATTGACGGCGCAAGCCTCAATAGACTCGCGAAATCTTCAGCGCGGCGGCGGCCGTCGGGTCGTCGCCGCTGTTTTTTTACGATGACTAAAGTCCGCACGAACACCGCTTGGCTGCTCGCAGCTTTCCTTGGCTGCGGCAGCGGGATCGCTCACGCACAACTTCCCGCCTTCCCCGGCGCCGAGGGCTTCGGCCGCCTCGCCAGCGGCGGCCGCGGCGGGGACGTGTACCGCGTAACCAACCTGAACAACTCTGGCGCCGGCAGCCTCCGCAACGGCATCATCACGGCGCCGGCCTCCGGCCGCACGATCGTCTTCGACGTCGCCGGCACGATCCGCCTCACGTCGAGCTTGAACTTCGGGGGCCGCGACAACATCACCATCGCAGGCCAGACCGCCCCGGCGGGCGGCATCACGCTCGCCGACCACGGGCTGCGCATCGACAACGCCGACAACATCATCTTGCAGCACCTCCGCATCCGTCCCGGCAGTACCTTTGGATCGCAAGACCCCGATGCGATTTGGGTTTCCAATAGCTCGAACGTGATCATCGATCACGTGACCGCGTCCTGGGGCGTCGACGAAACCATCTCGGTCACCAACGATTCCAACAACGTCACCGTCCAGTGGTCCACGATGACCCAGGGCCTGTTCAACGCCGGCCACTCCGGCGACGACGGCGTGGGCCACAGCTACGGCTCGCTGCTCAACGGCGGCCGCTACTCGTTCCACCACAATCTGTACGCCCACAGCAAGAGCCGGCACCCGCGACCCCAGGACAGCGGCAACCGGCGCCTCATGCTCGATTGGGTGAACAACGTCGTCGCCAACCCTGGCGACGAGTTCGGCTACAGCGACGAGGACGACCCCTACGACATGAATCTCGTCGGCAACTACGGCATCAAGGGACCGCAGTCCGGGTCGAACAACAGCAACCTGATGCGGCCGCGCGACGTGGATTCGCGGTTCTACGTCGAGGGCAACCGGATGGACTCCGACCGCGGCCTGGTGCTCAACGGCGTGCCGGTCAACGGCGCCCAGGCGTTCCGCCCCGGCAGCACGTACACGCTGATGTCGGAGCGGTTCGACTTTCCCCAAGTGACGACCCACACGGCCGAGCAGGCGTATATCCAGGTGATGAGCCGCGCCGGCGCGAACCGCTATCGCGACGCGATCGACCGCCGCACGATCCGCACGGTGATGAATCACCTGCCGGGGTTCATCGACACCCAGGAGGACTGGGGCGGCTGGCCGGAGCTGCCCACGGGCGCCGCCGCGCCCGACGCCAATGGCGACGGCGTGCCCGATGCCTGGGCGGCGGACAACGGCTTCGACGCCGCCACGCCGCTGCACCAGACCTTCGCGCCCGACGGATATTCGTATTTGGAGAAATACATCCACTCGCTGACGCCGAACGCTTACCCAGCCGTGGGCACGACGACGCACACCCTACCCACCAGCTTCGGCCGCGGCGCCGACGCCCAGGTGAGCGAGAACGGCGGGACGATGGCGGTGGCGGGCGGCGACGGCTGGGGCGAATCACTCACCGCGGCGTGGAGCGGCGCAGCCGGCGGCGTCAATCAGGCGATCGTGCTGCGGTTCGATCTGTCGCAACTCGTGCCGGGCTCGCTCAACGCCGCGCGCCTCGAGCTGACGACGGCCAGTCCCGTCACGGGCGCCCACACGTTCATGGTCTACGGCCTGGAACACGACGCCGCGGGCGGCGACTGGGATGAGGCGGCCATCGACTTCGCGACGGCGCCGGGCCTGGCGTTTGACGGCAACAGCGGCACGCTCGGCGCGAGCAACACGTTCACGATGACGAATCATCCCGACAATCCGGACTTGCTGACGCTCGGGCAGATCACGATTCCCACGACCGCCGCTGGCGAGACGGTGAGCCTCACCAATCCCAACCTCGCCGTGTTTTTGAACCTCGCCGCGTACTATCAAAACGACCCGGCCGAGAGCCTCGCGACGATCGTGTTGCAGCAAACCACCAACGGCACGCCGGCGAGCTTTTTGTCGAAGGAGGGGGATCCCCTGCTTGCGCCGCGATTGGTCGTCGAGGGCTTGTTCGACGCGGCGCCGCAGTTCGACCCGGCCGACTTCAACGGCGACGGGTTCGTCGGCGATGCCGACCTCGCCGTGTGGGCGGCCAACTTTGGGGCGGCCACCGGCGCGAGCCGCATCACCGGCGACGCGGACGCCGACGGCGACGTCGACGGCAGTGATTTTCTCGTCTGGCAGCAACGGCTCGGCAACGCGCCGCTCGCGGCGCAGCCGTCGTCGGCGCCCGTGCCCGAACCGACCGGCGCCGCACTTGTCGCGTCCGCGGTTGCCGCGCTTGCGGCCTTCGGCCATTCGAAGCGCGGTCGCCGTTTGTTACAATCGGAGGCATGAAACCACGCCTTGCCGAGAAACTTGCCGCCCTGCGGACCGACCTGAACTGCGGCCGCTTCATCCTCGCCGACGCCAAAGACGCCGACATGGCCTGGGGCGCCACGAGCTGCGGCCCGCGGCCGGACGGCGCCGGCTACCGCAGTATTTCCGACTTCCGCGACCAGATTCGCGAGGTCGTCCACCAGGGCCTCGTCGACATCCTGCTCGCCTCGGCCTCGACGATGAGCGTGCTCGCCCACGGCGAGCGGCTGTTCGATGCCAGCGACGTGACCCCTGCGATCCGCGCCAACGACACGAGCGACATCTGGCTCCCCCGCGGCGGACGGTATCGCGACGAGCCGTCGCGCCCCTTCTCCACGTGCTATCTCGAAGAGGTGCAGTACGGCAGTCTCGGCGCCAAGCGGGTTGGCGAGCCCGTGGTCAATCTCGGCCTGTATTCGGTGACGTTCAACAACCGCCTCGACGCCGACCACGCCACGCTCACGGCATTTCGCGACTTCCGTGCTTATGCCGAACGGTGCGGGTTCCACTACTTCCTGGAAGTGTTCGCCCCGAATCTCGACTGCGCCGCCAGCCGCGATTGCGTCACCGAGTTCGTCAACGACCACATCTGCCGGATGCTTGCCGGCGTGCCGATCGACGCCCGGCCGCAGTTCCTCAAGATTCCTTACTTCGGCCCGGCGGCGATGGAGGAGCTTGTCGCCTACGACCCGTCGCAAATTGTCGGCGTCCTCGGCGGCGGCAGCGGCACGACCTACGACGCGTTCAAGCTCCTGGCCGAGGCCCGCAAACACGGCGCGCGGGCGGCGCTCTTCGGCCGCAAGATCAAGGATGCCGAGCACCCCCTCACGATGATCACGCTGCTCCGCCGGCTGGCCGACGGCGAGATCGAGCCCGAGGACGCGGTGCGGGCCTACCACGGCGAGCTCGAAAAGCTCGACATCAAGCCGAAGCGCGCGCTCGAAGAGGACTCGCAGCTCACGGCGTGCGAGCTCAGCTACGCGAAGTAGCTGGCGAGAATCACGTTCGGCGGATTGCGGTACTCGACGCCGCTACGACGAAGCATTTGTGAACGCTCGAGCAGACGCCACGGCCACGGCCGGCCGCTCATTCGCCATCGATCCGCCGCGCGGCGGCCCGGATCCCGGCCCAGTCGATCTTGAGCTTGCGCATGCGAGCGCGCAGCGTGTGCGGGTTGATCCTCAACAGCCCCGCCGCGCCGTGCGGGCCTTCAACTCGTCCGTCGGCGGCCGTCAGGGCGGCGGTGATGTGTTGTTTCATGGCCTCGTCGAGCGGCATGATTTCGGCGGCGAGGACTCGCGCCGCTTGCGACGAAGTCGCCCCGGCGTCTCGCGCGCGCTCTGCTGGGCGGGCGCCGCCGCCGAGCGCCGAGGCCACCGCCAGATGCTCGCCGTCGCCGAGAATCGCAGCCCGGTCGATCACCGAAATCAGCTCGCGCACGTTGCCCGGCCACGAGTAGCTCGTCAGCAGCTCCAAATCGGCGGCTGTGGGCGTTTGGGGCTTCAGTCCGAATCGCTTGGCCGCGCGCACCGCAAAATGCTCCGCGAGCGCCGGAATGTCCTGAGCGCGCTCGCGCAGCGGAGGCAGCACGATGGGAAACACCGCCAGGCGATACCACAGATCCTCGCGAAACGTGCTCGATTGGACCATGGCCGCCAGATCGCGGTGCGTCGCGGCGACGATGCGGACCTCGACCTTGACCGGTTCTTCGCCGCCGACGCGATCGAACTCGCCCTCCTGCAGAACGCGGAGCAAGCGCACTTGCGCCGCCGGCGGCAGCTCGCCGATCTCGTCCAGAAAGAGCGTCCCGCGATCGGCCCGCTCGAACCAACCGCGCCGCGCCCCTGCGGCGCCCGTGAAGCTGCCCTTTTCGTGGCCGAACAATTCCGAATCGATCAATTCCGGCGGCAGCGCGCCGCAGTTGACGCGAATAAACGGACCTTTACATACGGAGGAGCGATTGTGAATCGCGCGCGCCACGACTTCCTTGCCGGAACCGGTTTCGCCGAGCAACAGCACCGGCACGTCTGACCGTGCGACCAACTCCACGCGCTGCATGACGGCGCGCAGTCCTTCGGACGCACCGATGATCGACTCCGACAAGTCTTCACGGCCCAGCCGCGTGAGCAGCGAGCGGTTGTCGGACTCCGCCGCTTCGCGCAGTGCGTTGAGCTCCCGCAACCGGTGATCGTTGCCCAAGGCGACGGCCAGCGGTTCGAGCAGCGATTGCACCAACCGTTGATGCGCCGCGGTAAAACGCTGGCCGGCGCTGGCTTCGAAGACAACCACTCCGAAGACGTCGTTCTCGCCGACGAGCGGCCCAACCAAGGCTTCCCCGGTCATGGCGGCCGGAATCGCAGCGGACGCCGCGTCAGTCGCCTTTGCGCCAGCCTCTCGGGCTTTCAGTGCGCCGCCGCGACCCCACCGCAGCAATCGTCGTAACTCGACGCTTTCCCAGCGATCCTGCCCGCCGTGATGGTCCGGTCCGTGGGCAGCGGGATATTCCGCCAGCGTGGCCAGGTGGGCGAGCTCGGCGTCAACGCGGCGGATCGCCAGACGTGCCAGAGGGAGCCGCGGCGCGACCATTTCGCCGAGCACGCCGGCAAACTCCGTGATGGCAATGTGCCGGCAGGCTTCGCGCCAGACGTTGAGGATGAAGTCATTGGTTTGCGCCATGCAAAAACTATGTCTTTTGCTGGCTTATTTGTCAAATGCAAAGGATTTCTGGCCGTGTTATTTAACGGAATCCTGGTCTGGCAAAGACATCCGGACGCAGACATGGCGTGGTCATCGGCGCCGTGCGATGGACTCGACCGTCACGCTTGCCTAATGATCGAACCAAATCGCCACGTCGAACCGCCCGCTCGAGTCGGCCGCCCCGCGGGGCATCGCGATCGTGTTCGCTCGGAGTGAAATATTTCCGGCGCGGTCGACGGCGATGATGCCGCCCTCGCCGGGGTTGAGCACCTCGTCGAGACAGTGGGTCGCGGCTTCATCGAGAGTGCGTGTTCCGTCCTCGACGAGCCACGACATGCGGGCCGCAATCGAATGGCGGATGAACTGCTCGCCTTTGCCCGTGCAGCTCACGGCGCAGGTGGCGTTGTTGGCGTACGTGCCGGCGCCGCAGATCGGCGAGTCGCCCACGCGCCCCGGCAGCTTGGCCGTGAGCCCGCCCGTGCTCGTGCCCGCGGCCAGATTGCCGTGGATGTCGAGCGCCACGCAGCCGACGGTTTCGCCAGATTGGATCGGCGACGCGCCGGCGGTCGGCGCTCGAGCGCCCTCCGGCGGATACCCCGGCGCCGCGGGCGGCTCCAGCCCCATGTCCGCCATCGTCCGTTGCAACTCCTCGAACATCGCCGGCGTGGAGAAGTAGCTCTGCCTTACTTCCGTGCAGCCGTTCTCAATCGCGAAGGCGTCGGCGTTGGGCCCCGCCATGAGCACGTGCGGCGTCTTCTCCATCACTGTCCGGGCCGCGGTGATCGGGTTCTTGATCCGCTTCACTCCCGCCACGGCGCCAACGCCCAGCGTGGCGCCGTCCATCAGCGAGGCATCCAGCTCGTGCGTTCCGGCGCGCGTGAACACGGCCCCGCGGCCCGAGTTAAAGTTCGGCTCGTCTTCGAGCACGACAATCACGGCCTGCACCGCGTCCACCGCGGCGCCGCCCGAAGAAAGCACCTCGCGTCCCGCCGTGAGCGCTTTGCGGAGCGAATCTTCCAGCGCCGCGCGCCGCTCGGCCGGCATGCCTGGATCCCAACTTCCCGCGCCGCCATGCAGGGCGATCGTCCACTGCGGCGGCGACTGGTCAGCAACGGCCTGGTCGCCGCCTTGTGCAAAGGCTGTCGGCAACGCGACGGTCCAGACAACGAGGGCGGCGAGGGCTGCGCCCCAGCGGGCGCGCTGTGTGTTCGAGCGGCTCATGACGGTCCCAGCAAACGCGTGGCGAACATGGACATCGCCCACTAACGTGGCGGCGCGCAGCGAGCGCGTCAATGACGAGCGTCACTCAAGAAACCTTCCGGTCCCCTCCCCTTGATGGGGAGGGTTAGGGAGGGGTGGGTGCGCCGGGTACAAGCGTAGTACTAGTACTACAGCGCTAGGTTGATCTTGCTTGTGAGCTGGGGTTGGTCCAAATTGTTAG
>CAYSFP010000175.1:8163-11686 GCA_964430075.1 uncultured Planctomycetaceae bacterium | reverse complement strand
CTTACCGCTGCTATCAAACCGCCGCATAAAATACAAAGTGCGACTTGCACCCCGCGGCCAACGCCGGCGCGGATTCGGCAAAAGCTGTGGAAAACGCTATCCACGACCGCGGCGTCGCCGTAGCCTGGAGGCTGCTGTCGCAAGCAATTCTGGTCGGCGCCCAGCAAATATGGCTTGTCTTCGAGTTTTTCGTTTCCCGCGGCTTGCCGTCGTCTGTGCCGCGCTCGTCGCGATGGTCGGCGCGCGGCCATTCGCCCACGGGGATGAGCTTGCGGACCGCGTGGCCGAAATTCTTGAAACACGCTGCCTGCGCTGCCACGAGGGGCCGGACGCCGAGGCGGGGCTGTCGCTTGCTTCCCCCACGGCGATGCTTGCCGGCGGGGAAAGCGGCCCGGCGGCCGAGCGCGGCGATCCCGAGGCCAGCCTGCTCGTCGCGGCCATCTCCGGCAACAAGCCGACGATGCCGGCCGAAGGCAATCGGCTGTCGCCTGAAGAGGTCGACGCCATCGCCCGCTGGATCGCCGCGGGCCTGCCCTGGCTCGAGGGGCGCGAGCTGACAACGCGCGCGGGCTACGATCGCAACTGGTGGTCGCTCCAACCGTTGCGGCGTTCCACGCCTCCGCCGGTCGACTCGCCGTGGGTTCGCACGCCGATCGACGCCTTCATCGCCGCGGCTCACGCGGAGCACGGCCTCGCGCCGGCGTCCGAGGCCGATCGCCGCACGCTCGTCCGGCGGTTGTCCTTCGATCTGATCGGACTGCCGCCGACGTCGGAGGAAGTCGCCGCGTTTGTCGCCAATGACGACCCGCACGCCTACGAGCAGCTCGTCGATCGCCTGCTCGCCTCGCCGCACTACGGCGAGCGCTGGGGCCGCCACTGGCTCGACGTGGCTCACTACGGCGACACGCACGGTTACGATAAGGACAAGGTGCGCCCCAACGCCTGGCCCTACCGCGACTATGTCATCCGGGCGCTGAACGAGGACAAGCCTTACGCGCGGTTCGTCGAGGACCAGATCGCCGGCGACGTGCTGTACCCCGGCACGGCCGACGGCGTGATCGCGACCGGTTTTCTCGCCGCGGGGCCGTTCGACTATGTCGGGCAGATTGAAGTGGCCGACGGCACGCTGCAGAAGGCGATCACGCGTAATCTCGATCGCGACGACATGGTCGCCATGGTGATGGGCGCCTTCAACAGCATGACCGTTCACTGTGCGCGGTGCCACAATCACAAGTTTGATCCGATCGCCCAGGAGGAATACTACAGCCTGCAGGCCGTGTTCGCGGGGATCGATCGCGCGGATCGGCCCTACGGCGCCGGAGAGAGCGGCGAGCCCGCGGGCGTGGTGTACGCCGCGGCGACGGAATTTGCACCCGAGGGTCAATTTACGCCCACGCACGGCAAGCCGCGCACGATCCATGTGCTCAAACGCGGCAGCGAAAGCTCGCCCGGCGCCGAAGTACAAGCGGGCGCCTGCGGCTACCTCGCGGAGCTGCCGGCACAGTTCGGCGAACTCGCCTCAGGCGACGAAGGCGCCCGCCGCGCGGCACTGGCCCGATGGCTGACGGATCCGCGCAATGCCCTCACGTGGAGGTCGATCGTCAACCGAGTTTGGCTCTACCACTTCGGCCGCGGCCTGGTCGACACGCCGAACGATTTCGGCCGCATGGGCGCGGCGCCCTCGCACCCCGAACTGCTCGACTGGCTCGCCGTTGAATTCCGCGACGGCGGCCAGTCGCTCAAGACGCTGCACCGGCTCATCTGCACCAGCGCCGTCTACCGCCAGGCCTCCGCAGGCAGCGCCGAGTTCGACAAAATCGATGCTGGCAACCAATTTCTGTGGCGGATGAACCGCCGCCGCCTCGACGCGGAGTGCATCTGGGACGCGACGCTCGCCGTCGCCGGCCAGCTCGACCCGACCGCCGGCGGGCCGCCGTACCGCGCGTTCGGGTTCAAGGACGATCATTCGCCGCACTACAAGTACGACGAGTTCGATCCGGCCGATTTCGCGGCCCACCGCCGTAGCGTGTACCGGCTGATCGTCCGCAGCGTGCCGGACCCGTTCATGACGACGCTCGACTGTGCCGATTCGTCGGCAGTCGTCGCGAAGCGTAACGAAACGGTCACGCCGCTGCAGGCGCTTGCGATGCTGAACAATCCACTCATGTTGTATATGGCGGAGCGGCTGGCGGCACGCGTCGAATCGCTCGGGGCCACGCCTTCCGAGCAGTTGTCCGCGGCCTGGCGGCTGGCGCTGGCCCGCGAGCCGGCCGATGACGAGCTCGCGCCGCTGGTCGCTTATGCGGAACAGCACGGCTTGCCCGCCGCGTGTCGCTTGCTCTTCAACCTCAACGAATTCGTGTTCGTCGATTGATGTTTCACAGCGCCGACTACAACCGCATCTCCCGCCGCGACGCGCTCGGTACGTTCGGCGGCATCGCCCTCGCCAGCATGCTCGATCGCGACGGCCTGCTGAGAAGTGCAGCTCACGCGGCCCCGGCCCAGGCGACTCGCGGCGCCGCGGTCTTGCACCACTCGCCGCGGGCCAAGCGCGTCGTCCAGCTCTACATGTCCGGCGCCGCCAGCCAGTGCGACCTGTTCGACTACAAGCCCGCGCTCCTCCGCCAGCACGGCGAGAAGTTCGATCCCGGCGAAGCGGTCGAGCTGTTCCAATCGGCGCCCGACAAAGTGATGCAGTCCCCCTTCGCCTGGCGGCAGTACGGCCGCTGCGACAGGTGGCTGAGCGATCCCGTCGCGCCGCTGGGCGCGTGCGTCGACGACATGGCGTTCATCCACTCGATGGTCGCCAAGAGCAACGTTCACGGCCCCGCCACGTTCATGCAGGCCAGCGGCTTCATCCTGCCGGGGTTCCCGGCGGCCGGGGCGTG
The DNA here is from genome assembly GCA_964430075.1 of uncultured Planctomycetaceae bacterium. Taxonomy (GTDB): domain Bacteria; phylum Planctomycetota; class Planctomycetia; order Pirellulales; family Lacipirellulaceae; genus Lacipirellula. Next base: position 8,798 of record CAYSFP010000175.1, on the reverse strand, counting down.
GATCAGCTACGGCCTGGGCAGCATGAACGACAACCTGCCCACGTTCGTCGTGCTGCCCGACCCGCGCGGGTTCGCGCCGAATGGGCCGAAGAACTGGTCCTCCGGGTTCCTGCCCGCGGAGCATCAGGGCACGATGATTCAGGCGAGCAGTGCGCGGCCGATTGCCGACCTGTTCCCGCCAACCGGCAGCTTCGCGACGCCGGGCGCCGATCGCGACGCCATTGCGGTGCTTGCGGCGCTCAACCGCAAGCATGCGGCGGACGGCGCTCGCGATTCGGACTCGCGGCTCGACGCTCGCATCCGCTCGTATGAGCTCGCCGCCCGCATGCAGTTGAGCGCCCCCGCGGTGCTCGACCTCCGTAGCGAGCCCGAGCACATCCTCCGCCTGTACGGCCTCGACCGCGAGAACACCGTCACGCCGCCCGGCGGCGAGATCAACACGGCCCAGGAGATCGAGTATTTCGGCCGCAACTGCCTCGTGGCCCGCCGCCTGCTCGAGCAAGGCGTCCGCTTCGTGCAAGTATGGAGCGGCGCCGACAACGGCTTCCCGCGCCGCAACTGGGACTCGCACGAGGACATCCGCCGCGACCACGGCCCGCTGGCCGCGGCGCCGACGCCCAGCCCCGCGGCCAGCG
>CAYSFP010000175.1:0-8153 GCA_964430075.1 uncultured Planctomycetaceae bacterium | reverse complement strand
TCACCGATCTCAAGCAGCGCGGCATGCTGGACGACACGATCGTGCTGTGGACCACCGAGTTCGGCCGCATGCCCTGCAACCAGTGCTCGGTGGGCCGCGACCACAACCCGTTCGTGTTCACCAACTGGCTGGCCGGCGGCGGCGTTCGCGGCGGCGTCACGTACGGCCCCAGCGACGAGTGGTCGTACAAGCCGCTCGATCGCGAGGCGCCGACGTACTGCTACGACGTGCACGCCACGATCCTGCACCTGTTGGGCATCGACCACGAGCGGCTCACCTACCGCCACGACGGCATCGACCGCCGGCTGACCGACGTGCATGGCAATGTGATCCAAGACATCCTGGCGTGACCTCATGACCGCGACGCTTCAGCCGCCTGCCGTTCGCACATTGCTTGCTGGTGCTTGCCTCCTGCTCGCCAACGCCGCCCACGCCGCCGAAGGACAGTCGCCTGGCGCGCTCGACGGCTTCGAGTCTCCCTACCTTGGCCACACCGGCAGTTGGGATGGCAAAGGCGGCGCCATGTTCGGCTGGTCGAAGGATTCCGACCTCGACGCGGAGCGCGCCATGGGCCTGCGGTGGACCTTCATGCCCGTCCACTGGAACGAGATGGAGCCCGACGAGCCCGTCGACTTGGCGAGCGAAGTGCCCGAGGCATGGCAGGCGCTCGATCGATTCGTCGTCGCCGCCCACAATCAGGGGCTGAATATCCTGTTTCAGGCCCCGGTCATCGGCGGCAATGCGGGCGGCCCGCCGGACTGGGCGGGGCGCCGCGAAGAAGGCAAATCGGCGCCCGCCGACATGCAGGCCGCCGCCGACTTCGCCCGCAAACTCGCCGCGCGCTACGCTCCCGGCGGCACGCTCGCAACGGCGCAGCGCTGGGGCGATTCCTACGGCGTCCGCGCCTGGGAGCTCGATAACGAGCCCGAATCCTACCGCACCTGCTGGGACGATCAGGCCGGCGACTACGCCGAGTTCGCCACACGCGTCTCTCGGGCAATCAAGTCGGTCGACCCCGCCGCGGTGATCGTCCTGCCGGGCTGCTCCGCCGGCAAGCACGGCACGCCCTGGACCGAAGCCGCGCTCGACGCCGCCGCGCTCCGCGGCTCGCCCGCCTACCGCGAGCAAGGCGTGGCCCATTCCATCGGCCCGCCGGCCGACGCGATCAGCTTCCATGTGTACGAGGGGCTCGACGCCTTCTTTAGCGGCCAGCCGCGGCCCATCGAACGCGTGTTCGCCGAGCGGAAGGCTGTGTTCGACCGCTGGGCCAACCGCGCGGCCGGCTTCGAGTACGACCCCGCCAAGCCGTACTGGCACACCGAGGGCAACTACGACTTCCTCGGCCTCGCGTCACAAACCCGCCGCGCGTCGTGGCGCTGGCAGTTCTTCACCCGCGCCTTCCACGCGGGCGTCGCCAAGGTGTGCGTCATGGACGCCTCGACCGCCGAGCAAACCGCCGTGCGGCTGTACGTCGCCGCGCTGCCCGATCCGTTCCCCATGCACGACGGCGCCGAGCGCGTCCGCGTCGTCGCGGGCACTCCCGCCGTGTTCGTGCACGATGGGGAAGACGCCGACAGCGTCCCGCGCCGCACGTGGATCGCCTGGAACGCCGCCGGCGAGAATGATCCCGAGGAGCCCGCGGTCGTAGAAATCCCCGTCGCCCGCGCACACGCCCGCCTGCTCCGCCCCGCCGGCGAAGAAGAAACGCTCGCGGCCGCCGACGGGTTCGTCCGCGTCGAACTGCCGTACGACGACTCGATCGCGCCGTCGGTCATGGTGATCGACGGCGACTGACGAGGCCCGTCACGCGCCCCGCCACACTTGCATCGCAACGCACGTCGCGGCCATGATACTTGGGAAGCTGCGACTCCCTCGCCCGGCCCTCTTCTCAGGTGGAAATCCCATGCACGTCCTACGCCCAATCGCCGTCGCCCTGCTGGTCACATCATTCGCCGCTAGGGCCGCAGCGCAAGATCAAGCCGCCGCTGACGGCGACGGCTGGACCGCGCTCTTCCCCAACGCCGCGGCGCTCGACGATTGGACGGTCACCACCTGGAATGAGCTGAAGCAGCCCGCCGAGCCGGGCGTCGTGTGGCGCGTCGACGAGGACGGCGTCCTCCACGGCGGCACCAGTCGCGGCACGTGGCTCGTGAGCAAGCGCGAGTACGACGATTTCGAGCTGCAGTACGAGTTCAAGCTCGGCGAGCTCGGCAACAGCGGTCTCGCCCTGCGGGCGCCCATGTTCGGCGACCCGGCCTTCGACGGCATGGAGCTGCAAATGGCCGACTATCGGTACAACCCCGAGGCGAACGACTCGGAGCTCACCGGCGGCATTTATCGCGCGATCGCCCCCAAGGAGCAGGTCTACAAACCCACGGAGTGGAACCGCTACGAGATCAAGCTCCAGGGCAATCGCCTGTGGGTGAAACTCAACGACACGGTCATCCACGACGTGAACCTCGACGACCACGCCGAAGAGGTCCGCCGCCACGACGACACGCTCGCCCCGCCGGTGAAGGACCGCCCGCGCAAGGGCCACATCGGCTTTCAGGAGCTGGGCCGCGGCGGCGACCAGGTGCAGATCCGCAACGCCCGCATTCGCGTGCTGAACAGCGGCGAATGAAGCGCCCGCGGGGGCATCGGGACCACCGAAGTGGAAATGCACTAAGGAAAGGGTTCCGTGTTCAGAAGGGGAATAGCCCCCGGCGCAAGCCGGGGGTTGGCGGCGGAACCCGCCCCTTGGCGCTTCGACGGAAATGGGACGCGGATGAACGCAGATTTGGCGGATTTCCGCAGATCGGATGAAAGAAAAGGGGACTGTCGGAACCGCTGATCCACGCTGACGGCCCTGATCCGGATGAGCGAAGATTAGCGTTGATCAGCGTTCCCATCGCGAATTCTCCTGTCTTGATCCGCGTTCATCCGCCCCATCCGCGTTCATCCGTGTCCCATTCCGACGCTACAGCGAGAAAAGACTGTCGAAATTTCTCATTGACTTTCGACTACAATTGTAGTCTAATGCCTACACAATGAAATCATGCCGTTCGGAGACAAGTGCGATGCCGCCCGACGACCAGCGTCCCAGCCTCTCCCCCGCGGAGTGGCAAGTCATGCAAATCCTCTGGGACCGCGGGCCGCTCGATGCGCGCTCCGTCTTCGCCGCGTCGCCCGAAAGCCGCGACTGGGCCTTTCCCACCGTGAAGACCCTGCTCAGCCGCCTGGTGGCCAAGGGCGCCGCGGACTACGACCAGGTCGGCAATTCCTACCTCTACCGCGCCGCCGTTCCCCGCGAGGACATGACGCGCCAGGAGGTCCGCAGCGTCCTGGACCGCGTCGTCGGCGCCGCGATGTCGCCCGTGCTCGCCCAGTTCATCGACGAGGCCGAGTTGTCGGATGACGACATCCGCAATCTCCAACAACTGCTCGCAGACAAACACAAAAAGGTCCGTCGCGGCCGGCGCGGACGCTCCTCATGAACGCCGCCGAGAGAATTGCCGACTCCTGGCTCCGCTGGATCGTCGCCGCCAGTTGGCAGCTCGCGCTGCTGGTTGCCGCGGTGGCGGCGCTCGCCTGGCTGCTGCGCGGCGCCTCGCCCCGGCTGCGCTATGGGCTCTGGCTGCTCGTGCCCCTCAAGGCGCTGCTACCGCCGTCGCTCGCCGCCGCGTGGGGCGTGGGCGCGTGGGCCTTGCCGCATGTTGCGGAGCTGAGCCCGCGCCTCGCCGCGCCCGTCTTCGATTTGCCGCTGCAAGCGGGCGGCCTCGCCGAGGCGCCCGACGCGACGGCCAGCCCCGCCGCCGCGGCCGCCGACGGCGTCTCGACGCCGGTCGCCCTGCTCGCCGTTTGGGCCGCCGGGTGCGTCATCCTCTGGGGCGTTGTGCTGTGGCGCTACTGGCAGCTCCGCCGCGCAGCCGGCGGCATGCGAGCCGTCGATGAAGGACCTGTTCGCGTCGAACTCGAGCGGCTCGCCCAGTCGCTTGCCCTGTCAACGACGCCGCAGCTCTACGCCACCGCCGACAACGTCAGTCCCATGCTCTTCGGCGTCCGGCATCCCAGAATCGTGCTGCCCGAGGCGGTGCTCGAACGCCTCGACGCAAACGAATTGGAAATGATTCTCGCCCACGAGCTCATACACTGGCGCCGGCGCGACACGTGGGCGGGTTGGCTGCAAGTCGTCGTCCAAGGAGCATTCTGGTTTCACCCGCTGGTCTGGCTGGCCAACGCGCGCATCCGCCACGAACGCGAATGCGCCTGCGACGAAGCCGTGCTGCGGCTCGCGCGCTGCACGAGCGACCGCTACGGCGAAACCATTCTTCGCGTGCTCACGGCCGTCCGCGGCCGCGGCGCGGCGACCGCCAGCATGGTCGGCGTCTTCGAACGGGGCTCGCGCTTGCAAACTCGATTGGAGGAAATCATGAGCTTCGATCCCGCCAAACGCACATTCGGCTGGTTGTCCCGCGCGGTCCTGGTGCTCGCCGCCCTCGTCCTGCTGCCGATGGCGGCGCCCGCCGTTCAGACCGGCGCGGCCGACGAGAGCGCTGCTGCAGAACCAGACGTCGAAAGCAGCGACGATGGCGAAGCGGGCGCTGCAGCGTCAACCGATGCCCCGGCCGACGCCCGCCAGAACCCCGGACCGACGATCGTTGCTACGACGCCGGAGATCGGCGCCACGGACGTCGACCCGGCGCTCACGGAGATCACCTTGACGTTCGATCGCGATATGGACGCCGGCGGATTTAGCTGGACCGGCGGCCCCGCCTTTCCGCCGACGCCCGAGGGCGCCGCGCCGTCATGGAAGGATGCGCGCACGTGCGCGCTGCCCGTCGAACTGAAGCGCGGCACGTTCTACCGCGTCGGCGTCAACTCGCCGAGCCACCGGAACTTCCGCGGCGCCGATGGCGCCCCCGCCGAGACCGCGGCCATCTACTTCGCCACCCGCGGCGCCTCGCGCAGCGTCGCCAGCCGCGTGCGGGCTCCGCGCATCGAGAAGATCAGCCCCGAGAACGGGGCCGACGACGTCGATCCGCGGTTGAGCCTCATCAGCGTCACCTTCGACGTGCCGATGGACACGGGCAGCTTTTCCTGGACCGGCGGCGGGCCCACGTTCCCCAAGACGCCAGCGGGCCAGAAACCTCGCTGGTCGCGCAACGGCAAGACCTGCACGCTGCCGGTCGAGCTCGCCCCCGGCACGCGGTACGAGCTGGGGCTCAACAGCTTCTCGCACAAGAATTTCGCCACCCGCTGGGGCGTGCCGCTCGAGCCCGTGCGGATCGAGTTCACGACCGCCGGCGACGCGGCCGACGGCGACGCCACCGCCGGAGAACCGGCTACCGACGAGCCCGCGGAGCCCGGCGCCTCGCCGCAAATCGTGACCATGACGCCCGAAAACAGCGACGAGGACGTCGATCCTGGTTTGACCGAGATCCAAGTAACGTTCGACCGTCCCATGGCGGAAGGCTTCTCCTGGACCGGCGGCGGCCCCGAGTTTCCCCCGGTCCCCGCGGGGCAAAAGCCGCGCTGGTCGGACGACCGCAAGACCTGCACGTTGCCGGTGGCGCTCGAGCCCAACCGCAAGTACCGCCTCGGCCTCAACAGCCGCCGCTTCCAGAATTTCGCGAGCGCCGACGGGACGCCGCTTGAACCGGTCGTCTGCGAGTTCCAAACGGGGCCGGGGGAAAACTAGCGCTGCCGGGGCGCCCGCCGTCGATGCGACGGGCCGCACGCGCCAAAGAGCGGAAATGGGACGCGGATGAACGCGGATGGAGCGGATTTCCGCGGATCAAGACAAGGGATGAAAAAGAAGGAGCAGGAACACTAAAAACGCTAATAACCACTGATCCGGATAAGTGTTAATCAGCGGGTATTAGCGTTCCTCCCCTCTCCTTCCGATCCGCGTTCATCCGCCAAATCCGCGTTCATCCGCGTCCCATTCCAGTTAAAGCGCCAAACAACGCGTTCCATCGCCGTCAACCCCCGGCTCGCGCCGGGGGCTATCCCCTCCTGAACCCTGAACCCTCGCTCTAATGCATTTCCACCTCGGTCGTCCCGATGCCCCCGCGGTAGTAGCTGAACCGCACGTTCAGATGATCCGCCAACAGCGACATCGGCGTCGAGCTATCCGCAACGTGCTTGCTGATCATCAGCGCCGTGAGCCGCATGCCGAACGGGTTGTCGTGATGGCCGGGGTGCCAGATCGAGACGCACTCGGCCTTCCATGTTTCCACGGGGCCGACCGTCGCCGCGCACGTTGGCACCAGCGGCACGTAACCGCCGCCGCTCGTGCGCGCGTTCTGAATGACGGTCATCGGGTGCAGGTCCGTGATCCGCGTCGCGAGTTGGCGATACTCCGCCGGCGAGGGCGGCGCATCGACGTAGGCTCCTTCGCGCTTTGGCGGATCGTTGAACGCCCAGTGCTTCACTTCGCCCTGCCCGCCCTGCATCAGCACGCAGCGGACCTGGTCGTAGCTGCGCGAGTACGACTCCAGGTCGATCGGGAAGTGGATGTTCTCGCTCGGCATCCGCAGCCGCGGCTTCATCCGGTTGAAGCACAGCTCCATGTCCGCTTTGGCGAACGACAGCGGATGCTCGGGCGTCACCGGCCGCCCGTGCTCGACCCACTCGTCCATGCCCCAAAAATGCCCGGCCCGCACGTCGAGCTCCAGCGCGTTGACGATCGTCGCCACCAGCGGCAACTGCTCCGTCGGCCCGATCGGCCCGCAGATGCCTGCCGGCGCGTCCGGCGTCGCCTGCCGCCACGCGGCAATGTATTCCATCGCCTCGGCGCAGTAGAACTCTTCGAGCGTGTCGTAGATCGTCACCTGGAACCCGTCGCGCGACAGCCCGACGAGATCGTCGGCGGTCAAACGCGCCGCGTCGCGCAGAATTTCCGCATCGAGCGTCGTGTAGTCCCACCACGCGGGCGCCACCTTGCTGATCGGGCGTGCCATCGGTTACGTCCCTCTCCGAGTTGGAGATGCATTGAGGAAGGGTTCAGGAATCAGGAGGGGCATAGCCCCCGGCGCAATCCGGGGGGCAGCGCCGCCCCCCTTGGCGCTTGGACGGGAATGGGACGCGGATGAACGCGGATGAACGCGGATTGAGCGGATTTCCGCGGATCGGAGGATAGGCAAAGAGAAAGAGAATCGCTGATTAACGCTGATGGCCATGATCCGGATCGGCGTGGGACCACATTGAGCAGCGGTTCCGCCTTTTTCCTCCTGCCCCTCTTGGCTTTCTCCTGCTGATCCGCGTTCATCCGCAGAATCCGCGTTCATCCGCGTCCCATTCCCGTCCGCTAGTTCACAACAAAGCCTCATTGATCTCCCAGCAGCTCGGCGAGCAAATCGCTCTGCGGATACGCGTGCCCGCGGTGCTGCGCGAACGCCTCGGCGTACGCCGCGCCGATCTCGGCTCCGCGCATCGCGCCGTGCTTCTTCATCGCCTCGATGTATTCATCGATTCCGTGGTGCGACCGCAGCCACTCGCGCTGCGACGCGTGGCACGCGAGCATCTCGATCTTGCGGTCGATCACCGCCGAGACGTCCACGTGCACGCTCGGCGTCGCCGCTTCGCCCGTGTAGGGATCCTTCCCCTCGATCGGATCGCAGTAATACACCCACGGCACGGCGGAGTCGGGATGCCGCTCGATCCACGACGAGTTCGGCACGGGGTACGAAAACGCGGCGTTGCGCGCCAGCAGGTGCGCCTGCTCGTGATCCAGCATGTAGTCCCGCCGCGGATGAGCGAACACCAGCGAGGGGGCCACCTGCCGAAACAAATCGATCACTTTCTGGTTGGTCGGACTGTCGTAGAACACATGCAGGTCGTCCTCGCCGATGCAGTGATAGGTCGCCCCGATGCACGCCGCGGCGGCCGCCCCCTCGCCGCGGCGAATCCGCGAGATCTCCTCTCGCGAGAGCGTCGGCGTGCCGCAGTCGCCCGCCGTGGCCGTGGCGATATGCACCTCCCACCCCAAGTCGGCGAGGCGAATCAGCGTGCCGGCGCACAGGAATTCCGCATCGTCGGGATGCGCGAGAAACGAAAGCACGGCGCGACGCGGCGGCTGCGATGTCATCGATCGGTTATCCTGCACAACATCTCAAGGGTTCAGGGTTCAGGGTTCAGGGTCAGCCCTTTGAAGCTGTCACTTTTTGTTG
>CAYSFP010000174.1:0-11826 GCA_964430075.1 uncultured Planctomycetaceae bacterium | reverse complement strand
GGTGATGCCCCGCTCCTTCTCCAGCTCCATGTGGTCCATGGTGGCGCCGTCGCCCCCGCCGCGGACGTCCTCGATCTTGTGGATGCGTCCGGAATAGAACAGGATGCGCTCGCTGAGGGTGGTCTTGCCCGAGTCGATGTGGGCCGAGATGCCGATGTTGCGAACTTTGCTAAGATCCATGATCGAACTACCTTGAAGCGGGGCCGTTGGTCTCGCTTGTCGGCCGGCACGCGCACAGGCGGCGCGGCGGCGGTTAGGATTCGGAGAACGACGCCGGCGCGCCAGGGCGCCGCCGATGCCGTTCGTCCGGTAAGAGGCAGCCGCCGCGTCAAAACTGCGGCAACCGGCCAGGGCGGGTACGATCCTACATTTTTACTTTTCCGCGGCCGACGGACTAGCCCAAATGGGGTAGATTTTAGCAAGTTTGCGGCGCCTGCCCGGGATTGGCCGCGGGGCTCGCCGCGGCAAGCGCCGCGGCCCCGGGCCGAGCCGCTTGCAAGGTATTTCATCCGCCGGTCGATTGCCTAGGCCGGTTTCCACCCGAGCCTCGAGCGAAAGCGGCATCCCTCGTTTCTTCACATTATTCAATTCACTATGTCGGACGAGCCCCAACAGCCGGTCGAGGAAGCTCCCGCCCCCCACCCGTGCCCCTACGTCGACCCCGAGAACGCACCGCTGCCTAAGAGCGGCTGGCTGCGCCGGTGGCCGGGCGTCACATTTCTGCTGCCGTTCGCCATCTTCATGATCGTTGGCAGCGTCGAGCCCCCGGCGCCCGATCCTGAAGATCACGCTGCCGCCAGCAACGAGTCGGAAGCCGAAGGCGACCGCGTCATCTCCCTCGACGAGGAGCAGGAGAAAAAGAGCGCCGCACTGCACGCCAAGATGCCGTACGAGTACTACCCGTACGTTTACACGCTGAAGATCGGCCTGACCGTGCTCGCCATGCTGCTGGTGCTGCCCGGCTACCTGGCGTTCCCGTTCCGGGTCAGCGGCCTGTCGTGGGTCGTGGGCATCCTGGGCGCCGTCGTGTGGGTCGGCCTGTGCAAGCTGCACTTGGAGCCGAAGATTCTCAACCCGCTGGGACTAGGCGGGCTCGTCGATTTCGTCCGCCGACCGGGGTTCAACCCGCTCGCAGAGATCAAGGACAACCAGGCCTGGGCCTACGGCTTTTTGGCCATTCGCTTCTTCGGCCTGGTGATCGTCATCTCGATCGTCGAAGAGTTCTTCCTGCGCGGCTTCCTGATGCGCTACGTCGTGGACATCGACTGGCCGCTCATCCCCTTCGCCTGCGTCAATCGTCTGGCCCTGATCGTGGGCACGGCGTTTCCGATGCTGATGCACCCCGGCGAGCTCTTTGCCGCCGCGGCGTGGTTCAGCATGGTCACGTGGCTGATGCTCCGCACCAAGAGCATCTGGGACTGCATCGTCGCCCACGCAGTGACCAACCTGCTGATGGGCCTGTGGGTCGTCTACTCCGGCGACTGGTGGCTGATGTAGCAGGCAGTGGGCAGTGGGCAGTAAGCAGTTGAGAGCGAGCCGGGTCGTCCTCGACCCCGGCCGCACCACGCTCACTCCTCGACGTACACCGCCGCCGAGGCGTCGCCGACCGGTTGCTCAACGGCCTGCTCATTCGCGCTCCGATCGTCGACGACCGCCACGGTCACCGGCTGGCTACGATACGGCCGGTTCGACTGGTACAGATTCCGGCGGGCCTCATAAGCGTCGCGCGTCTCCTCGGGCGCCACCTGGATCGCCTGGCTGACGAACTTCACCGCCTCGCTGTATCTCCCGGCGTTGGCCAGAGCCGCGGCCATCGTGTCCAGCGCCGCATGCCGCTCGCCGTAGCCGCAGTCGAGCGCAGCTTTTGCGCCGGCCAACGCGCCCTCAACGTCGCGAATCGAATCGTCCGGACAAGTTGCGAGCAGCCAGGCGCCGTTACGGTACGCGTGTTCGAACTTCTTGTTCAGGTCGATCGCTTGGGCATAGTCCAGCAGCGCGTCCTCGTAACGGCCCAGGTCCGTCAATAGGTCGGCCCGGCTGCACACGATTTCGGCGTCGGTGGGCTCCAAACGCACGGCAGCGTCCAGACACTCAAGCGCCGTGTCGAGGTCGCCCTTGAGGTGGCACACCCGACCGCGACCGACGACGGCCTGCAGGAGCTCCGGATCGTTGGCCACGGCCGCTTCATAATCGGCGAGCGCCCGGTCGTAGTCGCCGGCCTGCACGTAAAGCGTCGCCCGATTGGCGTAAGCCTTGGCGAACTTCGGATTGAGCTGGACGACGCGGCACAGGTCGTCGAACGCTTCGGCAAACTGTCCGCCCTGGGCCAGCGTGACGCCGCGATTGTGCAGCGCCCGCCAGTTGTTCGGTGCAGATTCGAGCGCGGCCCGAAAGTCTGCGAGTGCGAGATCGATTTGCCCCTCGTCGGCCCGCTCCTGACCGCGGCGGTTGAGCGCCCACGAGGATAATTGAGCACAGAACTTGCGCGACTCCTCGTCAAGCTCGTCGATGCGCATCGCGCCGGCACACCACTGGACGATCTGCGAGTACTCGGCCTGATTGCTGGCCGTGAGCGAAAGCTGGTAGGCGCTCACGAGCCACTCTTTGGCTTGATCGATCGGCGCCTTCGCCTCCTGCTGGGCAGCGGTCGACAGCGGAGCCGCTTGCGGGCGCGACGGACGGGCGGCGACGCCGGACGGCGGTTGCCCGTAGGCTGGCGGAACGTCACCCCCGCGCCCGGTGCGCTGCATGCCGGCGGTCGCGCGTTGCCGCACGGCGCCCGCCTGGCCCGTTCGCGTCGGTCCTTGAATGCCCGCCGAGGGCACGGGCCGCCGCGGGCCCGTGGTCATGATGTTCCCGATGGCATCTGACAGGTTTCCCGCCGGCACGACGGCGCCATCCTGCATCATGGCGCCGCCCACGATGGCCAGGTCGCCTTGCCCCGAGGGAAGCGGCGACGCTGTCGCTGCGGCGGCGTCCGACGCGTGGATGACGAGTTCGGACGGCGCCGCCGCGTCGCCGAACGAGGAATCCTCGATGATCACGGCATCGACGTCGCCGGGCGCGACGAAGACCAACGATGCGCCCTGGTCGGCCGAGGCGGGTCTGCACAATGCCGTGAATGCCAGCACCGTCCCGCTCAGGCGAGCGAGCTTGTGGGAAAGTTTTTCGTCCATGATCGAGTGGTCCGCGACGAGTGTCGACGTGTCGAAAAGCTAGCGGCGCGCTGCGAGCACGAGGCCCGTGGGGTCCGCGCTGTGAAAGTATCGGCCGCGGCGGCAGAATCCCCGCAACCGATTCGCAAAGAAAATTGAGAGCCGCCGACGCAGGCCCCGTATTTAGCCCCGCCGCTCGCGGCGGGCGCGGGGCAAGAGAGCGCGGCTAAATAACTATCCCGGCCGCGTCATCGAGTCAGGATCCAGCAATTCCTCGAGCCTCTCCGGCGGCACGAGCTGCTGTTCGAGCACCAACTCGCGAATCGTCTTGTCTTCCTTGAACGCTTGCTTCGCCAGCTTCGCGCACGTTTCGTAGCCCAGCACCGGCGCTAGGCTCGTGACCATCATCAGCGACTGGTCGATCAGCGCCCGGCAGCGATCGGCATTGAGCACCAGTCCTACGAGCAGCTTGTCAACGAACACGTTCGATACGTTCGCCAGCAGCTTCACGGATTCTATGAATGCATCGATCATCACCGGCATCGCTACGTTCAGTTCGAATAACGACCCGACGCCGCCGAGTCCCGCCGTCGTTACAACGGCGTCGTTGCCGATCACCCGGCAGGCGACCTGAATCACAGACTCGGCGATGACCGGATTCACCTTGCCCGGCATGATCGAGCTGCCGGGCTGCGTCTCCGGCAGAAGCAGCTCGAACAACCCGCACCGCGGGCCGCTGCCGAGCCAGCGGATGTCGTTGGCGATTTTCGACAGCGACACGGCGATCGTTTTCAGTTCGGCATGGGCGGCGACGAACGAGTCCTTCGCCGCCTGGGCCTCGCAGTGATTCTCCGCCTCCTGAAAGTTGATGCCGAGTCTTTGGGACAGCTCAGCGCACACCTTGCCCGCGAACTCCGGATGCGTGTTGATGCCGGTGCCGACCGCTGTGCCGCCGATCGGCATATTTTCCTCAAGCCGGGCGAGCGCACGGCCGGCCCGAACCGTCGCAAAATGGGCTTGGGCCGCGTAGCCGGCGAACACTTGTCCCACGCGAATCGGCGTCGCGTCCATCAGGTGAGTGCGGCCGATCTTGACGACTGCGTCCCATTGCTCGGCCCTCTTCTGCAGTTCCTTCGCCAATCGATCGAGCGCGGGGATCAATCGCTCCTTGATCTGCACCGCCCCGGCAATGTGCATCGCCGCGGGGAATGTGTCGTTGGACGACTGCCCCATGTTCACATGGTCGTTGGGATGGACGGCGCCCTTCTGGCCCTTGGCGCCCACGCCAAGTCGCTCGTTGGCGAGGTTGGCGATCACCTCGTTGGCGTTCATGTTCGTGGACGTGCCGGAGCCCGTCTGGTAGACGTCGACCGGAAAATGCACGTCGTACGTGCCCGCCGCGACATCGTTGCTCGCCCCAATGATGGCGTCGGCCAGCTTCGCGTCGAGCTTGCCGAGCTGCACATTGGCCGCCGCGCACGCCGCTTTGAGCAAACCGAACGCGTGCACAACGGCCGCCGGCACGGGCTCATGAGCCACAGGAAAGTTATCCACAGCGCGGGCGGTCGAAGCGCCGTACAGGGCATCGGTAGGCACTTGCATTTCGCCCATCGTGTCGCGTTCAGTGCGGGTGGCAGTCATGGGGTTGAGGTGAGTAAGTGTGTAAGTGAGTAGGTAAACGCGTCTGCACCCTCTCAGCGAGCCGGGGCGTCCTCGCCCCCGGCCGCGGCCGCATTGCCGCCGCGGCCGGGCTCGGGGACGAGCCGGCTCGCTGCCGTGCGTTGCGCTACGGCCAATCGTCGACCATCACCGTATCTTCATGCTCATAGCATGGCGCACAGCAGCACAAGAATCGCAGCGCCTCGCCGCCGGTATTGATGATCTGGTGGCGCCGACCCGGAGGAATCGCAATCGCATCGCCGGGCCCCACGTCGCGCACGTCCCCTTCGATCTGCATCCGTCCCGTCCCTTCGAGCAGGAAGTAAATCTCCTCCGCTCGCGGGTGGTAGTGCGGCTGCGTCGCGGCGCCAACAGGCAGCCGCGCTTCGGCCAGGCTCTGGTTGCGAATCGCCGAATTGCGATGCGCGAGCAACTCGCGGATTTCCGAGCCATCCTTCGTGGTGAACGGCGGCGCAGCGGTCAGGTTGACGACGTCCATGCCCGCCATTGTGGGCGCGACCGCACGCCTTCGCCAGGGCGCCGCCGACGGGGCGGCCCGTCAGGCGACGCGCCGCCGGGCCGCCGGCAGCCGATCGAGGTGGACGTCCATCTGCGGGAAGGAAATCGGAATGCCCGACCGGTCGAGCTCTATCTTCACCGCGCGAACAAGCGCCTGCTTGACGGCGAGGAACTGCTCGCGGCGGGCAAAGGCGCGGACCGACCATTCGACGCCCGAGCTTCCCAGGCCCGACAGGACCGCCTCGGGCGCCGGCGTTTCCAGCACGTCGGTCGCGCTGCGCGCGGCGCGCTCAAGGGCGGCCCGCGTCGCATCGATGTCCGCGGCGCAGGCCGTCCAGATCGGCAGGTCGATCCGGCGAACGGGATGGTACGTGATGTTCTCGATCACCGAACCGTAGATCGAGCTGTTGGGAACGAAAACGCGGCGGCGATCGAGGGTGTCGATGGTCGTCGTGAACAGCTCGATCTCGCCAACCGTTCCCAGGTGCCCTGCCACGTTCACCACGTCGCCCACCTTATATGGCCGGAAGATGAGCAGCATCGCCCCGGCGGCGAAGTTCGACAGCGTACCCTGGAATGCCAGGCCGATCGCCAGGCCCGCGGCGCCGATCACGGCGGCGAAGCTCGTGGTTTGAATCCCAAAGTACCCCAGGCACGTGAGCACCACCATCAACAGGATGAGCCACCGAACGAGCCTGGCGACGAACAACGTCAGCGTCCGATCGAACCGCACGCGCGTGAGCGCCGCCTGCATCGCCGTCGATGCCCAGCCCGACAAGGTCCAGGCTAGGATCATCAGCAGGACGACAAACGCTACGCGGACGCCGTAGTAGATGGCGACGTAGGTCCATCCGTCGCCGTCCAGGGCGGTGAAATTCAGGGCGCGGAAGTTGCGCAGCGCCTCGCGTCGGGCCAGCTCGAGCGGATTGATCGTTCCGGGCGCCTGCGGCTGGGTAACAACGGAAGCGGACGCCGTCCGGTCGGGCGGCGATGTAGCGGGATCGACTCCGACCAGTGGTTCCCCTTCTTGGGCAACCTGCAGCGAAATTAGCGCCACGAGAACTTGAAGGCAGTACAGACTGGCCATCGCAAACCGTTCGGCTCGACGTTCAGGAAGTAAGGCACGCTGCGCGATCGCGGGTATTTACTGGCGACCTTAAGGCCGTGTCGAGGTCAGCCGCAGCCGCTCGCCGAGCTGCCGTGCGACGAATCCAGCGTCTAGGGACATTGACTCGCGGGATCGCGCTGCGATGCTAGCTGGCGTGAATTACTTCGCGCATGCCATCGACCTGCTCGACGATCCCTACCAGGCCGCCGGCGCGGCCGTGCCCGATTGGCTCGGCCTGACGCGGCCGCGCATCCGCTGCCGTGCGCGGCACGCCCAGCCGTGGATCGATCACCACGACGCGACCGTAGCCGCCGTCGCCCGGGGCGTCGTGCGGCATCATGCCGACGACGACTGGTTTCACCAAACCTCCGCCTTTGGCGACGCGTCGATCGCACTGGCCCGCGAAGTCCGTCGCGTCACCGGAGACGCCGACGGCATGCGGCCAGGATTCCTCGGCCACATCCTGGTCGAGCTGCTTTTGGACGCCATGCTCTTGGAAGAGCAACCCGCCGCACTCCACCGGTACTACGACGCGCTCGCGTCGGTTGACGCTAAGATCGTGGCCGACGCCGTGAGCGAATTCTCCGCGGTCGACGCCTCTCCGTTGGCGGCGATCATCGAGCGGTTCGTCGAGCTGCGGTTTCTGTTCGACTACGCTGACGATCGCTTGCTCGTCATGCGGATCAACCAGGTCATGCGTCGCGTCGGGTTGCCGCAACTGTCCGAGCGCATGACCGAAATCTTGCCGACCGCTCGCACGCTTGTCGCAGCCCGCCGCGACGAGTTGCTGCCGCCGCTAGCAGCGCGGGCGCGAACGGGCGGTCTTCCGCCTCAGGCGGGGCGGGGCCTATGATCCGCTGCGATGAGCCAGCCGCCACAACGTGACATACACGACCCGCCGGCAACGCCGCCTTCGCCCGCGCCTGGCCGCTTTTCGCTTGAACGTCTGTCGTCGGCGTTCGCCCGGCTCATGGGCGACCCTGCGGCGGCGGCGCAGTCGCAGCGGCCGCACATCGCCGTTGAACCAGAAGACGATCTGGGCGACATCGCCGACGACGCCGGTCCCGTAACGCCGCAGATGATTGTCGAGGGTTTGTTGTTCGTCGGCGCCGAAGACGGGCGGCCGCTTGCCAGCGATGAAATGGCTGCGCACATCCGCAATTCGTCGGCGACGGAAGTCGACCGCCTGGTGACCGAGCTGAACGCCGCCTACGATGCGGATGGCTCGCCCTATGAGATTGTCAGCTCGCCCGCCGGACATCGCATGCAGCTTCGCGAGCCCTTCCGCCCCCTGGCCGAGCGCTGCCGCGGCCAGGCCCGCGCGGCCAAGCTGACGCCGGCGGCGCTCGAAGTGCTGTCGATCGTCGCGTATCGACAAGGCACGACCGCGGACGAAATCCACCGACTTCGGGGCGTGCAAAGCTACCCCATTCTGGCCCAGTTGGTGCGGCGTGGACTTGTCAGCGTCCAAAGGCCCAGCACGGCCCCGAGAACGCCCCGCTACGTGACGACCGAGCGATTCAATCGGCTCTTCAGCGTAGCCAGCCCGGCCGACTTGCCGCACGCCGGCGACCTGGACGACCAGTAGCCGGGCGGATTCCCGCCTCGCGAAGTGCCGCTTGGCCGATCGGCCCGTTCCCCCCAACCGCCTTCGTCGCAAGATGTTACGACGCCCGCAGGCTGGCAGCAGGATTGAGCGTTGGACTGACTCGGTATAATGATCCTAGGCCGTCGAGGAAGCGCCGTCCGTCACCTCAGCGATCATCCGGACTAGCGGAAGCTCCGCCGCGATGTAGAATCGTCGCCGCGAACCCGTTGAGCGACTAGGGCCGATGCGCATTTGCCCCGGCCTGTCGCACCTCCCACCTATGGCCACATGTGCGCCGCCCCTGGTTTGCGGCGACTCTTACGGGCGATCCTCATCGTCGATTCCCTTCGCCCGTCCCATCGCCATGCCGTCACGCAGCCGACTCGAACCGCTTCGCCAACCGCCGCCGGTCATTTTGCCGTCGTTGTTGTTGTGCGACTTCGGCCGACTCGCCGAGGAAGTTCGCGACGTCGAGGCGGCAGGGGCCCGCGCGTTGCACCTCGACGTGATGGACGGCAACTTTGTGCCCAACATCACCTACGGCATGCCGATCGTCGAAGCCGTGCGGCGCGTCACCGAATTGCCGCTCGACGTCCACATGATGGTGGCGCGGCCCGCGGACTTCATCGACGACTTCGTGGCGGCGGGCGCCGACATCGTGACGATTCATGGGGAGGCGGTCGACGATCCGCGCCCTGTGCTGGAGCAAATTCGCTCGCTCGGCGCGATGAGCAGCCTGGCGCTCAACCCTTCCACGCCGCTGCAGCGCATCGCCCCCGCCTTGCCGCTCTGCGACATGGTGCTGGTGATGAGCGTCGAGCCGGGATTCGGCGCCCAGCAGTTCGATCCCGTAGCGCTCGACAAGCTCCGTACGCTCAAAGCCCAGTACGGCGACCGCCTGATTTTGGAAGTGGATGGCGGCGTCAACGCCGAAACGATTGCCGATTGCACGGCCGCAGGCGCCCAGATGCTCGTCGTCGGATCGGCCATCTTCCGTCGTCGGGAAACCAGCTACTCACAAAGCCTGCGAGAGCTGAATCTCCTGGCCGCCCCTGAACCTCGTGCGTGAGATCTTCGTAGGACCTCCGTCCATGATTCCCCTTGTTCTCGTTCGCTCTGGCCGCACTGAGTACGACTGCCAAGGTCGCATTCAGGGCACGCTCGACGTTCCGCTCAGCGAAGACGGCCGTCAGGAGGTGCTCGCGGGCGCCGCCGAACTGGCGGAACGCCGGCCGCCCCTCTCCGCCCTGTACGCCGGCCCGTGCCGCAGCGCTCAAGAAACCGCTGAGATCCTGGGCGAGCAACTCAAGCTCAAGGTGAAGACCCTCGACTCCCTGCACAACCTCAATCATGGTTTGTGGCAGGGCCTGCTCTTCGACGACGTGAAAACGAAGCAGCCCAAGGTCTACCGGCAGTGGCAGGAGCGACCGGACACCGTGTGCCCCCCGGAAGGCGAAACGCTGCAAGAGGCGCGCGAGCGACTTTCCAAGGCGCTGGTCAAACTGGCAAAGAAACACCCGGCCGGCGGGGTTGCGCTCGTGTTGGGGCAGCCGCTCGCGTGCGTGCTGCGCTGCATGTATTACGATGGACAGTCGCCGTCGGTCTGCCAGGCTCAGTTGGTCAAGTCGCCGCTCTGGGAGCAACTCTCGGCGCCGGCCGCCGTATGAGAGCCGCTCCTCCCCGAGGGCTCCGATCCGCGACTCAGGCTCATGCGCATCGGCCATCCTGTCGCTGCCTCCCGCGCGTCCCGGGCCGCTGGTATACTCACCGCCATGGCGACCAGCGAAACCGAAGCTCCGGGCGACAAGGGGAAACCCCGCGAAAAGCGCGGCGTGCCCACCGGGCTGTTCATCGGCTGCGAAGGCTGCGGCAAGACCATCTATCGCAAAGATGCCGAAGCACGTTTCAATGTGTGCCCGGAGTGCGGGTTTCACATGTACCTGAGCGCCCGGGGGCGCATTGAGTCGGTGCTCGACGTCGGGACGTTCGAGGAATGGGACGCCGAAGTGGCGCCCATCGATCCGCTGGAGTTCGCCGACAAGAAGCGCTACGCCGAACGACTGGTGGCCGAACAGGCGCGCACCGGACTGCGCGACGCGGTGCTCACCGGCGCCGGCATGATCCGCGCTCGCCGCGTGGCGTTCGGCGTCACCGACTCGTCGTTCATCATGGGCAGCATGGGATCCGTCGTGGGCGAACGGCTCACGCGGCTCATCGAACGCGCCACGGGCGAGCAACTTCCGCTGATCATCATCAGCGGCTCCGGCGGCGGCGCCCGCATGCACGAGGGCATCTTTTCCCTCATGCAGATGGCCAAAGTGTCGGCCGCGCTGTCCCGGTACGACGCCGCGGGCGGGCTGTTCATCTCGGTGCTGACCAATCCCACGATGGGCGGCGTGGCCGCCAGCTTCGCCTCGCTGGGCGATGTGATTTTCGCTGAACCGCAAGCCCTGATCGGATTCGCGGGCCCGCGCACGATCAAGGCGACCATCCGCATCGAGCTGCCCGAGGGATTTCAGACCAGCGAGTTCCTGCTTAAACATGGCTACATCGACCGCATCGTGAAGCGTTCGGAGCTC
Organism: uncultured Planctomycetaceae bacterium; assembly: GCA_964430075.1. GTDB lineage: Bacteria > Planctomycetota > Planctomycetia > Pirellulales > Lacipirellulaceae > Lacipirellula. Next base: position 1,218 of record CAYSFP010000174.1, on the reverse strand, counting down.
AAGAGCGAAATCGCCCGCGTGATCGACTATTGCGGCAAACGCTAGGCCGTCGTGCCAAAGAGTTGACCCGCTGCCGCACGGCCATTCTGAGGTCAGCCGAAGAATCTGACTTGTAGTTACTGCCGACAGGACCCTTCGGCAGACCTCAGGGTGACAAACAGCGAACAGGTCGGCTTCTGCCCGCGGCGACCGTGTTCCTTGCCGCCACTGGGTCCGCCATTTAGATTGGAATTACGGACTTGATTCCCCGATCCTCGGCAGCCGTGCGTCCATGGGCATCACCGGATTCTTTAAATCGCTCATCGAAGGCGGCAAGGTCGACGTCGGCCGCCGCTACGAAATCCTGCGGGAAGCCGTCAGCGGCACCATGTCGAGCTTTTACATGGCGCGCGATCGCGAAACCGCCCAAATCGTCGGCCTGAAGATCCTCGACAAGGACAAGACCGACCAGCTCGAAATGCGATTCCGCGGGCTCGACAAGCCCAACGAGGGCAAGATTGCCTCGGGCTTCAATCATCCGCGCATCGTGCAGACGCTCGGCTATGGCATCACGACCAAAGGCGAGCAGTTTGTCGTGATGGAATATCTCGACGGCCCGGGGCTCAACTCGCTCATCATTGGCAAAAGCTCGTTGCTCGACGGCCACCGTCTGGCACTCATGACCCAGGCGGCCGAAGCCTTGTGGACCGTCCACGAGGCCGGCTACATCCACCGCGACATTTGCCCGCGCAATTTCGTCTGCAGCAAGGACGGGGCCTCGCTCAAGCTCATCGATTTCGGCCTGACGGTCCCCGCCCGGCGCGAGTTCCAGCAGCCCGGCATTCGCACGGGGACGCCCAACTACATGGCCCCCGAAGTCGTGCGACGCAAGCCCACGGACCAGCGGCTTGATATCTTCTCGTTCGGCGTCTCAATGTACGAGATGTTTGCCTTCGAGCTTCCCTGGTCGCGAGGCAGCGACGGCATGGCGGCCATGAGCCACGGCCAATCGAGCCCGCCGTCGCTCGACAAGTTCTACCCGAAGATCCATCCTCGAATTCGCGATCTGATCCACAAGTGCATCGAGCCGGAGCCTGAGAACCGCATCCAGTCAATGAAACTGGTTCTCAACACGCTGCGCGGCCTGAAGCACGAAGATGCGCAATAGCCGTTCGCAGCGGTAACATCGGGTGCAAGTCGCACTTTGTATTTTATGCGGCGGTTTGATAGCAGCGGTAA
>CAYSFP010000173.1:0-11876 GCA_964430075.1 uncultured Planctomycetaceae bacterium | reverse complement strand
TCGAGCACGTGTGACAGGTGCAGCGCGTGTACCCGCTTCATCCCCTCTCCCCAGCCCTCCCCGCCGAGGGGAGGGAGCCGGAGAATTTCAGCAATGATGCGAGCTACTCAAGATCGTACTTGACGCGCAAATCCTCAATCGCCTTGAGTTCCGCCTCGCGGCGCTCCAGCTCCGCGATTTGCCCGGCCAGTTCGTCGACGCGGGCCGTGGCGGCGCCGGCTTCGTCCTCTTTGGCGCTGCGGGCGGCGTCGAGCTCGGCGAGCTGGTCCTTCGCCTGCTGGAGGGCTTCGCGCAGCTTGGCGATTTGATCGTTGAGGGCCGCGATTTCACTTTGCTGCTCGGCGACGGCGGCGGCCGATTGCTCCTGTTCGGTCGCGGCTGCGGCAGCGCCGGCTTCGGCGGCGGCGAGGTCCGCGCGCAGCTTCGCGAGCTGTTCGGAGAGCGCGCCATCGGCGGTTTGCCGGGCTTCGCGCTCCGCGGCGACGGCGGCCAGTTGCTGCTCGATCGCGGCGAGCCGCGTTTGGCTGTCGGACTGCTCTTTGCGCCGCTGCTCGACGGCCGCGCGGGCTTGGGCCAGCGCGCTCTCGGCGGACGCCAGCGCTTGTTCCGCCGCGGCAGCTTGTTCGCCGGACTGCTGGGCCGCCAGGCGGATCTGCGCCACTTCGGCCTCAAGGGCCGCGAAGCGCGTCGCGATCGACGGCGGCGTGGGGTCGAGCGTCAGGGCGACGCTGCCACTGTCGGCGTCGATCACCTGGACGTTGCCGCGGAGGTCGGCGGCGACGATTCGCTTGCCGTCGTGCGTGAACCGCGCGGTGAGGGCCAGGTCTTCCATCCCCGCGAGATCCTTGATTGCGGCGCCGTCGGCCTGCCAGGTTTTCACGCGCTGGTCGCGCCCGGCGGAAACGAGCTGGCCCTCGCGGGCGAACTGCACCGACGCGGCGCCGCCGCCGTGGGCGCCCCAGCTCTTGATCTGCGCGCCGTCGGTCTGCCACAGCCGCACGGTGTCGTCCTCGCTGGCGGAGGCGATCACCCCGCTGTCGCCGCGCCAGGAGACGCTGGTGATCTGCTCGGCGTGGCCGCGCAGCTCGCCGCGTTCGCGGCCGGTTTCGGCGTCCCACAGCCACATGCCGCCGCTGCGGTCACCGGTGACGAGGAACTTGCCGTCGGGGCTGAACTCGATCGCCGTGATCCAGTCGGTGTGCTTGGTGATTTCGTAGGCCAGCGAGCCGTCGGCGACGCGGTAGACGCGGACGATTTTGCGCGGGCCGCCCATCGCCGCCAGCGCGTGGTTGGCGCTGACGTCGGCGGCCATGACCGCGTCCAGCTCGTCGCCGACGGTGGTGAGTCGTTTGCCGGTCTTCACGTCGAACAGGGCGACGACGCCGAGGGCGGCGGGCCGGCCGCCGGCGACCATCAGCAGGCTGCCGTCGCGGGTGAAGCGGAGGACGAACGGGCTGCCTTCGGTGAACGGAAGGACGCCGAGCAGTTCGCCCGTGTCGGCGTGGTACAGCGATGCCTGGAACGGGGCGCCCACGGCGGCCAGCGGCGCCCAAGGACTGGTCGCGATCGCGACCGCGGCGCCTTGCTGCGGCGCCTCGATGACCGGTTCGTGCGAGACGCCCTGCGGCATGGAGGGGTCGCCCTCGGGGCGATTGTCGGCCGTGGGGGTGAACGCGGCGACGGCGGGCTTGTTCGATTTGCGGGCGACCGAGTCGCCTTTTTCGAGCAGGCCGCCGGTGATCCAGGCTTTGATCAGGTCGAGCTCGGCCTGCGGGAGCTTGTTGCCGCCGGGGGGCATGGCGGGCTCGGCGTCGTGGTTGACGAGCTGCCAGAGGTACGAGCCGTCGGCGTCGCCGGCGAACACGACCTCGCCGCTGGCGCCGCCGGTCATCGCGGAGGCGTAGTTGTGGAGGGCAAGATCGTTTTTCTGCGTGTCGGGCCCGTGGCAGGAGAAGCAGTGCTGGCGGAAGATCGGCTGGACGTGGTCGGCGTAGGTGACCTTCGCGGCTTCGGCGTCCTGGGCCGAGGCGGGTAGCGGCGCGATCACGAATTGGATCACGGCGATGACGCCAAAGGCGAGACCGGTAGGGTGCGTGAAACGCACCGGCAGTTCCTGGTGCGTTTCACGCACCCTACCGGGCTGCAACGAACGATACGCCGACATCATTTCGAATTCACCAGGGGACCATCGGGACTGAAGCGTCGTGCTCGATGCACGCGCATCAGCGATTGAACAAGAACTCCCGCGAGTTGAGCACCGCCCAGAACACGTCCTGCAATTCGGCCACCGGTTTTTCGGCCGGGCCGTACAGCGCCGCGAGCTCGGCCGCTTCTTCGTTCGTGGGCCGCCGCGCGAGGCACCGCAGGTAGATTTCCTCGACCACTTCGGCCGGCGTTTTGCCGGCGTCCAGCATCGTCTCGATGAGCTTGCCCTGCACGATTTTGTCCGTCACGGCGGCGCCGTTGAGCATGTGGAGCGCCTGGGACAGCGTCGGCTCGGTGGTCGCCTCGCACGCACAGGCGGTGGTCCGCGGCGCCCGACCGAAGGTGGTGAGGAAGTACGTGCTGGCGCCGCCGTCGGCGATCTGCACGGCGCGGGCGCCCAGCGGCAGGCCCGGGAATTTCTCCTGGGCGCCGGTTACCTCGGACAGGCAGTCGAGCAGCGCCTCGGCCGGGATGCGGCGAATCCGCCCGTGGGCGAAGTTGCGGCTGTCCTGGGCGTTGGTCTCGTTCGGCTCGCTCGAGCGCTGGTACGCGTTTGAATTGCAGATGTCGAGGACCAATTTGCGGAGGTCGTATTCGTACTCGACAAGCTTGGCGCCGAGCGTGGCGTACAGCTCGGGATTGCTGGCCGGGTTGCTCACCCGCACGTCGTCCACCGGCTCGACGATGCCGACGCCCATGAAGTGGGCCCACACGCGGTTGGCCACGTTCACCGCGAAATACGGGTTCTCGGGCGAGGTGATCCACTCGGCGAGCACCGCGCGGCGGTCGCGCGTCGCGACGTCCGGCTCGGCTTCGCCGAGGAACTTGGGCTTCATCGCGCGGCCGTCGACCAGGTGGGCCGCCTCGCCGGCGCGCTGGTCGAAGATGATCGTCTCGCGGTAGTCCTCGCCGGTCTTGCGGCCGATCTGGGCGAAGAACGCCGTGAACGCGTAGTAGTCGTCCGTCGTCCAGCGGTCGAACGGATGATTGTGGCACTGGGCGCACTGGAGGCGCATCCCGAGGAAGATCTGGGCGACGTTCTCGGCGGTCTTCTGAGTGGTCTCCTCGATCTGATAGAAGTTCACCGCCGGCTCCGCAAACGAGCCGCCGCTGGCCCCCAAGAGTGACCGCACCATCTCGTCCAGCGGGACGCCGGCGGCGATCTGGCGGGTGATCCACTGCGAGTACAAGAACATCGGCTTGTACTCGACGCGATTGGGGATCGACTTGACCATGAGCAACTCGGACCACTTCATGGCCCAGATTTCGGCGAACTCCTTGCGCTCGAGCAGCTCGTCGATCTTGCGGGCCCGCTTGTCGGCGCTCGCGTCCGCCATGAACGCGTCGACCTCGGCGCGCGACGGCAGGCGGCCGACCACGTCGATGGTCACGCGGCGGAGGAACTCCTCGTCGGTCGAGATCGCGCTGGGGTTCATTCGCATCGTCTTCAGCTTGGCCAGCACAAGCTCGTCGATGTAATTGGCGGGTTGCTCGCTCGTGGGCACGAAATCGCCGCCCTTGGGAAGCACGAGCGTCTGGCTGCCGACGGTGTGGGCGTCGAACCGGGCCATCACGAAGGCTTCGCCGCGAGCGCCCGCGGTGAGCTTGCCGTCCGCATCGATTCCCGCCGACGATTCGTTGTTCGTCATGAACAGTGCGAGGTTCGCTATGTCGCGCGTGCGGCCGTCGGAGTAATGGGCCACGGCGACGAACTGCTGCGTGGCGCCCTCCCCTTCTAGGACGGCGCGCGGCGGGAACAGCTCGACGCGGGTGATCGTGGGCGCCTCGGCGACGTCGCTGGGCGCGCCGGCCGCGACCCAGTCGCGGAGCGCCTTGGCGTACACGCTGTCGGGTTCAAACAGCTTGCCGCCGGTATGCGGCGAGGCGCCGGTCGTTTTGGTGATCAGCAGGCTTTCGTCGGGGATCGCGAGGTTGATCCGCCGCAGGGCCTGTTCGCGCGTGAGGCGGAAGTGGTCGCCCGCGGGGTCGAAACCGAACAGGCTGAGCCGAAAGCCGTCCTTGCCGCGGGCGGCGCCGTGGCAGCCGCCGGCATTGCAGCCGCCGCGGAGGAACACGGGCATCACGTCGTGCCGAAAGCTGACCGGCCGGTGCGTTTCGACGCCCGCGACGGTGACCGCGGCTTCGGCGGTCAAATCGTTGAGCGCGGCTTTCAGCACCGTCTCGCCGTTGGCCGTCGGCACGAGCCGCGTGCCGTCGAGCTTGGCGGCGCCGTCAACGGTCCAGGTCACCTCGCCGGTGACGTCGAGCGTGACGCCGTCGCTGCGCGTGGCCACGGCAATGACGCCCTGGTAATCGTCCGCGTCGTCCAGTGCGATCTGCGGAGGATACACCGCGATGCTCACCACGCGGGGGATGGCCGCGGTGGCGGCCGCGTCCTCGGGCGACACCTTCGCCGCTTCGGCAGCGGGCCAGTTGAGTGCGCTGACGCCGACAAGCATCGCGAGCAAACCGACGTACGCGGTTCGTGCTCGCCCCGCCTGTGCTCGTTGAACGAAATAAACATGCATGCTCATGTCGCGTCTCCCGCCGCGGCGGCCGGGCCTTGAGCGGTCTGTGCAGGCTCGAGCGGCGCTTCGACGCGCAGCTCGCCCGTGCCGATCATGTGCACGACGGGTTCGCCGTTTTCGACGACCGTCACCTGGCAGAACAATTGATTGTGCAAGCCCACGCGAGCGTCCTGCGCCACGGTGAGCGGGAACTTCACTTCGGTCGATTCGGGCATGATTTCCTGGGCCACGGTGGTCACGCCGGGCGGCAGGCCGAGCAGCTCGACCTTGGCGGGGCCCGTGAACTCGGCGAGCTTCTCGACGCCGATCACGTAGTCGATCGCCTTGCCTTGTTCGGTCGCCACCGGCGTGTACTTCAGTGCGAGGTACTGCGTCGCGATCTTCAGCGTGGCGAACTCGCTGGAGGCGCGGACCGTGCCGTTCACGTCGGCCTCGGCGACGACGATGATCTTCCAGTCGCGGTTCCAGGCATTGCCCGCCGTGGTGAGCGGGATGACCGCCTCGGTCTGGCCCGGTTCGATGCCGATGCTCTGGTGCGACGACAGTCCCGGCGGGTCGTAGAGCATGCGAACCGCGATGCGGCCGTCGAACCCTTCGGCCCGCTCGGCGACGACTTTCAAGTCCTTCGTGCCGCTTTGCACAACCGGCGCCTTGGGCTCGACGATGCTGACCTTGAACGGGACCGGCTCGACGACGGCGACGCCCGTGCGGTCGGCCCAGTGATTCCACACCGGCACGTTGTTCGAGCCGCGCACCAGCCACGTTTGCTGCTTGAAGCGGCTGAGCGCGGCCGGCTGCGACTCGTCGACCAGCTTGGCGACGATCGGCGTGAGCACGCCGGAGAGCGGCGCGTCGTCCGCGGCCCGCAATAGCACGGGAACGCGATTGAAGTCGGCGGCCAACGGAAACTCTTCCTGCGTGACGCCCGCGGGAAGCGCGTCCAGCGCGACGTTCAGCTCGCCGCCCATGTCGACGCGGTTGGCCGTGACCATGACCGCCATGCGATTGCCTTGAGCGACGACGGTTTCGGTCGCCTCATAGCGGATGCGCTCTTCCAGCACGACGTCGACGGCCGCGACGGGCCGCGTTGCCTCGATGCGATACAGGTAGGCGGGGCCGCCCTGCTTGAGGTGGTCCTCCACCTCGACGATGTACTCGCCATCTTCGGGAACGGTGAAACGGAAGTAGGCGTCGGGCTTGCCGGCGTTGTCGTCGGCGCCGACCAGGCCGCCGCCGCTCGCGTTGAGAATCCGCATCACGCCGTCCAGCGGGGAGCGAATCTCGCGGGCCACGAGATTGAAGTCCCAGACATCCCCTTTCTTGCCGGCGAAGCGGAAGCGGTCGACGTCGCCCGGTTCGCCGACGATGCCGCACATCGCCGCGGGGAGCGTGGCCGCGGTCGCGGCGGCGAGGTCGTTGTTCGGCTCGGCTTCGAGAACGTTGGGAACGTCGACGACGCGGAGCGGCACGCCGGTGGGCGGCGAGGTCGCCTCGCCGGCAGGCAAGGCGCGGAACTCCAGCGGCGCGGCACTTGGCAGCGTGATCGTCTCGGCGCCGTCTTCACCGTCGGCGCCGAGCCAGCGAACGTCTAGCGGGGCTCCCGGTTGCCCGCCGCCAGGGAAGGCGCCCATGGGGCGACGGTAGCTGCCGACGTGCAGCCGGTAGTTGCACGCGCCGTCGCCTCGGTAGGAGGTCTCCCGCAACTCGATGATGTATTTGCCTGTCTTGGGCGCCACGGCCGTGCAGAAGCCGTCCTGATAACACAGCGGCGAGTCGTCGGCCGTCGCCACCTCGAACCGCTTCTCGTCGAGGATCGTCACGGCCGGATCAAAGAACGTGCGACCGAGCCGCAGGCCCTCGACTTCTATAGAGATGCGCTCGCCTTCCTTCGCCTCGACGACGAAGTAATCGACGTCCTCGTTCTCGACGACGCCGTTGACCGTCGTGCCCAGGCCGATTGCCTGCGGCGATTCGAATGCGCTGTTGGGTTCCTGCTCGTTGATCTCTGGCAGCGAGCCGACGTGGAATGTCCGCAGATTCGTGAGCCCGCTGGCGGTGCGCACGCGCACGGCGTGAATTCCCAGCGGGCAATCTTCGGCGATGGCGAGCGTCGCCTTCGTCTGGTTGTCGTCGATCCGCTCGATGCCGCGGACCTCGATGCCCGGTTCGTAGAGGAGCAGCTCCTCAGGGGCCTGGCCGATGCGGCCGCCGATGAACGTGACGGCCACTTCCGTGCCACGTTGGCCGCCCTGCGGGACCATGTGGTCGAGGCGCGGCGAAGCGGCGCGGGCGGAGGGAAGCGCCGCCAAGACCGTGAGCAGGGCGGACGAAGCGAAGAGGGCAAGCGATGGGAGACTGCGCATGGCGGGGGCGTCTCGGGGTGAGTTGGGGAAGCAAGCGCCGCGTCAGGCGATCATCTCGTGGCGCACCGCGCCGCCGTTGACGATCTCGATGGGGCGATCGCCGGGGGCCATCAGTTCCTTCTCCGCGGGGATGCCGAGTTGATGGTAGATCGTGGTGGCCAGATCCTCCGGCGACACCGGCGCCTCGGTCGGCTCGCTGGCGGTGGGGCCGCTCGAGCCGACGATGACGCCGCGCTTCATGCCGCCGCCGGCCAGCACGACGCTGAACACCTTCGACCAGTGGTCGCGACCCGCGTCGCCGTTGATCTTCGGCGTGCGGCCGAACTCGGTGGACACGACCACCAGCGTCGTGTCGAGCAGCCCGCGCTCGTCGAGGTCGCTGATCAGCGCGGCATAGGCCTGGTCGAACGGCGGCAGCAAGTTCCGCACGTTGCCCATGATGTTTACGTGGTGGTCCCAGCCGCCGTAGGTGAGCGTCACAAACCGGGCGCCCGCCTCGACCAGCCGCCGCGCAGCGAGCATCCGCTGGCCCGCTTCGCTGCGGCCGTAGCGGTCGCGCATCTCCGGCGCCTCGGCTTCGATGTTGAACGCCTCGCGGGCCTTGGGCGAGCCGATGAGGTCGAACGCCCGCTCGTAGAACGTGCTCATGGCGCCGACGTTGTCGGCCGCGGTGCTCCCCGCGAATCGCTCGTTCACGGTTTCGAGCGCTTTGAGCCGCCGCTCGTAACGGGCCTGGTCGACGCCGCCTGGCAGGTTGAGGTCGCGCACCTGGAAGCCGTTCCGCGCCGGGTCGTCGCCCAGGCTGAAGGGGGCGTAGGACGAGCTGAGGTAGCCGGGCCCCGCATAGACCGTGGGGGCATTCGGGATGCAGATGTACGGCGGCAGGTCGTGCCGGGGACCGAACTCGTGGCTCACGACGCTGCCCATGCTGGGGAAGACCAGCGCGGGGCTGGGCCGGTAGCCCGTGTACATGTTGTGCTCGCCGCGCTCGTGGGCCGCCTCGCCGTGGGTGAGCGAACGAATTACGGTCAGCTTGTCGGCAATGTTGGCCGTTTGGGGCAGCAGTTCGCTGAAGTTTTCGCCGGCAATCTTCGTGGCGATCGCCTTGCACTCGCCGCGGTATTCCAGCGGGGCGTAGGGCTTGGGGTCCCAAGTTTCCTGCGCCGAGACGCCGCCGGGCATGAAAATGTGGATCACGCTTTCGGCGACCACCGGCGGCGTTTCGTACTGGTTCTCGGCCGCGCGGGCGTCGCGGAGCCGCAGCAGGCCGGCCACATCGAGGCCGAAGCCGGCGACGCCGACGGCGAGAAAACCACGGCGAGAAAACGGCGGAAGTTGCAGCGCCATGTCGTCATCCCTTCCTGAAAGTTTGAACCGTTACGGCGAACCGCTGCTCGCAGGAGCGAAAGCGGCGCCAAGCCGAGCGTGCTCAACGAGCGAAGCGTTGGTGAACTGTGGAAGCGAAGAATCGCGGCGGGAGTAAGGCAGTTTTGGCGGGAAATCGATCCGCATGCTTGCACGGTCGATGCGCCGCCAGGGTAGTGCCCGCGTGCGCGGTTGTCAAAGAACCGGGGGCTTTCGAGTTTTCGACCAGGAGCGAGCGAGGGCCGAATTTGCCCCCATAGTTTGCGCAGCTCCGCGCATCGGGGGCCTCGCTTGTGGAATTGCGCAATCCGCCGGGCGATATGCGCCACAAAATATTGTGTTTGCGGGGCGGGAATCCGCAAACTCAAATGGGCGGCAACCTTACGCGATTGTCAGGTGAGCAGATCGCTCGAAAACGAACCCGACGCGTCAGCGAGGGAATCTCGCCGATCCCTCGCTGACGCGTCGGGTTCGTACAGCGCGGATGAGCACCCATTCCTGCCTCCTCGGTCCCCAATGACGGCATTTCGTTCCACGCGCGGCGGGGTCGCCTTCGAGTTCCCTGACGTCAAGGCACTTTTGGCCAAGGCGTCGCCGCTGCGGAGCGGCGATGTGCTCGCCGGGATCGCGGCCGAGAGCGAACGGGAGCAGATTGCGGCCCAGACGGCCCTGGCGGACTGCCCGCTGGCGCTGTTTCTCGACGAGCCGGTCATCCCGTACGAGAGCGACGAGGTGACGCGGCTGATCGTTGACAGCCACGACCGGGCCGCGTTTGCTCCGGTCGCGGACCTGACGGTCGGCGAGTTCCGCGATTGGCTGCTGCGGTACGAAACGACGCCGGAGGTGCTCGAGGCGCTTGGCCCCGGGCTGACGCCGGAAATGGTCGCCGCGGTCAGCAAGGTGATGCGGAACCAGGATCTGATCCTGGTCGCCAGCAAGCGGCGGGTCGTCACGAAGTTTCGCAACACGCTGGGGCTGCCGGGACGGCTGGCGATTCGCCTGCAGCCGAACCATCCCACGGACGACGCGGCGGGGATCGGGGCGTCGATCCTCGACGGGTTGCTGTACGGCTGCGGCGACGCGGTCATCGGCATCAACCCCGCGACCGATTCGCCGCCGATCGTCGCCCGGTTGCTTGTAATGTTGGATGAACTGATTCGCAAATATGAGATTCCTACGCAGTCGTGCGTGCTGGCCCACGTGACGACGCAGATGGCGGCGATCGAGAACGGAGCGCCGATCGATCTGGTCTTCCAATCGATCGCCGGGACCGAGGCCGCCAACGCGAGTTTCGGCGTGACGCTGGCGCTGCTAGAGGAGGCGCGGCAGGCGGCGCTGTCGCTAGGGCGTGGGACGCTCGGCCACAACGTGATGTACTTCGAGACGGGCCAGGGTTCGTGCCTGTCGGCGGGCGCCCATCACGGGGTCGACCAGCAGACGCTCGAGGCGCGGGCGTACGCAGTGGCGCGGCGGTTCGAGCCGCTGTTGGTCAACACCGTCGTCGGGTTCATCGGCCCCGAGTATTTGTACGACGGCAAGCAGATCATCCGCGCGGGGCTCGAGGATCACTTCTGCGGCAAGCTGCTGGGACTGCCGATGGGGTGCGACGTGTGCTACACCTGCCACGCCGAGGCGGACCAGGACGATATGGACAACCTGCTCGTGCTGCTGGCCGCAGCGGGGTGCAACTACTTTATGGGCGTGCCGGGCGCCGACGACGTGATGTTGAACTACCAGTCGACGTCGTTCCACGACGCGCAGTTCGTGCGGCAGCTCCTGAAGCTACGGCCGGCGCCGGAGTTCGAGGCGTGGCTCGAAAGGATGCAGATTGCCGACCGGGCGAGCCGGCTGTTGCCGATTCAGCCGCAGCACCGGCTGATTGCGTCCACGCGCGAGGCTTCGCCGGCATGAACCGCCCTTCCCCGGTGACCGCTGACGCCTGGGACGCCGTGCGTTCGGCCACGACCGCGCGGGTGGCGCTGGGCCGCGCCGGCGGCAGCCTGCCGACGGGCGCGTGGCTGGAGTTCAAGGCCGACCATGCCGCCGCCCGCGATGCGATTCACAATGCGCTCGATGCCGAGCGGCTGGCGGCGGACTGTGCGGCGTGCGGGTTGCGGACGCTGATCGTCGCCAGCGCCGCCGGTGATCGAGCGACCTATTTGCAACGGCCGGATTTGGGGCGGGAGCTGTTGCCGGCCAGCGTCGAACAGGTGCGCGGCGCTGCGACGGCCGATGCGTCGTGCGACCTGGCGATCATCGTCAGCGACGGGCTCTCGGCGCTGGCGGCTCACAATCATGCGCCGACGGTGCTGGAGGCGCTTGTGCCGCGATTGCGGGCGGACAACTGGCGGCTGGCGCCGCTGGTGATCGCGAAGTTCGGCCGCGTGGCGCTCGAAGATCAAATTGGGGAACTTCTGGACGCCCAGCTCGCGCTGATGCTCATTGGCGAGCGCCCGGGGTTGAGCTCGCCGGACAGCTTGGGAGCGTACCTGGTGTTCAACCCGCGGCGCGGCAATACCGATGCCCAGCGCAATTGCGTGTCGAACATTCGCGACGACGGACTGCGGCCGGCGCTCGCGGCCGAGACGCTGCACTTCCTGCTCACCGCGGCGCGGGCGCGGAAGCTCAGCGGCGTGGAGCTGAAGGACGAGCGGGCGCTGACTGCGCCCACGGCGGTCAAGAAGATCGAATAGGCGTCATTCTGAGGTCTGCCGAAGAATCTTGTCTGCAGTCGCTGCCGGCCAGACCCTTCGGCAGACCTCAGGGTGACAATTGGCTCGCCGATCGGACCGACTCGCTATTTGTTGACTACTTCATCCAAGTTCATCAGCTCGTTGACCACGAGCGTCCACACGGCGAGGTCCTGCACTGCGGCGTCGACCTCGACGGGCGATTCGCCGACGTCGACCAGCTCCTTCGCGGCTGCTTCCTCGGCGGCGTAGTGGGCGGCCAGACTCTCGACGGACGCCTTGATGACGGCCCGCTCCTGGTCCCGCAGCCGCCGGGCGAGCAACCGGCCCGAGATGTAGTCGCACCGGGCGTCGAAGTCCTCGCCCGCCTCCGCGATCGCGTGCTCGGCCAGCCGACGGGCGGCCTCGACGAATTGCGTGTCGTTCAGCGTCAACAGGGCCTGCAGCGGCGTGTTCGTCCGCTCGCGCACCAGCGTGCAGTTCTCGCGGCTGGGGGCGTTGAATGTTTCCAGCGACGCCGGCGGGGCCGAACGCTTCCAGAACGTGTACATGCTGCGGCGGTACAACGCCTCGCCCGAATCCTGCTGGTAGTCGCGCGTGTTGCTGCCGATCATCGCGACCGCTTCCCACACGCCGGGCGGCTGGTACGGCTTCACGCTGGGGCCGCCGATGCGGCCGGACAGCAGCCCGCTGGCCGCCAGGGCGTAGTCGCGTACCATTTCGGC
>CAYSFP010000172.1:0-11886 GCA_964430075.1 uncultured Planctomycetaceae bacterium | reverse complement strand
CCGAAAAGGGCATTTACCCGGCGGTCGATCCGCTGGCCAGCTCGAGCCGCATTCTCGATCCGCTGTATGTGGGCGAGCGGCACTACAATGTCGCCCGCCGCGTGCAGACCACGCTGCAGCGGTACCGCGAATTGCAAGACATCATTGCGATCCTCGGCGTCGACGAGCTAAGCGAAGACGACAAGCTGGTGGTGCACCGCGCACGCCGCATCGAGCGGTTCCTCTCGCAGCCGTTCCTTGTGGCCGAGGTATTCACCGGCAAGCCGGGCGAGATCACGCCGCTGGCCGAGACGATTCGCAGCTTCGAAGAGATCTGCGACGGCAAGTGGGATCACTTGTCAGAGAACTCGTTCATGTACGTCGGCGTCATCGAGCAGGCGGAGGCGCAATGGAAGAAGGAACAGGGGAAGGCGTAGGGATGGATGAGGCTGTAGGCCATAGGCTGTAGGCTGTAGGTCGGAAGAGGGCGGGACCGTATCGGGAAGAGATTTTATGGCTGAGCACGCGGTGGCGTCGACATCGGGAACAATGCTTCGCGTCGTGGTGGTGACGCCCGAGCAGACGGTGCTTGATGCGCCGGCGTCGTTCGTGGCGCTGCCGCTGTACGACGGCGAGTTGGGCGTGGCGCCGGGGCACGCGCCGATGATCGGGCGACTGGGCTACGGCGAGCTGCGCATCGGGCGCGAGCCGGCGGCGCAGCGGCTGTACGTCGACGGCGGCTTTGTGCAGGTGGCCGACAATGTGGTGTCGGTGCTCACCAATCGCGCCATTGCCGCCGCCAAATTGGATCGCACGGCCATTCATGCCGCGATCAGCCAGGCGGCGTCGCAGCCGGCGGCGGGGGATGAACAGATCGCCCGCCGCGAGCGGTTGGTGGCCCAGTCTCGTGCTCAACTTCGCGTGGCCGTCCGCACGGCGTCGTAGCAGTTCTTCGCTAATAGGCCCGGCGTTCACGCCGGGTTCTTCGAGCTGCCTCCGTCAGGCGGCCGCCCGACAGCGGCGAGTTCGATCGGCGGCCAACCGCGGCTGAGTCGATCCGCGGATTGTTTCGGCCTCGATCGGCCACCGCCAGAGGCCAAATCGCGCGCTCGGCCTATGCTCAAAGCGATCGACAAACCCGGCGTGAACGCCGGGCCCATGAATCCTGCCCCGATTGATCAATAGCCAGCAATTGCAGAAGCGCCGCAGCCCAGGGCCGAGGCTACTCTTCGATCACGTCGCGGAGCGATTCGGACGCCTGATAGCGGATGCCCTCGTCCGTGAGGATTTCCTCGGTCGAGTTTTTCAGTTCGTCGCGCTTGAACACGAGCGATTCGCTGCGGTCGGCCATCTCAAACCGCACGTATTCGTCGGTGGAGTCGCGCAGCAGCTCTGCCAAGTGCTTGAGGTTCTTGACGTCGACGCCGTTGAGATTGTCGATGACGCCCAACGGGCGATTGTCGTAGCCCTTGGTGATGGGGTGCGGGAACAGCCGCGTGGCGATGATGACCAGCTCCTCTCCCTCCTCCTCCGGCTCATCGTTCAGCCGCGTCAAGATGGGGCTGTTCAGAGCGAGCAAGAGCCCCATTCCCTGGCTGCCCAGGCCGCGCACATACTCCTGCGTCGCCGAGGAAAAGACGAGCGGCCCGTAGATAAAGTACTCGGGGTACTGGTCCTTGAGCGGCGGGACGAGCAGATCGCGCTGCGGCGCCACGGGCACGCGAATGACCTGGGACTCGCCGTTGCGGAGGATCGTCAACTCGATGCCGCCGTCGGACGCCAGCTTCTGAACGTAGTACTGAAACTTGAGCCGCAGTCCGTCGCGGACCGACACGTAGCCCTGGTTGTCGATCGCGTGTGGGCCGACGTGAGTGATCACGTCCCAACGCTTGAGCGGGTTGTCGTCGCCGCCCAGCGGCTCCGCCACGATGATGCCGGTTGTCTCGGCCGACATCTTGAGATACGAGCGAACAGCATCGTTCTCCGTCGTCTGGTAGCTTTCGAACATCATCGGCTTGCCGTTGTAGCGGCCGTCGCTGGCGTCGCTGAGAAACGTCTGGATTTCCTCGGTGGGAATCAGGTAGCCGATGTTTTCCGCTTCGCGAATGCCGCTGAACACCAGGCCGATGATCTTGCCGTCCTGAATTGCCGGGCCGCCGCTGTTGCCGGGGTTGAGCGCCGCGTCGACCTGCACGCGCACGCCGGCCGTGCCAAAGTTGTAGCTGGTGAACTCGATGCGGGAGACGATGCCGTCGGTGATCGACAAATCGTCGCCGCCGGTGGGGTAGCCGTAGACGCTGACCTGGCTCTTGGGCTGAGGGAGCTCGTCGGCCAGCGACAGCGGCGTCACGCCGTCCAGTACGGACGGATCGACCAATTCGACCACCGCGAGATCCATCCCCGGGGCGATGGCGGTGACCCGGGCGGTGTGTTGATCGCCGCCCTGACGGAGCTGGACGAACACCTCGCTGGCATACATGACGACGTGGGCGTTGGTGAGAATCCGCTGCCCGGCGATGACCACGCCGGAACCGGAGACTTTCGACGGGCTGGCCTTGGTCCAGGGGCGGAAGAAATCGGGCTCGCGTTTGGTGACGCTGAGCTTGACGACGCTGTCCTCAACGGCGACGGCCAGGGGTGCGACACTCACCACAATCGCGACGGTAAGCGAAGCGGCTCGAAGAAATGGGATACCGATGAAACGCATCAAGGAGGTCCTTTCGCGTCGGCGTCGTCGATGATTCGGCAGACGCGTTCAATGAGCAGAGGCAGATCGTCCTCGATCGATTTCCAGACAATTTCGAGATCGATGCGGCCATAGTCATGAATGAGCTTGTCCCGAAATCCTGCTAAATCGCGCCAGGGGATTTGAGCGTCGGCGTTGCGAATGGACGCTGGGACGCGTTTGACGGCTTCCCCGATGATTTCGAATGCGCGAATTGCTGCGAAGCACGTTTTGCGGTCGTTGACGAACGCGTCGAACGTCATGCCGGCCGCAAATTCGCGAGCGCTGCGGGCGGCGTCGACAATGTCTCGAAGCCAAACAAGATGGTCCGGCGCATCCGTCATACCGGCGCCAAATCCGCGAGAATCTGCTGGCCAATGTGGGGCTTCAAGGATCGGCGAAGAACCAAGTCGACCTTCACGCCCAGCAGATCGCTGAGATGATTCTCAAGATTCACAAACCGCAGTAAGCTGGGGATTTTAGTATACGTGATGAGAATGTCCAAATCACTGTCGTCGCGAGCATCTCCTCTCACGCGAGAACCGAACAGCGCCAATTCATCGACATGATACTGATCCCGCAGGCGCGGCAAGGCGGCGCGCAGCTTGGATCGAAACAACTCTACTGAACTGTCCATGGCCCACCTCAATAACAAGCATAACACAGCCGGCAGTGAACCACAATTCCGCGCGCCCAAGCATCATTTGCGAGATTGCTCAGATGGCCTCAGGCCCGCGTTCGCCCGTCCGAATGCGGATGCAGTCGTCCAGCGGCAGGACGAAGATCTTGCCGTCGCCGATCTGACCGCTCTCGCCGGTGCGGCCGCCCTTGATGATCGCGTTGATCGTGGGTTCGACGAAGGCGTCGTTGACCGCAATCTGCAACTGGACCTTTCGCAAGAGATTGACCGTGATCTCGCGACCGCGGTACATCTCGGTCTGCCCCTTTTGCCGGCCGAAGCCCTGCACGTCCATGATCGTGAGCCGGACAACCTCGACCTCGTTGAGCGCGGCCTTCACGTCCTCAAGCTTGCTGGGCTGAATGACGGCGATGATGAGCTTCATTGAAGGGTTCAGGGTTCAGGGTTCAGGGTTCAGGGTTCAGCCCGGCGCGCGAAGTCTGCGCCAACCATCCATGTTAGGGCGATTGACTCGTCAGCGAAATCCCCGCAGAGTATTCGAGGCATTCCGGCTTTGTCCTGAACCCTGAACCCTGAACCCTCAATCCACAACAACGAAGGATACCCCGGGTCGGGCGCACTTAGGCGGAAAAGCACGCCGCGACCCATTGGGGTATCCTTCTGGTCGAGATGCCGGCGGGAGAACTTCGGCGCTGCGAAGCCACTAGCCACAAGCCATTGACGGCAGGCGAGAGAGCCTGGTCGGCGATCCTTAATCCCAGCCCAAGGCTTGGGCGAGTCGAGGCGGCGTAAGACTCGCCCAAGCCGTAACTGGGCATGGGATTCTGTGGACGGAGTTGGCCGGCCGTTGTTGTTGCCGGCGCCCATTGAGGCCTGTCGGTTTTCCCGTTGGCGGCAAGCCACCGCTTCCGTCTTGCTAAGGCAAAACCGATTAATCCTTGAGGGGCCGCCATGGGGCGCTCACTTCGCTGGGCCGACGTCCCGGCTTGGCGGCGTGTAGGCGGCAAAACGCCGCCAAGCCACATGGGACATCGATCCGACCCAGGCGAGAGTCGATTCTTCAGCCGCCAGGCGTCGCGCTGCCTGCGCGAGCTGGCGACAAACACGATCGCGTCCAGTCCATCGGACGCGTTGTTGGATACTGTGCAAGCGTTTCGCAACTCGTGTGCCGAGTGACGAGCGGGCCGCGCTCCGACGGCACGAGGCCGTTTAAGGCGTTGAATGAATTGGAGTTACGTCGCCAGGTGATTCAGGCGTGGAACCCCCGACACGGCGTGGCGCCAGGAATATGCCCCGGGAATGCTCAGGCCGTGATGCGCGGTTAGGCAGGAGTGCTTCGCGCACAACGGCGAACGCGGAGAACGCAAGCTCAACCGTTCATAGGCTGTGCGTACCCGACATGCGAATGCCTGTCGTGGCCAACTAACTCGCCGTCGTGGGCGAGGTCGCCCCGACTTCGGCGAAGAGGGCGTCGACAAACTCCCGCGGCTGAAAGAGCGCGAGATCATCGGCCTTCTCGCCCACGCCGACATATTTGACGGGCAGGCCGACCTGTTGGCGGATGGCCACAACCACGCCGCCCTTGGCCGTGCCGTCGAGCTTGGCGAGCACGATGCCCGAGCAGTCGACGGCCTCGGTGAAGTTTTGAGCCTGGCTGATGCCATTCTGGCCGGTCGTGGCGTCAAGCACCAGCAGCACCTCGTGCGGCGCCTCGGGCACGAGCTTGCGGATCGATTGTTGAATCTTGGTCAGTTCGGCCATGAGGTTCTTCTGCGTCTGCAGCCGGCCGGCGGTATCGACAATGCAGACGTCGGTCTTGTCGCGAAGGGCCTGCTCGACGGCGCGATAAGCGACGCTCGCCGGGTGGGCCCCCTGCTCTGCTGTGACGATGCCGGCGCCGAGCCGCTGAGCCCAGATCGTGAGCTGTTCGACGGCTGCGGCGCGAAACGTGTCGCCGGCGCCGAGCACGACACTCTTGCCCTGGCTCTTGAGCATTTGGGCGATCTTGGCGATCGAAGTGGTTTTGCCCGCACCATTGACGCCGCAGACCATGATCACCGTCGGGCCGCTGGCCGCGAAGCGAATCGGCGAGGCGTCTTGTTCGAGCAGTTGTCCCAGCTTGCTTTTCCAGGTGGCGACGACGTCTTCGAGCTGGACGACGCGGCCGCGGAAGTTCTTGGCCACCTCGGCGACGATTTGTTCGACCGAGTCGTAACCCATGTCGGTCTTGAACAAGAGGGCCCGCATCTCGTCGAGAAACGGCTCGTCGATCAGCCGGCCTTCGCTCTTGAACAGGTCGCGGACATCGGTCTTCAGGATGCGGGCCGTCTTGGCGAGGCCCTGCTTGAATTTGTCGAAAAGGCCCATGGCGGGGGGGGAAGGAGTCAGGGGTCAGGGGGGAGGGTACGGAGGAATGTGCGCGAGCGTTGCCGAATGGGAACTCGTGGTTTGTGAGTCGCCATTGTAGGCCGCCGGGCGAAGGTTGGCATGGGGGGAGCGTTCCGGCCAGCCTGCCTCGAGTGGATTCGTCGATCAGCGAGCCGGCGGGCGCCAGGCGGCGGGATGGTCGAACAGGTCGAAGTCCGCGACTTGAATCTGTTGCGAACCGTCGGCGTCGACTCTCCAAAGCCCGAACTTCGGCACGCCGCTGAAGCCATCGGACTATTGCTCGCGGAGAAAGTACACATGGGCATGCTGCGTAGCGCGAACGCAGTCGGCCTTGAGTGTGGCGAGAAGATCGTCGACGGCAACCTGGCCGGTGCGTTGCTGCTCGACGACGCTCAGGTTCGCCCTTTCCAACAACTCGCGCTCGGCCGGAGTCTCGCTGAAAAAGTCCGTAAAGGCCCGGCATCGTTTGCTTGCTGACATTCTGGCTTGACATTAAGCTCGATCTAGATGGAACACCCTCGGCATCGCAGGTTCTACGCCATCTCTCGGCGCGGCGAGGCGCCGGCTTCTCTGAAATCGACGTTGGCTGTTTCTGAACAACGGAGGCGGTTCATGGATTTACCTCAGCGCCGCTGGTTGCGCGCACGTCACGCCGCATGGTGGATCGTGTTGGCGTCTGCCCTGTTTTCGCTCTCCATGTGCCGCGCTTCGCTTGCGCAAGAGGGTACGGCCGACGCTGAAACGGCGCCGGCGACCGATGCCTCCCCTCGTGACGCGTCGGCCGACGACGCGACCGAGAGTGGTAGCAGCGAGGAGCCCGTCGCGCCGGAGCCGCCGTCGCCCGAGTCCGTCGTGTGGCTCGCCGTGCAGGAATCGACGACAGACCACAAGCCGTACTTTGCGGAGCTCCTGACGCGGGAACTCGTGCGTCAGGCGGTGCTGATTGCCGCCCGTGATGGGTTGGGACTCAGCACGCGCGACGCCGTGCTGCGCGATCCGCTACCACGAGAAGGAGCGGACAACGCGGAACGCGTCATGCAGTTGGCGGTCCACGGCCGCAAGGACAAGTCGATCTTAATCACGTTGTCGCGCAAGGGCCGCGAGGAGGTGCTCTGGACGAAAGAATTGCCGCTCACGGAGGATGCGTATGAGCTTTACTTGCTGCTGGCACGGGGGATGGAAGAAGCGTCGCGCGGGGAATTGATCGAAGCGCTGACGAAGGCGGGTTACAGCGGCGAGGCGGCTCCGCGCGGCGACACTGCGCCTGAAACACAAGTGGTGGAATCTCTTCAGGCATGCAATATCGTGAGCCAGTTCGAGGCGGTGCGCGAGCTGCATGCGCAAATCCGCCGCGACGGCGAGTCGCCCGCGCTGGTGAGCGCGCTGGTGCGCGGCTATGCCCACCTCGCATACTTGACGCAGCATTACTGGAACACGCAGTGCAAGGCATTTCAGGCGCGTTCGTTGCTTTACGCCGAACGCCTGGTGGCGCAGGAACCGGGACGCGCGTTTGGTCTTTGGGTACGCGCATACGCACGCGCCTGGGTGGGGCTTCATGGGGCGGCGCTCGCCGATCTCGCGGCGGCGGAAAAGCTGGCCGAGTCGACCGGCGAGGAGGCGCCGAGTTGGACGTCGCTCGTCGAGCGACATTGCCGCTATGACTTCGAGGGTTTGCGCGCCTTGGCGACGGAGGCAACGTATCCTTGGGCGGAATTGGCGTCCATGCTGGCGTTCATGGACATGTCGCAAGGCGGCGGGGACGCGGGCACGATTGAAGCGGGGCAGCCGGCGCTTGCGACGGTTCCCCACGCCTACCTAGTTTACAATCGTCTCGTCGACTTTGCCGGCGTGGGATATGGGCACCAGGCCACCCAGCAGGGTTCGATGGTACTGAACGAGGGTCTGACGGCGGCTGTGGCGGCTCTGCGCGGTCTGCCGCCGCAGATCAGGGATCGGTTGCCGGCGCGTTCCGGCGGCGGATTGTTCTCGTTTTTAGGAGGCGGCGGGGGCGCCGAACCGTTCGGCGATCGTCCGCGCCGCGTGGTCGAAGCGCTCACCGCGCCGGAGGCGGAGCTTGCCGATCGCGGCGAGCCGACCTGGGGGGCGCTGGGACGTCTCTGCCAGGAAGAAGATTACGTGCAGACGGTCGATCGCGCCGTTTTCCTGAAGGAGAGGTTGGGCGTGCCCATCGACGATTTTGTGATCGACGTGCTGCCGAATCTGGCCGATTACCCGTACGCCCCCTGGCTGGAGAGCTATGCAATCGACAGCGGAGTGGATCCCGCGCGGCATCGCGAAGCGCTGTTGCGGGTCCAAGTGGGAGACCTTTATTGGCGAATGCATCGATTTACTTCTGAAGCATATTCCACGTCGCTGGCGAACCATGAAACGGGCGCCGAGCTGGCGCGGCGAATGAGCGAGCGAATGGACGCAATCGCAATTGACATGGAGACCGCCCTGTATTGGTATCGCGAGCATAAGGACTGGATTCTTGAATTCAGCGAAAAGCACGTGCCCATCGCACCCTTTTCTCCGCGGTTCATTTCCGCGCTGGCCGAGCATCAGGTTGCGGACGATGCCCAATTGGCCGCGTGGGAGGCGGACTTTGGTCAACACGAATGGGTGCTCGCGGCGTTGGGCCGGCGGTACGTCGCCAACAAACGCTATGAGGACGCCGAGCGCTGCCTCAAGCAGCGCATCGCCGTCTCGCCGGACTACTCCAGCTTTGAGCAACTGGCCAACGTCTATTGGGCCCAGGGCGACAAGGATCGGTGGCAGCTCACTCTGGAAGAGAGTCTCGAGCACGTGGACTATGGACTGGGCCATGCGTCGACTCGCGTCAAGCTCGCGCGCTACTTCATGGAGAAGGGCGATTACGAGGCGGCTCGCCCGTATGCCGAGGACGCTGCGCAAACGTGGGCCGCGTGGGCGATGCTATGTGCGAGCGAGTGCCTCGAAGCGTTGCACGAGTGGGAGGCGTCAGAAGTATGGGTTCGCAATACGGCGCTGCGGTATCCCAGCACGGGACTGACGTGGTACTACTGGTGCCGCCGAACGGGCCGGGGCAACTTGAAGGCGGCGCAGACAGTCGCCGAAGCGCTGGCCGTCGAGTCGTCGGCAGAAACGCCGCCCTCGAGACAGGACGAGATCGGCGTTTACCGCCTGCTGGAAGGCGACAAGCGAGCCGCGTACGACGCGTTTCAACTGCACTACCAACAAAGCGGCAATTACTGGAGCGGATTCCACGTGGTCCTGCTGGCCGACCAACTGGACGACGTGGCCACGCGCGACCGCATTCTCGGCCAATTTGTGCGTAAGGGCGTGCCGGACGAAAGCGAGTCGACGTTTGGACTAGCCAAATTCGCCGTGTTGCTGCAGGACGCCTATCGAGCCGACCACGAGGTTGACACCGAGTTGCTCGACAAAGTGCTGCTCGTCGTCAACGAGAATTCGCGGATGGACTTGAGCTATTTCGCGGGCAAGTTCCTGGAAACTCACGGCGACGCCGCGGAGAGCGAGCGCTACTACAAGTCAAGCTACAAGTCGTTCCAAATCAGCCAGTACAATCGCACGCTCGCGGCGGCGGAGCTGATCGCGGACGGGTACGACGCGGGGGAATTGGAAGGGCCAAATCTAGCGACGGCTGAGAGTCGTTGAAGAGGCGATCGCCTGGCCCGGCATCACCGGTTGTCGAGGCTGCGAATCCCTGCCCTGGCCCCTCTCGTCGAGCGACGGGAAGCCGCTCAGTTCTTCCGCTCGATCAGCTTGTCCAGAATGCCATTGATGAACTGGGGGCTGTTGGCCGTGCCGTAGCGTTTGGCCAGTTCGATGGCTTCGTCGATCGCGACGCGATCGGGCGTGTCCGAGTAGCGGATTTCGTAGGCGCCCAGGCGGAGCAGGTTGCGATCTGTGGCGGCCATGCGCGGGACCGACCAATTGGCGGCCTTTTCGGCGAGCAGTTGGTCGAGCTCGTCCTGATTGCGTTTGACGCCGAGGACAAGCTGCTTGGCGAAATCGCGGAGCGGCTCCTCCTGCAGGCGCGCGGCGAGAAACGCGCCGAGGTTCTCCAGCGAGTTGGCGGGGTTCAGGTCTTCTTGGAACAACGCCTGGAGAGCGATCTCTCGGGCGCGACTGCGGCGGGACATGGCGGGGCGGAGGCTGGAGGGTTTCGGGGGGCAGGATGCGAACTACGCGTCGCAGGCGCGGGAGGTGAGAGATTCAATCCATGAGTGCCTGGAGCTGATGGCTGCCAACGGTTCGTCAACGCTCGTGTGCGGGGCGCCGGCAACGCGTAGCGTTGCGGCTACTTCAGGACGCCCGAGGCAGCGCCCCGAGGGATCGACGGCCCACTCTATTATAGAACCGCGATTCTACTCCGCCGGCAGATTTCTGAGCAGGCCGACCATGTGCAGGGCGGCTTCGGCGCATTCGCGGCCCTTGTTGCCGTGGGCGCCGCCGGCGCGGGCCAGGGCCTGCTCCATCGTTTCGCAGGTGAGCACGCCCAGCAGCACGGGCAAGTCGCTGGCGAGCGCGATCTGCATGAGCGCCATGCTCACCCCGCGGTTGATGTGCTGGTCGTGCGACGTCTCGCCGCGGACCACCGCGCCTAGGCAGAGCACCGCGGCGTAGCGGTCGGAGTCGGCCATTTGCTTGGCGACCAGCGGAATTTCCCACGAGCCGGGAACCCAGGCGACGTCGATGTGGTGGTCGCTGACGCCGGCCTCGGCGAGCGCGGCGACGGCGCCGTCGAGAAGCTTGCCCGTCACGGCGCGGTTCCACTCGGCGACAACGATCGCGAAGCGGTCGGCGGCGTCGGGGGGGGATGTGGGAATGAGATTCGGCATGGGGTGTTTACTCAAGCTCGCGACGTGTGAATCTTATCACCGGCATGCGGCCCCACGTGAGGGGAGAAAGTACGCCGTCTCTCACCCCACGGGATCGAAAGACTGCAGCGACGGGCGTGCTGGGCACTCTCGCAGGTGATTGGCCAAAGCGTCCCACAGCTCAACGACCATGCGGTCGCTGCGCGGCTGGAAGAAGGAACGGGCGATTGAGTGGACCGCATGAGTTAAGGAGAACCCCATGGTAAGTCCCATTGCCGCCGACGCTCCGAACACTCCCAAAACCATGTTCTGTTGTCCTGGGCCGCCCAGGCCTAAGAGGACTTTGAGGACGACTTGAATCATCCAGATGCAGGCCACGAGCGTTAACACGCCAATCACGGCACTGAATCGGCGAGCCCACGCGGCACGTCGCAAATCCTTTCGCAATTGCTCAACGTAGTCTGCATCAGAAAGTCGTTCGCGAAAGGTCCGCATCATTGGACTTGATGGAAGGGAGTTGTTCGTCCACAACCGGCGTAAGCCGCTCAGTTCTGCGAGAGCACATCGCCACTCGCGTCGCCGCCCGGCGCCCACTCGTTGAGGAAGGCGAGCACCTTGGCGGGGTCGTGCGCCCGGCCCGCTTCGAGTTCGGCGGTGTCCTGCGTGGTGAGTTGCGTGCCGTCGGCGTCGAGCACGACCAGCACCGGCAGGCCGTGCTGCGTGGGCGTGCCGTACTTGGCGTCGACGGCGTCGTTGTGGTCGCCGTCGACGTCGATGAGCACCGCGACATAGTTGGCCGCCAGCGCGGCCGCGATCTGCTCGTCGGACTCGAACAGGCGGTGCAGCAGGTGGCACCAGCCGCACCACTCGGCGCCGAACTGCAGGAGGACGCGCTTGCCGGCGGGCCTGGCCTCGGCGAGGGCGGCGTCGATCTGGGCAAAGCCGTCGGCGGTCGTGTCGTAGAGCTTGGGCCGGGCGGCGGATTCCTCGGCGACACCAGGATGATCCGTGGCCGCGGCCGGCGGGAGTTGCCCGGCCGTGGACGATTGCTGGCTTGTGCAGCCGGCGTGGATCGCAGCCGCGAGGGCCGCTAAGCCGCAAGCGAGGGGGAGACGCATGGGGAGGGGCCTTTCGTGGATGGCGGGCGGGGTCGCTTGAGTTTATCAGAATTCCGCGGCGCGGTGAGTGGCCGCGTTGCGGCTAGCGGCGCCAGCAGGGCGGGCGGCGAGAGGGCGGTTTTCCGGGGTGCAGCCCGCACTTTGTATTTTCGCGATAGCGGTGGAGTTTAGGCGGCTCTCACGGCAAGCTGTACGCGACTGGGAGAGTTCGAC
>CAYSFP010000171.1:0-11917 GCA_964430075.1 uncultured Planctomycetaceae bacterium | reverse complement strand
CAATTCTCACCGGCAGAGCCGGTGGATTAACTAGGATTTAACCGCGCTCGCTTGCGACGCGCGTCCGTGTGCCATGACCGCCCCCGACCTCGCCGCCGCGCTCCTTCGCACGACGCTCGCCACAAGCGCCGCCGCCTGCCTGACCGCGCTGCTGCTGGCCCGCCTGCGCGTCCACGCCCCGCGCACGCACCGCCTCGCCTGGGCGCTCGTCGTTCTACAAGGTTGGGCGCTGCTGCCGTGGACGATCACGCTCCGACAACCAGCGCCACCCGCGGAAACCACCGGCGCAACAACGATGTCCGCGCCGGCCGGCGCCGACTTCATCCCGATTCCAGCGGACGCACCGATCCTCATCACAACGCCGCCCGCCGCGCCCGACCCATGGCGTCCGGCAGACTTCGCATCCCCTGCGATCTTCGCCTGGCTCGCCGGCGCCCTCACGCTTGCCCTCTTCGCTGCGGCGCGCTACGCCCGCCTCGCCGCCGCGCTCCCCCGCGGCGCCGCCCCCGACAACGCGGCCTGGAACACCGAATGGCAGCGCGAGCTCGCCCGCGCCCGCGGAGGCCGCGGCGGGGCGTCCGCCAGCCGCCTGCCCTTTCCCAAGCGCATCGACTTCCGCATCACCCAGTCGCTCGGCCCGCTGGTCGCGTTCATTCCGCCGGCCTACCGCGTCCTGGCGCCGCACTCGTTGTGGACCGCGCTCACCCGTCCCCAGCGCCGCGCCATCCTCCGCCACGAGCTGGCCCACATCCGCCGCCGCGATCTGTGGAAATCGCTCGCCCTCCGCGCGCTCGCCCTGCCGCAGTGGTTCAACCCCTTGGTCTGGCTCGCCGTCCGCCGCTTCGACGAAGCCGCCGAATGGTCCTGCGACGCCGATGCCGCTCGCGGCTTAGCGCGCCAACCCACCACCATCGCCGCCGCCCTCATCCGCACCGCCGAACTCACAACCGCCACGCGCCCGATCACAACCCTCGGCTTCATCCCCGCGATCCCCACCGGCCATCGCACCCCGCTGGCCCGCCGCATTCACCGCCTCGTCACGCCCCGATTCAAGGAGGAATCAATCATGCGCAAACTGCTCGTCCCCGCACTGCTGGCGACGCTCGCCGCCGCCCAGCTCATCCGCCTCGAACGCGTCGCCGCCCAAGATCCCCCTCCCTCGCAGGATGGTCCTGCTGATTCCACACGCCTCATGACGTTATCGGAGTGGCTCGCGATGCCGAGAAGAGACATCACAGCTCCTGACGGCGACGAAGAAGAACGCCTCGGCATCGCGGTCGCCCCGCCTGCTGCCGCCGCCCCCGCGCCGTCCACTCCCGCAGAGCCGCCGACGCCGCCGTCATCCGCCCCGCGCGAGCTCGCCATGCGCACCTTGCCGCGGTACGTCATCGAGCCGCCGGACATCCTCCTCATCGAAGGCGTAAAGCTTGTCCCCAAATTGCCCTACCGCATTCAATGCTTCGACGTGCTGCAGGTTCGCTTCCCTGGCGAACAAGAACACCAGTTTACCGACGTCGACTTTCTGGTGGTTCCCGGCGGCACTGTTCACCTTGGCGTCAACGAGGGCAATGTTGCCGTGGCGGGCCTGACGCTCGAGGAAGCCCAAGACGAAGTACGCCAACGACTGCGGAATCGAAAGGCAAAAGAGGTCACGGTCTCTCTCCGCGAGATCGGTAACGCCCAGAAGATTTCAGGTCAGCATCTGGTCGCGATGGACGGGCGCGTCAACCTTGGCGTCTACGGCTCCGTGTTCGTCGCCGGTCTGACAATCGCCGAGACGCGAGCCGCCATCGAGAAGCACCTCGCCGAGGATTTCGATGATCCCCAGGTGAGCGTCGACGTGCTAGCGTACAACAGCAAGGTTTATTACATCATCACCAAGGGGCTCGGCGCCGGCGACGACGTGGTTCGCGCGCCGGTCACCGGCAACGAAACGGTGCTCGACGCCGTAGCCAATCTCGGCGGCGTCTCCCAAGCCGCCGCCACGAAAATGTGGATTGCCCGCCCGGCGCCACAGGGCAGGGGCAGCGAGCAGATCCTTCCCGTCGCGTGGAACGACATCGCCCGGGGCGCGTCGACCGAAACGAATTACCAACTCTTACCCGGTGATCGGCTGTTCATCGAGACGACGACCCCGCCGGTTGCGGTCGCGGCCCAACCAGCGTCTCCGTCGGAGATCACTTCGGCTGATGCGCAGATATCGGAAGCTCCCTCGCGCGCTGCGCCGCCGCGCCCCGTCACGACCGCCGCGGATCCCGGTCCGGACGCCGCTGTCACACTGGAGTTGCATTTGCCGCAGGATCGCACTCACAAGCAAACGCTCTCTCTCACCGGCCCGACGAAGGTTGGCGACCTGCTCACCTTGGCCGTGTACCCGGAGCCGATCGATTTCGCCGCCGCAACGATCTCGTTGTCGCGGCCTTTTGGTCCGCGTGAGCTTGGCGGTATTGCAGAATTTTTCATCGGCTGGGACCGCGCGGCGCAGCGTCCGAAAGCGGACTCGGACTACGGGGTCGAAGCGGGCGACTGGATCACGATCGACCTCCGTAAACCCGAGCCCGGCGCCACGATCCTGCCTAACCCTGTGCTGCCCGCGCCGCAGTCCGCTCCTCCAGCGGAAGCCGCGTCGCCGACAAAAGAGCAAATCGAATTCTCCGTTACCTTCATTGAAGACATCGACGGCGACTTCGCCGAGCTCGCCGGCGCCGAAGGGGATCTGGAGGTCGCCATCCGCGACGCCGCGACGCTCGAACCGGCCCTCCGCGTCCTCGAGCGGCACAACCACATCAAGCGGTTGGTCGACCCGAAGATCGTTGCCAAGCCGGGCGAACCGGCTCATTTCAACGCCGCAGTTCCCATTCCCGGCGGCGACGGCCTCTTCCACGCACAGTATCAAGTGCGCGTGCTGGCCCATCGCTCCGCGGGCGAGGAAGGGTCGTCCGCCCACAAGATGGAACTCGCCGCCATGGCGCATCACGACAAGAAGATATTCAGCATCGACTGCGGCTTCATGCTCCGGCGAGGGCAGACAGGCATTGCGCGCCTGCGATCTGAAACCGGCGAAGCCGGCCCGATTTACGTCGTCGTTACGCCGAGCTTGCACGACTGACTCCCAACGCTTCCCTCCGTTCCCCTCCCCTTGATGGGGAGGGGTTAGGGGAGGGGTGATGACGCGGGTACACGCGTCGCGATCAAGCTGGGTCGCGGCTGATTGCTCTCGAAAGATGGGAAGCGTGTACCCGCGTCGCCCTCCTCCCCAACCCTCCCCACAAGGGGGAGGGAGCCGGAGGAAATTCGCGATTGAGCACGGCCCTCAATGCCGAAAGTGCCGCCGCCCTGTGAACGCCATCGGCATCCCGTGCTTATCGCACGCCGCGATCACCTCGTCGTCGCGGCGCGACCCGCCCGGCTGAATCACGGCCGCCACGCCCGCCGCCGCCGCCGGGCCAATTGAATCGTCGAACGGAAAGAACGCATCGGAGGCCAGCACCGCGCCGCGGGCGCGCTCGCCCGCTTTTTCCAGCGCGATCTTCACCGAGTCGACGCGACTCATCTGCCCCGCGCCGACGCCCACGAGCATCCCGTCGCACACGAGCACGATCGCGTTGCTCTTCACGAACCGGCACACGGCCCACGCAAACGCCAGGTCGCGCTGGTGGGCAGGGGAGGGCCGGGCCTCGGTGACGACGTTCCACTCGCGGGGATCGTCCGCCCGATCGTCGGCGTCCTGCTGCAGCATCCCGCCGTCGATCTGCCGCCACTGCGGAGCGCCGCGGCCGGGCTCAATGGCGCCCACCGCTAACAGCCGCACGTTGTCCCGCCATTTGGGTTTCGTCGTGAGAATTGCGACCGCCTCGGGCGTGAACTCCGGCGCGACGATCGCTTCGACGAACTTCCCCGGCTCGGCCAGGAAGTCGGCCATCGCGGCATCGACCGGCACGTTGACGCCCAGAATCGAACCGAACGCGCTGAGCGGATCGCCGTTCCAAGCCTTCGCGGCCGCTTCGCCGACGGTCGCGGCGGTCGCCGCCCCGCACGGGTTGTTGTGCTTCAGCACCGCGACGGCGGGCACGGGCAGCGACTTGACGCACGCCAGCGCGGCATCCAGGTCGAGCAGGTTGTTGTACGACAGTTCCTTGCCGTGCAGTTGCCGGGCGTTGACCAGCGCGTGCGGCGCCGCGTCGGCGAAGGCGAATAGCGCCGCGGACTGGTGAGGGTTCTCGCCGTAGCGGAGGGGGGTGCGGTATTGCAACTCGATTGCTCTGCTCCCCTCTCCTTGACGGAGAGGGGTTGGGGGAGAGGTGCTGAAGCTGGTACCCGGTTCGCCCCTCTCCCCAGCTCTCTCCACGGAGGGAGAGGGAGCCGGAGGAAGAATAGAGGCGAAGTAACGAGCGATCGCCGTGTCGTACTCCGCCGTGCGGGCGAACGCGGCGCCGGCCAGCTCGCGGCGCAATTCCGGCGTCGTCGCGCCGCTTCCGCGAATTTGCTTGAGAATCGTTCCATACTGCCGCGCATCGGTGGCGATCGTCACGAACGCATGGTTCTTCGCCGCCGACCGCGTCAGCGACGGCCCGCCAATGTCGATGTTCTCGATCGCGTCTTCGATCGTCACATCCGGTTTGGCGACGGTCTTCTCAAAGGGATACAGGTTCACCACAACCAGCTCAAACGACGAGATTCCGTGTTTTTCAAGCGCCGCCATGTCCTCGGGATGATCGTGCCGGCAGAGAATGCCGCCGTGGATCTTGGGGTGCAGCGTCTTCACCCGGCCGTCCATCATCTCGGGAAAGCCGGTGTACTCGGCCACGTCTCGCACCGGCACGCCGGCCTCGGCCAGATGCTTCCGCGTGCCGCCGGTGCTGAACAGCTCGACCCCGGCGTCGACCAGGCCGCGGGCGAACTCGACCAGTCCCGACTTGTCGCTCACCGTGAGCAGCGCACGCTGGATGCGGGGTGAATCAACCATGAATCCACAATCGATCGGTAGGCGGACTGGTCGGTTAACCGACCAGTCCGAAGTGCCAGAAGGGCTCGCGCGCGAAAGCGCCTCCCGCGCCGCGTCGCGGTCACGATAGCACCGACGGCGACCCCTTTCAACGCACCAGCTTGGGGCCTGCAGAACGGTCGGCGAACTTCCCCGCAGCACGCTCCGTAGAACAATCCAACTCGTCGGCTGGCACACTGAAGGCCAGCCTCTTTGGCACGACGCCGCTTTGCCCGTTGGGTCGACGCCGCCAGCGTCGCCGCAGCATTCCGCACCGCAACGCGCCGCGCGTCGCAATCGCTTCGCCAGGCACAACCGCTACAGCACGTCGGCACGACGAGCGCGCAGCGGATTGCCGCAAGGGCTTTGACGGTTCCGCGGGAGCGCAGCGCACAGGATCGCGAACTTCGGCCCCGCAAGCTTTTTGACCGGGGCCAAATCGCGACCTATATTGGCGGTGGCTGGCGATGTCGACCCACGTTGCCGGCCGTTTGTCGCATGGATGCTCGACGCCAACGTTGTGACGCCGCAGGCCGCACGCCCCTTTCTGCGGAAGTGCGGAACAACCGTCACGACCGACGCTCGCTGGCGACCTCCCCCTCTGCACGGATCAACGAGCAACACATGCGATTCAGGGTCCTCGCTTGGCACAGCGCGCTGCTGCTCATGGCAGCGTGGAGCACAACAGTATTCCTTTCCGGCGCTGCGCCCGTCCATGCGCAGATCACGCGTTCGACCGAACCGGTCGAGCTGCCGCCCGCGGAGTTGTCGGCCGAGCCGCTGGCGCGCGTTCTGGCCGAAGGCGATCGCCTGGAGTCGCTCCGCCGGTGGGGCGAGGCGCTCAGCCACTACGAAGCGGCGCTCCGCGAGTATCCCGGCAACGACGCGCTGCTGCGTCGCGAGGACCTTGCGAAACTGCGTTTCAGCCTCGATCGACGGTATGCGGATCGCAGCTATGTCGATTCCCTGCAAACGATGTCCCCGCAAAACGCGGTGGGCCTGTATGTGGAACTTCTTCGCAAGGTCCACACGCACTTCGTCTCGACGCCGCCGTGGCAGCGGCTCGCGGCACGGGGCGTCACCGCGCTCGACGTGGCGCTCCTCGATCCCGCGTTCCGCGCCGCCAATGGATTGAGTCTCTCGGCCGAACAACTGAACCCCGCGCGCCGCGACTTGTACGACCTGCTCGGTCAGCATCGGGTGAGCGGTCCAGACGATCTCTCGGCATTGGCGTCCGAAGCGGCCCGCATCGTCGAGCTCCGCTGCGGCCTGAACCAAGCGCCCTGCGTGCTGGAGTTCGTCGCCGCCGCGGCCGGCGGGCTCGACGAATACTCCGCCTTCCTGACGCCCGATCAGTTGCGGGAGGTTTATCAGCAGATCGAGGGCAACTTCGTGGGCCTCGGCGTCGAGCTGAAGGCCGATGGCGGCCACTTGCTGATCGTGCACGTCATCCCCGGCAGCCCGGCGCAGCGCGCCGGCATCGTCGACGGCGAGCGGATCGTGGCCGTCGATGGTCGCTCCACCCTGGAGTTGTCGACCGACGAGGCCGCCGGCATGCTCTCCGGCCAGGAGGGCAGCTTCGTGCAGATCACCATTCTCGACGCGACCAAGGCGGCGCGGACGCTGTCGGTGCGTCGCGAGCACGTGGAAGTGCCCAGCCTGGAGAACGTGAGCATCGTCGATCCCGATTACGGCATCGCCTACATCAAGATTCCGGCGTTCCAGAAGACGACGGCTCGCGACCTGGAAGCCGCCCTCTGGAAGCTCCACGACCAGAAGATGACCTCGCTGATCCTCGACCTCCGCGGCAATCCGGGCGGACTCTTGACGGCCGCGGTGGAAGTCGCGGATAAGTTTCTTCAGAGCGGGCAAATCGTCTCGACGCGCGGCCGCAGCCCGCACGAGGACTCCGACTACCAGGCCCACTACGGCGGCACGTGGCGCGTGCCGCTGGTCGTGCTGATCGACCGCGACAGCGCCAGCGCCAGCGAGATCTTCGCCGGCGCCATCCTCGACAATCGCCGCGGCGACGTCGTCGGCGAGCGGTCCTACGGCAAGGGTTCGGTGCAGGGCATCTTCCCGCTCGGCTACGGCGGCGCCGGCGTGCGACTCACCACCGCGCTGTTCTACTCGCCCAGCGGCCAGAAAATCAGCCATCGCGGCGTCGCGCCCAACCTGCCGGTGCAAATTACCGCGAAGGTGAGCACGGGCGCGAGCGACTTGCAAATCGTGGGCGACGACCCCGTCCTCCGCGCCGGCATCGACGCTGCGCGGCGACGGGCGGCCCAGCGGTAACGCGACCCCATCGCTCCGCGAAGTGTAGCCCTCTCGCTCCGCGAGAGGAAACCGTCTCGCGGAGCCGCGGAGCGAGACGACTCCGCCGCGGTTGACTCCCCCGCGCCGTCGCCAGATACTGACAACTCAGCTTCGGGCGGGCGGGCGTTCAGGAGACGTTGCCGCCCGCCTCTGCTGGCGCCGCCTCGACGTGCGTCGCCTCCCTTTCCTCTCCCGCCCCAGCGCGGCGGTGCTGCCATGCCTTACGACGACGAAGACCTGTTCGACGAAGACTTCGACTTTGTCGACGACGAGGACGACGAGGCGGCCGAAAGCTCCGCCGACGAAGACGCCGAAGAGAAGAAGCCAGCGCCGAAATCGCGGCGCCGCTCCCCTCCGAAGAGCCAGGAGAAGCCCGCGGCCCCGCGGCCTCGGAGCCGTCCCAAGGGGGCGACCTCGCGCCGCTCCGCGCCGCCTCCGCCGGTCGACGACGAGCCGCCCGTGGAAGAGCAACTCCCCGCGGCGGAACTCGAAGAGGAACCACCCGCGGAGGCGGTTGCCGAAGAGGCAGAGCCGGGCCCGACCGGCCCGCCGGCGGATCACGCGGTCCACATCTACGAGCACGGCCGCCTGAAGCGAACCATTCCACGCAAATTCACCGACGAGGAAGCCGTCGGCTTCGCCGAAGAGTACACGCGAACGGGCAAGGCCTACGGCCGCTACGCCGTCGCCACTCCGGACGACGAGACGCCGTCGCCGACGTTCGCCGGCGCCTCCAAGGGCGAGTAATCCGGCCCATCCTCGCGACCGGCATCGGGCAGCGGCGCCCGCATATTCCCTCCTATTCGCAAGCGGCGAATGGGCGGCACAAACGTTCTTATGTGGCGCTCGTGAGGCGCATTCCCGACCGGCCCGGCCTGCCGAAACCGCGCCGCCGGCGTGGGACGATGGTACGATGAAACGGTTCGTGCATGCCCCCGGGCCGCACGGGCCGCGCGAAATGCTCCTCCTTTTCCTGGCCGCGACGCATGTGCGGCTTAGAATTCAAGACCCGGAGACTTGCATCGTCCGGGACTCTCCCTTGAATCGTACGAGGACGATCCATGACTTGCCTTCAGCGTATCGGCGTCGCGGCGCTCGCCCTGGCCCTCTTCGGCGTCGGTGTTCCGCCAGCTTTTGCCCAAGAGGGTACGTCCGTCATCGACCCGGATATCGAGGCGCTCAAAGTGCGCGGCGACGAGCTGCTTGGGCAGGGCCAGTACGCCGAAGCCGCCGAAGCCTACAACCAGGCCATTCTCGCCAACCCGCAATACATCGAGGCGATGATCGGCAAAGGCAATGCCCTCAAGGCCATGGCGGACTATGACGGGGCTCGCACGGCGTATTCGCGCGCACTCAACTTACGCAACGAACTCCCCGAGGCCTGGAATGGCCGCGGCGAGGTGTACATCGAAATGTCGCCGCCGTCCTACGACCTGGCGCTCCAAGACTTTACTTACGCCCTCCAGTTCGAGCCCCGCAATCCTCGAATCTTGTCGAATTTCGGACACGTCGTCGTCTCTTTGGGCACGGACCCCGTGACCGCGATTGCGCGGCTCACCGAAGCCCTGGCCCTCAATCCCGACGATGCCCGCGCCTATCGCGACAGAGGCCGCGCACACGTTCAGTTGCAGGATTTCGAAAACGCGATTGCCGACCTGCAAAGGGCCTCCGACGTCGAACCGGGGAATTATGAGAATTACTCGACGCTGGCGGTTGTTTATCAGTACATGGAAGACTTCCCCAGTGCGATTGGCGCCATTTCGAGCGCCATCGCCAACTACCAGCCAGAAAGGCCGACGGAACCGAAGACGTACTTAGTAGGCTATCTCACGCGCGCCCAATATCGCTTGACGCTCGCCGAGCGAGAGACCGATCCTGAAACTCGCACCTCCGTGCTCGAAGGCATCCTGGCCGACGCCGACGCGGTGCTGGACGCCGTGTCGTCGCGCACCACGACGGCGGGCCAGGCGTATTTCCTGCGCGGCCGGGCCGAGCGGATGCTCGAACGCTTCAGTGACGCCGTGGATTCGCTGACCCGCTCGATTCAGGTTGCCATCGTCGCTCAGAGCGTTGACTACTTGTCGCAAGCGCTGCTCTATCGCGGCATTTGCTGGTACTACATCGGATCGCTCGAGCTCGCCCGCGGCGACTTCGAACAGGCCGCCTCGGTCGGTTCGGGCTTCGGCGACCCGCGGATTCCGCTGTGGATCGGCATCACCTACCACCGCGACGGCAACTTCCGCGCCGCGGTCGAGTCGTACAGCGAGGCTATCGCCAAGGCGCCCAGCTTCTCCCTGGCCCATCTCAACAAGGGCCGGGCCTACATGGACCTGGGCGAGTACCGCAAGGCGATCAAGAGCTTCAGCGACGCGATTCGCACCGAACCCGACGTCGGCGACCACTACTACAACGTCGGGCTGGCCTACATCCAGCTCGACGAGTTCCAGAAGGCCGTCGACTTTCTGAATCTCGCGATTCGGCAGGATAACCCGAAGCCGAAATACTATAGCCAAATGGCCGTGGCGCTGCGCGGCATTGGCCGGGACGACCTGGCCCCCGAGTACGAGCGCAGGGCCACGGAAGTTCAGTCCACAACCCCATAGCGGGTCGTGCGCGGCGCCCGACCACGCGTCCCCTGACTTTACGCGAAGGGCCGGCAATCGCCGGCCCTTTTTTTGTGCGCTCGCGCAAATGGCGGCGTCGCCTGCGGCTCCGCGGAGGCCGCTTGTCACCCCCTGAAGGCCCCTTATACTAAACCGCGTTGCAACGCGGTGACTTGTCGTTTTGTGTGCCACTGGCGTGTCGCCAGTGAGAAGTGGGCAATGCGCTCGGCACTTCAGCACTGGCGCTCGCGCCAGTGGCACTCGGGCGGCATGCCAATTCGCCGCCGTCGCCTCGCCACGCACTGTCTCTCGCTACTCGGACCTGCCGAAAGAGCCCCTCGCATGGACAGCCCGGAGTTGTCGTTTTGGGATCGCCACAGCTTCGCGATCCGCCGCCTGCACTCCCTCAGCGGGCTGATTCCCGTGGGCGGCTACATGGTGATCCACCTGGCCGTCAACGCCAGCGTGCTCAACAGCGACGCCAGCTTTCAAACGAACGTCGCCAACATCCACCGGTTCGGCGCGCTGCTGCCGGTCCTGGAGTGGACCTTTATTTTCATCCCCATTTTGTTTCACGCCATCGTGGGCGTGGCGATCGTCGCCCGCGGCAAGCCGAACACGCACAACTATCCCTACGAGGCCAACCAGCGCTACACCTGGCAACGGATCACGGGCCTCATCGCCTTTGTGTTCATCGCCTTGCACGTGTTTCACATGCATGGCTGGTTCCACAATTCACTCTGGGTGGAATGGGTCGTCCAGCCCTGGGGCGGAGGACAGTTCAAGCCCTACAACGCCACCAGCACCGCCGGACTCGCCCTGCAACCGCTGGTGTGGGTCACGATCTACCTCATCGGCATGCTGTCCTGCGTGTACCATTTGGCCAACGGCATCTGGACCATGGGCATCACCTGGGGCGTGTGGACCAGCCCCGCCGCCCAGCGCCGCGCCCTCGGCGTGTGCGGCGCGTTCGGCGTCCTGCTGGCCGCCGTCGGCTTGGGCGCGCTCTTCGGGCTGCGGGCCGCCGTGAACACGGACGAAAAACTCTCGAATGTCCGCGAGCATGAAGCCGTCATGCTCGAGCACGACATCGAAGCGGGCCTGCTCGACGAAGAAGAGATCCATCACAAACGGTACATTCCTGAGAGTGCCGATCCAGGCGTGCAAGCCAGCGCCCGATCACAGGACGATCGTCAGTAGTCCGTCGTCAGTTGTCCGTTGTTTCCAAACAAACGGACAACGGACCACGGACCCTTAACGAAAAGTGAGATTCGATGGCTAAGCAGCGCGTGTTGGTGGTCGGCGGCGGACTGGCCGGTCTTGCGGCAACGATGAAGCTCGCCGAGCTCGGCGTCGCCGTCGACCTGATGAGCCTCACCCCCGTGAAGCGCTCCCACAGCGTGTGCGCCCAGGGTGGGATCAACAGCGTCAACAGCCTCACCCGCCAGCAGGGCGACAACGAGTGGAAGCACTTTGACGATACCGTCTACGGCGGCGACTTCCTGCAGCATCAGCCGCCGGTGAAGGAAATGTGCGACTGGGGCCCGCGGGTGATCGACCTGATGGACCGCCTGGGCGTACCGTTCAACCGCACGCCCGAGGGCT
Organism: uncultured Planctomycetaceae bacterium; assembly: GCA_964430075.1. Lineage (GTDB taxonomy): Bacteria > Planctomycetota > Planctomycetia > Pirellulales > Lacipirellulaceae > Lacipirellula. Next base: position 409 of record CAYSFP010000171.1, on the reverse strand, counting down.
TCCGCGACCAGCGCCGCTTCGGCGGCACGCTCTTCAAGCGCACCGCGTTCGCCGGCGCCACCACCGGCCAGCAACTGCTCTACGCACTGGACGAGCAGGTGCGGCGCTGGCACGTCGCCGGCGGCGTGACCATGTACGAAGGCTGGGACTTCCTCTCGCCGGTCATCGACGAGGAAGGCCGCTGCCGCGGCGCCATCGCGCAAAACGTGATCAACATGGAAATCTGCGCGTTCCCCGCCGACGCGGTGATTCTCGGCGTTGGCGGCTGCGGATTGATCTTCGGACGCAGCACGATGTCGATGGCCTGCACCGGCGCCGCCGCCTGCCGGGCGGTGCGTGCCGGCGCCCTCTACGCCAACGGCGAGTTCATCCAGGTGCATCCCACCGCCATCCCCGGCGCCGACAAGCT
>CAYSFP010000170.1:0-12075 GCA_964430075.1 uncultured Planctomycetaceae bacterium | reverse complement strand
GGTCTGTACCCGCTTCTCCCCTCTCCCCAGCCCTCTCCGCCGAGGAGAGGGGGCCGGAGGAGTTTTGGGGTGGGACTACCTCGAACTTGCTGGCTTCGACGTTGCTGGTGTCCCAGCCGGCGAGGTCCTTGCCGTTGAAGATCGTGTTCAGGCCGAGCGGCTTGAGGCGGATGTTGCGGAAGGTGACGGGGCCCTCGCGGAACTGCAGCGCGATGCGGCCGCGCGTGGGGTCGCCCGGCCGGCTGAGATAGTCGTGGACTGCTCCAGACGGTATCCCGACTCCATCAAGCTCCACGTCCAGTATGGTTTCTTGCACGTGGACATCGAAGGCGTGCCACTCGCCGTCCCACGGCTGTGGAAGGTCGTCAGGCGTTGCTCGTGCCGTCCGGCCGTTGATCCTTAGTACTAGCGGCCAGTCACCCGTGCGGAGCTCATTGATATTTACACGCCGTCGTCCGACCAACGACGCCGTCGGGAACGGGTTGTCTGGCGGAGCGATGTTGATCTCGGCGCAATCTTTGGTCGGGTCGGTAGGCTCCAGCGGCGTTCGCACGAAGACGCCGCTGTTGGTGCTGGCCGGCGCCTTGAACTCGACGTGCAGCTCGTAGTCGGCGAAGTCGACGCCGGTCATGAGGAAACCCTGTTCGCCCTCGCTGACGGTGATCGCGCCGTCTTCGACCTGCCAGTTGGCGTCGCTCGTGGGATGCCAGCCGAAGAGGGTTTCGCCGTCGAAGAGGCTGATCCAGCCGTCGGCGATTTGCTCGGGCGTGAGTTGGCTGTTTTGCGCGGCGGCGACGGCGGCGGTCGACCACAGGAGAAGCGTTGCGAGCGCGGAGGCGATATGTCTCATGGAGTGGCTCGGTGCAGGCGTATTGTAGAGTGGACGGGAAGAGCTGACGGAAGTGTGAGTCATGCCAAGGCGGGCCGCGCCCGTGGCGAGCAGCACCAGTGGAACATACGCCCAGGGGTGCTTTCAACCGGAAACCCCGCGCCGCGGTCCGAAAGCGTGCCGCGCTAAGCCGCAAGCGGCGAGGGCGGCGGCATGTCAAGAATGCCCGACGACGCCGAGGCGGACGTCGTAGGGGAATGCAGTGGGCAGTGGGCAGTGGGCGGTGGGCAGGGAAACCGCGGAGGGGATGCGGATTTCGATGCGGTTGGCGTCGGCGAGGAGAGCCGTCACATCGAATTGTTTCGGGCCGTCCGGTCGCGGCGACGCGAGGGCCGTGTTGTTGAGCGACACGGCCGCCCCCGCGGGGAGGCCGGAGCAGACGAGCCAGAGGGCGTCGTCGTCTTCGAGGCCCGTGGGGCGGTGGAACACGCGCGACCAGCAGACAGTTCCGTCCTCGCCGTGCTCGCACTGCCAGGGATCGCGGAGGCGGAAGCTGTGGGCGAGGAACATGGAGGGAGAGGCTGTAGGCTGTAGACCGTAGGCTGTAGGTCGGAGGGGAGATGCCGGCGAACGCTTCGCGTCCGACCTACAGTCTACAGCCTACGGTCTACAGCCTGTGCCGTTCCTACGGCACGAAGCTGTGCGTCACGCTCGCTTCGCGGATCTGGCGGGCGTCGGGTTCGTAGATGCGCAGGATCGCGCGGACCCCGCGCAGCGGGACGGGATACGGCGGGGACGTTTCGCGCTCCATGACGTCGTCGACGCCGTTGACGCCGTCGTCGTCGACGAGGTTCGTGCCTTCGTCGACGCCGGTCATGACGTTGCCATCGTTGTCGCGGTTGTCCTGGTCGCGGCCGTCGTTCTCGTAGTGCCAGCTCCAGGTGTCATAGACGGCGGGCGAGCCGCGGAACAGCGTGGGGTCGTTGATCGGGGGGAGCGAAAAACGCGGGTGCCAGCCGAGCTGGCGCTCTTGCTGAAACAGCGGCTTCGGCGCGCCGGCGACCGTGGTGTAGTCGTAACGCGGAATGTGGCCGGGGCCGTTATCCCAGCCGAGGTCGACGTACGCGCCGAATCCGACGGGTGGGTTACCTCCGATGGCGGCTTCCCAGGCCGGATCGCCGGGTTCGACGATCAGGCCGCCGGTGACTTCGTACAGCGGGGCGCCGGGGTCGAAGACGCGGAGGTCCCACGCCAGGGCGTTGTTGAGCACGACGAACTGGCGGTCGAGGTTGAGCACGACGAACTGGCGGTCGAGCCAATCGCCTTCGTCGTTGAGGTCGATCTTGTGAGGATAGCGCTGGTCCGACGTCGGATCGGGATTGAACTCGTGGGAAAAGCGATACTCGCGTCGTGTGAGGTCGGCGAGCGTATTGGCGACGCGGCGTGGATTGTTGTTCGAGTCCAATTCGACGTGTGATGAAACGACGCTCGCTTGCCGGTCGTTGAGCTGGCCTAGCCACGGCGCGATCAACATGACGCGACGGTAGACCGTCCGCATACCGGGCTCGCCGCGAAGCGACTCGTCAATGTTCGGCGTATTGGGATCGTCCTGGCGAAGCAACGACTCGTCGACGTTTGGCGTTGTGGGATCGTCAATAGGATTTTCAACGGCATACCAGAGGACTTCGGCCAGATTCGATTCGATCGAGCCCTCGCCCGGGACTTGCGCGACAAACGGGCTGTCGAGAGCTCGCACCGTCATCGCCAGAATGTCGTCATAGTCGCCGAGTGCGCCGCCGTTGGTCACATCAGTTTCGCGATCATTCGGATAACCGTCGCGAGCAGAACCGAACTGCTGGGGGAGCAGCGACTGCGGATCACCGCCCGAAGGGACGAGGGAGGCTTTATAGTCTATCTCGCCGTTGTCAATTCGACCGTCGACGAGATGGCTGGGGTTGGCGTCGCTGAAGTCGCCCTCGACGATTTCGAAGTAGCCGATCGCCTCGCCCGGGCGTTGCCGCCACGGCATGAGGCCGCCGGGGCCCGGCGGGACGGTGCAGCCGGCCAGGTCGCGGGCCAGCCGCTGGCGCACCTGGCGGAGCTGGCCGGACAGTTCGATCAGGGCGCGGCGGTTGGAGATGCTGGCCGACAGGTTGGCGAACAGCGTCACCACGGCGGCCATCATCAACAGCGTGATCGCGGTGGCGATCAGCATTTCGATGACGGTTAAGCCCCTTCGGGGCGAGGCTGTAGGCTGTAGGCTGTAGGCTGTAGGTCGGAGGGGAGAACGCCGGCGCGCAGCTTCGGGGGTGGTGGGCGGACTTGGCATGGGTGCGGAGAAGTTCCTGGCGGCGCCGCGCGGGGCCCCTTTTGCGTGCGGCGGGCGATGCTTTTATTGCACCGCGCAGGCGGGGGAAAGTCAAGGAAAGACCGGGGAAGGCTGTAGGCTTTAGGCTGTAGACTGGAGGCGCGGACGCAAGCGAGGGGCGGGGCCATTGCGTCGGGAGGGGCCGCTTAGCCGCGAGCCTACGGCGCGCCGGGGGCGAGGAGTAGGGTAGGCGATTGGTTCAAGTGCGCATGAAAAACCCCCGGCTTGCGCCGGGGGCTAGGGTTTGTTTCTGAATGAGACTTTTAGCTTGACGCCATCCCCTCCGACCTACAGCCTACGGTCTACAGCCTATAGCCTGATTCACGTCCCAAACTCCGGCCGCCGACGTCCTAGCTGCCCTTGCAAACGCGTGACGATCGAGCTGTGCATCTGGCTCACCCGGCTTTCCGAAAGATCGAGCGTCGCGCCGATCTCCTTCATCGTCAGCTCTTCGTAGTAGTAGAGGATGATGATCAGCCGCTCGTTGCGGTTGAGGCCCTTGGTGACCAGCCGCATCAGGTCGGACTTTTGAATCCGCCGCGTGGGGTCCTCGCCCTTCTTGTCCTCGAGGATGTCGATCTCGCGGACGTCCTTGTAGCTGTCGGTTTCGTACCACTTCTTGTTGAGGCTGATGAGGCCGACCGCGTTGGCGTCGGCGATCATCTTTTCCATTTCGGCGACGCTCATGCCCATGTGCTCGGCCAGCTCGTTTTCGTTCGGCGTGCGGCCGAGGGCGGCCTCGAGCGTCTTGAGACCCTCGTTGAGCTTACTCGCCTTGGAGCGCACCAGGCGCGGCACCCAGTCCATGCTGCGGAGCTCGTCGAGCATGGCGCCGCGGATGCGGGGCACGCAGTAGGTCTCGAACTTGACGCCGCGGCCCATGTCGAACGCGTTGATCGCGTCCATGAGTCCGAAGACGCCGGCGCTGATGAGGTCGTCCAGCTCGACGCCGTCGGGCAGGCGCGACCAGATCCGCTCGCCGTTGTATTTCACCAGCGGCAGATAGTATTCGACGAGCTTGTTGCGGAGCTCGCGGCGCGGATCCTTTTTGAACTGCTGCCAGACTTCGGCGATATCCTCAGGCGACGCCTTCCGAGCGACAACCGTTGCCATGCCATCCTCCGTGATGCACTGGGGCGCGACGCGCGGTTGGGTGCACGCCGGTCATGATTTGGTAGCGAGAATCCGTTCTCGTGTGCGATTGCGCGTCGCGTGCGACGGGAGCTAAATGGGCGTTGTGTTGGGGGCCGTTCTGGTCGCGGCGTGGCGTCCGCCGGCGGCGAGCTCACGTTCCATGAGTTGGCGCACCGAGTCCTCGACCGTGGCCTCCGCGAGGTAGCCGACGACAAGTCCGACAACGCCGAGAGTGGCCATCCATCCCAAGGCCGAGACGACCGCCGCCTCGAACCCGAATCCGTTCTTCAACCCGCGCACGAGCGTGACGCTCATGCCGACCAGCGCCATGATGGCGGCGTAATTGCGGGCCATCGAACGAGCTCCCGGCAACGTCAAAGTTCACGCAGTCGCGCCAGTTTGACGCCAGGAGGCGTGCGGAACGGCACTGGGTAGATATCGGCATGGGAGCGGGAAGAATTTGAGAAGAAAATCGAGAAAAGGAGGCGGTCGGGGACAGGGCTATCGGCTGTCGGCTGTCGGCTGTCGGCCAGAGCGATCATGGGCCGTATTCTGGCCGACAGCTGATAGCCGACAGCCGACAGCCCCCCGTGCTGGCATGCGCGCGGCCAGCGCGCGGAAATCGCAGGCCAGATCCGCGGCGATGAGCCTGAGCGAACGCTGGTAGGCGGCGCGGTCTTCGGCGGCGAACGTCGGCAGGACGGCTGGCGGCCGAATGCTGAAGCCGAGGAACCGTTCGCAGGTGGCGGTGAAGCCGGCATGCAAGCGGGCCGCGTCGGCCGGGGCGTCGCAGCGCGTGACGACCAGTTGCAGCTTCTCGGCAAGGCGGTCGAACTGCGACATCTTCACGGCCGCGTAGGCCTCCAGCATCGCGGCCGATTGCGTCTCGGTGACCAGCAAGACCTGGTGGGCGGCCAACCACAGGCGGTTGATCCAGGGGTTCATGCCGGCGCCGACGTCGATGAGCACGACGTCGGCGTGACGCGCTAAAGCCGTGAGCTCGGCGGTCAGATTCTCGAACGCATCGTTCGTCAGTTGCGCAGGATCGAAGCACTCGACGCCGGCGAGAAGGCGAATGTTTTCGGCCGCGGGAGTCAGAATTTCGCCCCCTCGGCGACTGCCCGCGAGCAACTCGTCGAGCGTCCCGCGCCGTTTGGCGTCGAAGGCGACGGCGACTGAGGGGTGTGTGAAGTTGGCGTCGACGAGGATGACCTGCTTGCCGAGACGGGCGAGTTCCTGCGCTAAGCCGCAAGCGATGGTTGTGGCGCCGACTTCGCGCTGGGCCGCGGCGATCGCGACCAGCGGCGCGCCGGGCGCGAGCGTGCCGTGACGCTCGACGGCGTCGCGAACGAGCTTTCGCAGTTGGTCGGCCTGGTCGTGCATGGGGAAGAAATAAGGCTGTAGGCTGTAGACTGGAGGCTGTAGGTCGGAGAGAGGGAGTCGGTCGAGTTGCAGAACGCGTGTAGGTTGCGATATCGATCGTTAGGCAACTGCCTTGCGCCTATGGCCTACAGCCTACGGCCTACAGCCTACGGCCTACAGTCTCTCCCCGTTGATGTTGAGAACCAATTGCGCCAGCCGCTTCGACTGCGCCACGGCGATGTCGTCCGGCACGTTCTGGCCGTCGGTCAGGTAGCTGAACGGGAGGTCGCAAGCGCGCGCGAGCGACAGCAGGTTGCCCAAGCCGGTGGCTTCGTCGAGCTTGGTAATCAGCAATGACGTGACGCCCACGGCCGCGAACTTCTCCGCGGCGGCCCCCAGCGCCCGGGCGCCGCTGGCGGCGCTGAGCACCAGGTGCACCTCGTCGGGCGTCGCTTCGGCGAGCATCGCGCGGAGCTCTTGAATCTTCACTTCGTCGCGTGGGCTGCGGCCGGCGGTGTCCATAAGCACCAGGTCGAACGTGCGCATCCGCTGCACGGCTTCGCGCATCTCGCGCGGGGTGCCGACCACTTCCATCGGCAGGTCGATGATGTCGGCGTACGTGCGAAGCTGCTCGACCGCGGCGATGCGGTAGGTGTCGACGGTGATCAGGCCCACGCGACGGTTCTCGCGGAGGCGGAAGTTGGCGGCGAGCTTCGCGATCGTCGTCGTCTTGCCGACGCCCGTGGGGCCGACAAGCGCCACGACGCGGCCGGCGCCGGGCTGGATTTCGATCGGGCCGGAAGTGCGCAGCTCCGCTTCGAGCAGTTGAGCGAGCCGCGCTCGGGCGGCGAGCGGATCGGCGAGGTCGACGTGCGGCTCGTTGCGGAGGCGGTCGATGAGCTCGCGGGCCTGCGGTTCGTCGACGTCGGCTTCGATCAGGTCGGTGAACACGTCGAACAGCGCCGGAGGCATGCTGTGCTTCGTCGATGACGTGCGCGTGCGGAGCTGCTCGACGAGGGTTTGGAATTCGGCGAGCTCGAGGTCGAAGCCTGACGAAGGGGGAAGGCGGAAGGGGGAAGGCGGAAGGGAGGGGTCGCTGGGGAGGAATTCGACGGAGTCGTCGGGATCCAGCGGCGGGGCTTCCCCCCTCCCCATCGCTTCGCGAGCGGTAGCACCTGCGCTCGATCGCCACTGGCGATCGTGCTCGGTGCTCCCTCCCCACGAGGGGGAGGGGGCCGGAGAATTATTTGAATGATGTGACTGGGCGCCCGGCGTGGCGGCGATTTCGTATTGGCGGCCGAGGAACATGCGGCCGAGCAGCCCCGCGTGCAGCTCGCGCGTGTGGAGCACCATCGCCTCGGGGCCGAGCTCGCTGCGAACGAGCGCGAGGGCTTGCGGCATCGTTTTGGCGCGGAAGGTTTTGATTTCCATAGGGGCGAGCTCGGAACGGAAGGCGTGCGGGAATGGGACGCGGATGAACGCGGATTAAACGGATTTTCGCTGATCTGATCCGCGGCAATCCGTGAAATCCGCGTTCATCCGCGTCCTATTCCCATCGTGCAATTAAAGGAAGTTGAAATTGCTACGCGTTGTCGCTGGCCAAACCAAGGGTGACGACCTGCGTGTCGCGGGTGACTTCGTTGAAGCTGAGCACCACGAGCTGTGGCAGGTGATTTTCCGTGAGTTGCTTGAGTGCGGCGCGGATCTGCGGGCTCACCAGCACGATCGGCGTGTGGCCGGCGCCGGTCAGCTTGGCAAGCTGCTTGGCAATCGACTGACACGTGGCTTCGACGGCCTGCGGCGACATGCGGATGAACAATCCGCGCTCGTTGTGCTCGAACCCGGCGCGGATGCGGTCTTCCATCGCGGGGTCGAGCGCGACGACGTGCAGCCGCGTCTCCGCGTCGCGGTAGCGCGAGCAAATCTGCCGGGCCAGGCGATGGCGGACGTATTCGGTCAGCAGGATGGGATCCTTGGTGCGTGGGGCCCAATCGCCGAGCGTCTCGAGGATAACGCCGAGTTGACGCACGGGCACTTGCTCGCGGAGCAGCATGTGGAGCACCGCCTGCACTTCGGCCAGCGACATCACGCCCGGGATCAGCTCGCCGACGACGGTGGGGTGCGACGCCTTCAGCTCGTCGACCAGGTGCTTCATCGCATCGCGGGTGAGAATTTCGTCCGCGTGGCGGCGGCATACCTCGGTCATGTGCGTCGCGATCACGGCGCCCGGCTCGACCACGGTGTAGCCGAACATCTCGGCGTCGTCCTGGAGGTCGGGCGTGATCCACGTGGCGTCGGCGCCGAAGGCCGGGTCCTTGGCGGCGATGCCGTCGATCTTGCCGGTAGTGAGGCCCGAGTCGATGGCCAGCAGCAAGCCCGGCTCGACGCGGTCCTGCGCCACCGGCGTGTCGGCGATCTTGATGCGGTACTCGTGCGGATCGAGCCGCATGTTGTCGCGAATGCGGACCTTGGGCATGATGATGCCGATCTCGGCGGCGATGCTTTGCCGCACGCGCTGGATGCGTTCCAGCAGGTCGCCGCCGCGTTTGGGGTCGGCCAGGCGGATGAGGCCGACGCCCACCTCGATCTCCATCGGGTCGACGGTGAGGAAGTCCTCGATCCGCTCTTCCACCGCTTGCTTCTTCACTTCGGCGGACTTGTCGGCGGCCCGCTGCCGCGATTCGTTTTGCGAGAGCATCCGCGACATGCCGAAGCACGCGGCGCCGAGCATCATCAGGGGCATCTTCGGCAGGTCGGTGGTCACCAGGATGGCCAGGAAGCCGCCGGTGACCGCCAGCGCCTGCGGCCGCGCGAACAGTTGCGTGATGAACTGCTCGGGCAGGTTCGACTTCTGCGTGCTGCGGGTGGTGAGCAAGCCGGCGGCGAGCGAAATGAGGAACGCCGGCACTTGGCTCACGAGGCCGTCGCCGATGGTGAGCCGCGTGAACACGCCGGCCGCTTCGGCCAGCGGCATGCCGTACTCGGCGACGCCGATGATGAGCCCGCCGACGATGTTGATGATCGTGATGACGATGCCCGCGATGGCGTCGCCGCGGACGAACTTACTGGCGCCGTCCATGGCGCCGTAGAAGTCGGCCTGCTGGGTGATTTCCTCGCGGCGGCGCTGGGCTTCCTTTTCGTCGATGATGCCGGCGTTGAGGTCGGCGTCGATCGCCATCTGCTTGCCGGGCATGCCATCGAGCGCGAACCGCGCGGCGACTTCGCTGATGCGCGTGGCGCCCTTGGTGATCACGACGAACTGGATCACGATGATGATCACGAAGATCACCAGGCCGACGACGATCTTGCCGTCGCCGGCGACGAAGTCGGCAAACGCGGTGACCACGCCGCCGGCGGCGTCGAGCTTGTCGCGGCCGCCGTGGGTGAGAATCAGCCGCGTGGTGGCGACGTTGAGCACCAACCGTGCGAGCGTGGTCGCCAAGAGCACGGTGGGGAAGATGTTGAAATCCAGCGGCGCGCGCACGTAGATCGTCGTGAGCAGCACGATGACCGACAGCGCGATGTTCGCGCTGAGCAACACGTCGAGCAGCGCGGGCGGCATCGGCACGAGGATCACCAGCACGCTGGCGATGATCGCCAGCGGCAGGACGAGATCCTGGCCGCGCCGGAGCCAGTCCAGCGGTGCAAGAGAGGGTGAGCCCGCAGCCATACGAATGTGCTCCGCGCACTTCCGCGGCGCGCGGCCAAGACGAGTTGTCGGTCCAGACGAGGGCGGGGAATGTAGGAGCGCGATCAGTCGGCGTCCAGAGCGGCGCTGGCACGAGCGTTGAGCCGGTTGAGCCGTTTAGCCCGCTCACGGAGGTCCGCCGCAGCGGAGCGCTCCGCTCGCGCGTCGCGGCTAAACGCTGGCGCACGCGCCGGAAACACGGCGGAAAACGGGGCCCTTGCGTGGGTCGCGGGGCGGCGCGATACTCGTTCCCTTGCGCGGCGGCAACGCGGTGCAACTCAAGTGCATGCATAAGCTGCGAAACGTGGGGGGATGACGCAATGCGACGGGCAAAAATCACCATCGTCGGCGCCGGCAACGTCGGCGCCACCACCGCTCACTGGTGCGCGGCGGCGGAGCTGGGCGACATCGTCCTGGTCGACATCCCCGCCACCGAGACGATGCCCAAGGGCAAGGCGCTCGACCTCATGCAGTCGTCGCCCGTGATGGGCTTCGATTCAAACGTCGTCGGCACGACCGGCTATGCCGAGACGGCCGGCAGCGACGTGGTGGTGATCACCGCCGGCATTCCCCGCAAACCCGGGATGAGCCGCGACGACTTGCTAGCAACCAACGCGAAGATCATGACCGCGGTGGCCAGCGAGGTGAAAGCCACGAGTCCCAATGCGATCGTGATCGTCGTGAGCAACCCTCTGGATGCCATGGTGCAGCGGGCGTTCCAGGTCACGGGGTTCAAGCCGGAGCGCGTGCTGGGCCAGGCGGGCGTGCTGGACACGGCCCGCTACCGCACGTTCATCGCGATGGAGCTGGGCGTGAGCGTCGAGGATGTTTCGGCGCTGCTCATGGGCGGTCACGGCGACACGATGGTGCCGCTGCCGAGTTGTACGAGCGTGGGCGGCATCCCGATAACGCAACTGATCAAGCCCGAGCGGCTCGCCGAAATCGTCGACCGCACGGCCAAGGGCGGCGCCGAAATCGTCAACCTGCTCAAGACGGGCAGCGCGTACTACGCCCCTGCGGCGGCGACTGCGCAGATGGTCGAAGCGATCGTCCGCGACAAGAAGCGGCTGATTCCCTGCGCGGCCTATTGCGACAAGGAATACGGCGTGGGCGGCTATTACGTCGGCGTGCCGGTGGTGCTGGGCTCCGGCGGGGTGGAGCGGATCATCGAGCTGCCGCTCAGCGACGCGGAGCGCGCCGCGTTTCAAAAGAGCGTTGACGCCGTCAAGGAATTGGTCGGCGTCATGGCAAAGCTCGTATGATTTGAACGCGAACGGGACAGGATAACAGGATCGAGGAGGATCGACGGGATTTTGGATGCGAAGTTTGAAAATTTGCATCCGTTGCTCCGTCAATCATGTTCCTCCGGCCAATCCTGTGATCCTGTCAATTCAGCGCGGCGCATGCTAGCGGTCGCGATGATCTCGCGAGATTGACAGTGGATGTGTGGTAGTTTACAAACCCTCGAAAGCGTGTCAGGGGCGACGCGAATCGAGTTGAACGACGCCGCGGGAACGAGTTGCTCGTCGCCCGAATCGGCGGCGCGGCCCCTGTTCGACAATGCACGAGCAACGATTGACGGTCACACGAGTGACCCGGCCCGCCGTAAGACTTTCGTCCTCAAGTCCCCGATGCCGTCTGCACAATGAATCGCCTCGCATCTCCCCATGCGCCGTTTGCGACACATTCTTTATCCTTCTCGGCGAAGCTCGATCACCCCGCAGACCAATCGCCCTCGTATATCAACGCTCCTACCGGCCCTGCGGCGCGGCTGCGGCGGCCGCTCCGCAAGGCGGCGCCCGGCGTCGCCCTGTTCGCACCGATTCACTACGAGCGGCGCTATGCGTATCCGTTGCTCGTGTGGCTGCACGGCGATGGTAGCAGCGAACGCGAGCTGCGGCAGTTGATGCCGAACGTCAGCGTGCGAAACTACGTGGGCGCGGCGGCCCGCGGCGTCGCCGTGGGCGGGCGCGCGTCCACGGCATGCTCCTGGCGGCAAACGCCCGACGACATCGAGACCGCGGCCGACGCTGTAGCTCGGACCATCGACCACGCCAAGCGGCAGTATCACATTCACCCCGGGCGCATCTTTCTGGCCGGTCGCGACGCGGGCGGTTCGATGGCGCTGCGGCTGGCGCTGCAATGCTCCTTGCCCATTGCGGGCGCGGCGTCGCTGGGCGGAGCGGTGCCGCGCGGCGGGCGCCTCCTGGCGCACCTCGACCAAGCGCGCCGCGTGCCGATCATGCTGATGTGCGCCCGCGAGAGCCAGATCTATCCGTCGGCGCAAGTGGCCGACGACCTGCGTCTGCTCCACGCCGCGGGGTGCCAGCTCGCGATTCGCGAGTATTTGTGCGGCGACGAGTTGTTCACCGACATGTTCGGCGATCTCGACCAGTGGATGATGCAACAGGTGTGCGGAACTCCGTCGGCGGCGTTCGTCTAAGCGACGCCTTGTCGTCGGCGCAAGCCTGTGCGAGCTCGCACTGGCCCCGCTTTCGATTCTCAATGCATGGCCAGCCCCCGGCGCAAGCCGGGGGTTTTTGTTGCGCGCGACTCCAACAGCGCCGGCGCTGTTGGCGGCAGGGCTCAACCGCAAGCGGTTGAGAACGGCTCGCGAGTTGGGGCGTAGGCGTCCCGCCAGGGCGTAAGAACACGTTCGTATTTTATGCAGCGGTGGCAAGCGGCGTTTTTCGG
>CAYSFP010000169.1:0-12098 GCA_964430075.1 uncultured Planctomycetaceae bacterium | reverse complement strand
CCTGACTCCTGACTCCTGACTCCTGACTCCTGACTCCTGACTCCTGACTCCTGATTCCTGATTCCTGACTCCTGATTCCTGATTCCTGATTCCTGATTTCTGATTCCTGATTTCTGATTCCTTCGAACCCCCGGCTTGCGCCGGGGGCTGTTCCCCTCCTGAACTCTGAACTCTGAACTCTGAACTCCTCCGCGATCGCATTTTCGCCGCTCTGCCGGGCCGTGGTTGACAGCGGTTCGGCGGGGCGGTCTTTTGATGCGCTGGCGGCGATGCGCAGGTTGCCGTCGCCGCGTCCAGCTTCGCGCGAGGCAACGTCCGTGATGTTTGTGCGGTGGATGGTCGTCGTGGGAGCCCTGCTGGCCGCCGCGGGCGTGGGGCTCGGCGCATTCGGCGCCCACGGGTTGGAGAACCAGCTTCAGTCGCGGGGCTATGCCGAGAACGCCGCGCAGCGCATGGCGTGGTTCGAGCCGGCGTGCGGTACCACATGTCCCATGCGCTGGCCCTCGTGCTGGTCGCCGCAATCGCCGGTCGCTCGCCAACGGCGGGGTTTCAAGCCGCGGCCATGCTGCTCATTCTGGGGATCGCGCTGTTCAGCGGTTCGCTGTACGCGATGACGTTCGGGCCTGCGGCGTGGAACAAGTTGGGCGCCGTCACGCCGTTGGGCGGGCTCGCATTCTTGGCGGCGTGGGTCACGCTGGCGATCGCGGCGTGGCGGGCGCGTTAGCGCGCGGTAGACTGGTCGCTGAAGCGACCAGTCCGTGGGCGTTGGGATGTGGGTGCGATGAGGCGCCAGCCCCGACCAAGCTTGGTCGGGCTGGTTGACGTTTTGCGCTGCATCCAAGCGTCACACGGCCTGCAGGCACTCGAGCTCCTTCGCCAGTCGTTTGCGGGCGACGTGCAGGCGCCGCTTGATGGTGCCCACCGGCGCCGCGAACACGTCGCTCATTTCGATCAGCGACCGGCCGTCGATGTAGAACGCCACGAGCGTGCTGCGGTCGAGCTTGGCCAGCCGATCGAGGCCCTCATGAAGCTGGTCGACCCGTTCGCGGGCGAGCAGCGAGCCGAGCGGCCCCTCGCCAGCGTGAGCGCCGCCGGCGCCCTCGAGCGTGTGCGGCTCGACCGCCAGGGCCCGCGAGCGCCGCACGCTGCGATTGATCGCCTGCCGGACCGCGATCGACCGCAGCCAGCCGGCGAAGGCGGCAGGCTCTTCGAGCTGCCCGAGCTTCTCGAGCGCCTTGATGAACACTTCCTGGGCGGCTTCCTGGGCTTCGGCGTGGTTGCGGAGCCGCTGCCAGCAGACGGCGAAGACCATCCGCTCGAAGTGCGTCACCAGCTCGCCGAACGCGTCGTTGTCGCCGTCCTGGGCCGCCCGCACGAGCTCGGCGGTCGTCGCCAGGGGAAGTTCGAGGGTCTCTGTTTCAAGGTCCATGGTTCTCTCGAGCGTTTTGCCTGACGTATCGCTACGGAAGTGCGAAAACGTCGGACGAAGGGCAGCAAAGCAGGCAAGCGGGCGGCCGACGCAAAGGGAAGTACGTCGAGACGCGCCGACGACCGGCGGCGCCGCTAGCGGGGAGAGATTCGTGTTGTGCGAATCGCTAGCCCTGCTTAGCAGGCGGCGAGGCGACACCAAGCGGCGTGTCGCCCGGAGATCTGCAGCGCGACGGCGCCGCAGGCTCCGCCGGTAACGCGGCGTTTGGTCACGCGCGTCGCCGTCACCATCAGGCGCCGTAGCATGTCGCGCATGGCGGACCATGAGCGCGACGGATAGCCCAGATGCGCACCGGTAGCTCGCGGGATGTCGCGATCGAAGCCGTTGCGCACAATCGACCGGGCGCTCAGTTGAGCGCTTGGAATGCCGAAATTGCGGTTGAGGCTATGAATCGAACGCATGTCACCCTCGCTGCGCCGGTGCGCGGCTCGAGAGAAAATGGGATGCTGCCTGCGCCGAGCGTCGCCGAAAGGGCGGGCTCGCGGCCAGGCCGCGTCGGGCGTAAACGGACCCGACGCACGCTAAGAGTCTACTTTCGACGCCTAGGTTCGGCCAGCGAACAAAAAAATCGGGGAAAAATTCTGGACGCGAAAAAATCGTCACAAGTTCTTGCGACGGTTAAGGTTGTGAATTCCCCGGAATTGAGAAGAGTCGTCGTAGAAATCTCGTAGGATCGACGAGAAACGTGGGAAAAGGCGAGGCGCGTCGGATCTCACGGAGCGCCTACTGTTGCTGGTAGAACTCGAAGTTGAACAGTTTGTCGAGTTCGTGATCGCGGTGCGCCATGCTCCACGCCGCCGCGTAGATCTGGGAGATAGGCGAGGCGTGCTCGCTAGCGGCGGGAGCGGCGGCATCGGTCGACTCTTGGAATCCGAACTGAGAATCGTTCGGGTGGAACTCGAAATCGAAGCTGGCGGACATGAGCGTCGCCTCCAATTGCCGAAAGTGTGCGTCTTCTTTTGGTCTCGCAGTCTTCGCGGTTTAACTAGTATCGGACAGTCGCTGCCGCGAGTTTGGTTTCGCGCGACAATCCGGATTGCTAGCAAGGGGCGCTGCGCATAGTGGATGCAAGCATCGCCAAAATGCGTGAACTTCGCAGGAATCGTGCTGCGACTGCCATGCTGCTATTGACGGCGAAACGCGCGCCGAAATAGCCTGACTGCGGATAAGCCGACCCATCTTAACTGGGAGGAATCTTTGTTTCGGACGCGCGATTCTTACTGGCCGACCAGAGGTTTCGCCCCCCCCTCACATGCGTCGCTGGCATCGGACGGTCGTCCGCCTGAGCGAGACCTAGACTCAGGCGTGCGATCTGCCGAGCGACGGCGACAAAGAAAGGAGTCTTGAATGGCTGCTTCGTCTCTGTTGGAAAGCGCCGCCGCCGTGTGCACGCCGCAGTACGGCCAGCAAACCGGCTGGCAACCCAGCCCCACGCCGACTGGCGCCCCGACGTTTACGAGCTGGAACGTCGTGCCGCGGTGCACGATTCAGTTCGAAAAGACGCAGGACGGCTGCAAGATCCGCTGCAAATGCGACGACGAGGTCGCGTGCGGCGCCCTGCAGAATCTCTGCCGCATGTTGTGCCAGGGCCAGTGCACGTGCTGCTGCTGCCAGAACGGCGTGTGCGTGTGCCAGTGCAGCTTCGCCTTCGCCCACTGCAAGTGTGAAAACACCAAAGATGGCTGCTGCATCATCTGCACCAGCGGCGACAAGGAATGCTGCGACCAGATTCAGGCGTGCTGCGCGTGCCTGGAGAAGTGCTGCAAGAGCGGCTGCTGCTGCTACGTGTGCTTCAATGGCACGCCGGTATGCTGCGGCGTTTGCTAAAGGGCAGTCACGTCGACGACGGTTCAGGCGGCCCAGACCCTTGCGGTTTGGGCCGCCTTTGTTTGGGCAGGGCGGCACGCCCTGCGGCGGACCTTGGGCGTGGCGCCCTGACTGCTGTGAGCGTTAAAAGTGTTCGAGATACGTGCCGCACTTGGGGCACTTGGCGAACCACATCGGGACGCGTTCGCCGCAGCGGCAACGAATGTTGTGCCGCACTACGGACGAGCCGAGCATGCTGCTGCTACTGCTGCTGGCCCCCGCCTTCTCCTCCGGCATGCCGTCGAGCACCGAGGAGTCGCTCAGCGACGGCATGGTTCCCTTGCGCTCGTCGCGCACGGCACGCGTGACGGCCTGTCGCAGGTCCTGCGACGAGAGGGCATCGGGGACGCGCACCAGGACCTGCCCTTCGCAGTAGGGGCAAAGTCCCTTCTTGCCGGCATATTTATCCTTGACGCTGAAATGATGCCCGTGCGGGCAGACGACTGGGATACCCATGGACCGGTCCCCTGTGATGCAGGTGGAGCACCTCGGCGCCAAGGAGGGGTGACTGCGGACGAGCGCGCTCCACGGACGCTCGACCGCAGGCGTTAACGCGGTTAACGGCCTGTGTCGCGTGCGTTTGCGCTCTTCTCTGATCCACGGTTGTCCACGCCGCGCGATCAGCCGCTGGTTGTCGGATCCAAGGCGCGCCGTGAAGTAGAAGGCTGACGAGGCGGGCTCGCGGGGCCGCGCATCGTTCAATTTCGGCTTTTGGTGTGGCGAAAAGTTGCTGGAGAACCCCAAGGTCCTACGACACTTTATTGTCGCAAGCGGAGAACCGTTGTCAAACAAACTCGACCGCGACCACGCGGCAGGGGTTCGCGCCGGGGTGAATTGGGGCCGTAAAGTCTACGTAATCCTTGACTAAGGCGTCCCTCCGACGGGTGATCCCCCCTCTCGGGTGGCCGGCGGATCGACGTGAATGTGGTGCGGCTGATAGCCGCCGCGAATCTGAATCGCCTTGCGGCCCTTGTATTTACCGGGCGCCGCCACGAATTTGGGCACGCCCTGAACAAACACCAACAGCGGGTCGCGAACATCCTTTTCGCTGGCAATGATGTCGCCGACGCGCAGGCCCAGCATATCGGAGGTTGTAATCCGGGTCGTGGCGAGCTCGACGACCATCTCGACGGGCGCCTCGGCGATCTGATTGCTGATGCGCTGCATGGACTGGAGCGACGGCGGCCGCTTCGAGTAGCTGACCCAACTGTTGGCGGTGAGCTTCTGGCTGATGCGTTCGATCGTGTTGAACGGGATGCACAAGTTCATCATGCCGCGCGTCTCGCCGACGGTCAGCTCGAAGCTGATGAGCACGATCACCTCGTTGGCGGGAATGATCTGCACGAGCTGGGGGTTGCTCTCGACGCGGTCGACGGTGAGGTCGAGCTTCAGCACGTTCTCCCAGGCATGCTGCATCTCCTTGAGAAACAAGGCGGTGATTCGGGAGACCAGACGCAGCTCGATCTCGGTGAGCGGCCGGCGCGCGGGGGGCGCCGCGTTGGTGCTGCCGCCCAGCAGGCGGTCGATCATCGGGTAGAGGATCGAGGGGTTGATGTCGAGGATCAACTGACCCTCGAGGGGCATCGCAGTGATGAGATTGAAGCAGGTGGGATTCTCGAGGCTGAACACGAACTCGCTGTACGTGAGCTGATCGACGCTGGTGAGCTTCACCTCGACCATGGTGCGCAGCAGCGCCGACAGCGCGGCGCCCAAGTTGCGCCCGAAGCCCTCGTGCATCGTTTGCAGGGAGCGCATCTGCTCCTTGCCGACGCGCTCGGGGCGCTTGAAGTCGTACACGGTGACCTTCTCGCGGGAACGGAAGGCTTCGCCGCGCGTCGGCGCCAGGGTCGAGGCCGCGGCGCCGCCGTCTTCGCTTTCGATAGCGCTCAGCAGCGACTCGACTTCCGCCTGGCTTAGCATCTCGCTCATGTTGCACTCCGTTGCGAGGCCGAATGTGAAATGTTTGATGTGTGATTGATGATGTCAGACCAAGAGTTTCCAATGTCTGACATCATCAATCTTACATTTCACATCTCACATTCTTATTTGTCCGTTTCCCTGGAGCACCCACTTGTAGCTGGTGAGTTCATCGACGCCGCAGGGGCCGCGGGCGTGGAATTTGTCGGTGCTGATGCCGATTTCGGCGCCGAGGCCGAATTCGCCGCCGTCGTTGAACCGCGTGCTCGCGTTGATCATGACCGCCGCGCTGTCGACGCCCGCGGTGAACTTGCGGGCGGCCGCGAGATCGTTCGTTACAATCGCGTCCGTGTGATGCGAACCGTAGCGGTTGATGTGGGCGATCGCCTGGTCGACCGAGGCGACGACGCATGTGGAGATGATCGGGCCGAGATACTCGGCGGCGTAGTCGGTTTCCGTTGCTGGCCTGGCCGAGTCGAGCAGCTCGCACACGCGCTGGTCGCCGCGAATCTCAACCTCGTGGGCTTGCAGCGCGGCCGCGGCGGCGGGCAAGAATTCGGCCGCCACGTCGGCGTGCACGAGCAGCGACTCGGCGGCATTGCAGACTCCGAACCGTTGGCACTTCGAGTTCACCAGGATTTGGAGCGCCATCTCGAGGTCGGCCGAGGCGTCGACGTACACGTGGCAGTTGCCGTCGAAGTGTTTGATGACGGGCATTTTCGCTTCGGCGGCGACGCGGCGGATAAGACCCTCGCCCCCGCGGGGGATGGCCACGTCGATGAACTCCGGCATGCGGAGGAAGTGGCCGACCGCATCGCGGTCGGTGGTGCTCACCAATTGCACAGCGTCGGCGGGCAAGCCCGTCTCGCGGGCGGCCTGCTCCATAAGGCCGACAATGGCAGCGCTGGAGTGCAGAGCCTCCTTGCCGCCGCGGAGAATGACGGCGTTGCCCGCTTTGACGCAAATGGCCGCGGCGTCGGCGGTGACGTTCGGGCGCGATTCGTACACAAAGAACACCACGCCCAACGGCGTGCGCACCTTATCGATCTGCAGGCCGTTGGGGCGGATCGTTGAATCGATGACGCGGCCGACGGGATCGCGCAGGGCCGCGACTTCGAGGAGCGCGGACGCGATGGTCTCGATTCGCGGCGGCGTGAGCCGCAGGCGGTCGACCTCGGCGGGCGTGAGTCCGTAACCAGGCGCGGCGGCCAGGTCGTCGGCGTTGGCCGCTTCGATAGCCGCAGATTCGCTGCGCAAAAGCTCCGCTGAGCGGTGCAGCCACGCGATTTTGACCGCGGGGGAGAGCGTCGCCATTGCGAGCGACGCCGCTTTGGCACGTTGGGCCACGTCCCGGCAATACGCGGGCAGGTCGATGGCAGGCGTTTGGGCGGGCGCGGCGGAGGTCTTCGGGAGAGTGGCCATGGTATGCGCAAGTATCGTTCAACGCGCAAGTTGGGTCAACGCGGAAGCCATCGCCGCAGGCGCGCGGAGATCACTGCTAGCAGGGGATTTCGAGGCCCCCGCAGGCGTCGAATGCCAGCAGAGCCTGACGCACGATGCGCACATCGTGCACGCGAACGACCTGCACGCCTTGAACCGCCGCCGACAGAACGGCTCCGGCCGTGGCGGCGTCGCGGTCGGCGTTCTTGTCTCCCAGGATCTTTGCCAAAAAGCCTTTGCGCGAGGGGCCGACCAACAGGGGGCAACCGAGGTCGTGGTAGCGATTCAGGTTCGCCATCAGCGTGACATTGTGCTCGTGCGTCTTACCGAAGCCGATGCCCGGATCGAGGCAGATCCGGTCGCGCTCGATGCCCGCGGCGAGCAGCGCGTCGCGGCGGGCCGCAAGGTAGGCGTGGATCTCTTCGACGACGTCGCCGTAGCGCGGGTCGTCCTGCATGGTCTGCGGCGTGCCTTGCATGTGCATGGCGCAGACGCCCGGTTGCACTTTCGTGACGAGCGGCAGCATGGCGGCGTCGCCGGCGCGGCCGGTGACGTCGTTGACGATTTCGACGCCGTGATCGAGGGCCGCCGAAGCGACGATGGCCTTGCTCGTGTCAATCGACAGCGGCACGGACGTTTGGCGGATCAAAGCCTGGATGACCGGCAGAACGCGGCGCAGCTCTTCGTCCGCATCGACGACCGCGGCATAGGGGCGCGTGCTTTCGCCGCCGACATCGAGCAGGTCGGCCCCCTCGGCGACGAGCGCCAGGGCGTGGTCGATCGCGGCTGCCGTCTCCGCATAGCGGCCGCCGTCGGAGAAACTGTCGGGCGTGACGTTGACGACGCCCATCACGAGTGGGCGGCGGCCGAACGTTAATTCACGCGTCCGCAGCCGCCAGGACGTGGCGCGCTGGGGGTAGCGTTGGGCGAGCGATTGGCGCAAGGACGACATTCCGTCGAGCGTAGCAGCGAAGGACGGGGACAGCTACGGTACGCGCCAGCGATGCATAGCATCGCGGCCAATGCATCTTTCAATGCGGGTGCTGCTACAAGACTGCCGCAAGAATAGCCGCGATGCTACGCATCGCCGGCGACGTGCGAGAAACCGTTTACCTGCGGGGCGAGCGAGGGACTACCACGGCTCTTCCATCGTGGCGACGATTTGCTCGGCGAGGCGCTGGATCGCCTGTTGCTGCTGCGACTGGACCGAGAGGCCGGCCTCGGGCAGCAGCGGAGCGGTTTGCGTAAAGGCGAGCTCCGGGGGCAGCGGGATGACCGCCGGCGGCCCCAGCGGTTCGCGGCGGCGATTGAGCCAATTGACCTGCGCCACCATGGCGACTTCCACGGCCCGGGGATCGTCGTTCTGGTTTTCGACAACGACGCGCTTCGTATCGCTGACCAGGCGGGCCGCGAGCACGCTGTCCGCCTCGGGCGTCCCCACGACTTTGAACGGCGTCTTGAGGTCGATTTCCTTAACCACGGCTTCGGTCAGCCGCTCTCCCAGGTCGCGTCGGAAGCTGTCCGACTCGATCATCGGGACGTAGACGGTTTGCACGTCCGGCGCGTAGAGATTGCCGTTGCCAATGCGGTAAGCGGCGCAGCCCGAGGCCAGAACGGCGGCACAAACGATGAGTGCCACGGCTCCGCGGCGGCCAGGCGGCCTAGCGAACGATGGTCGAGTCACCGGTCGTGCCCTGTGCGGGAGGCGTGGCGAGCATCGGCGCGTTCGCGCCGGGCGGGCCGAGGTTGTTGTCCTCCAGAAGCGGAACCTGCTTCACCTGGCGCCGCTCGCTGCTTTCGGGAACCATGTCGATCAACCAACCCAGTTTCGCCTCGGGCTGATCCGGCAGATCGCCCATTTCGGCGAGGCGCGTGCGGGCTTGTTCGGCAATCGGCGTCGAGGGGTAATTCTTGACCACCTGGCCGTAATAAAACTTGGCGGAGCCGTACTGATCGATCCCGTCGAAGTGCTGGGCCATGGCCAACTCGCGGGCGGCCAGCTCGCTGCGGATCCAGGCTTCGTCCTTCGCGAGACGCTGGACCTGCTCTTCGGTGAGCTCGCGAGCGAACTGTCGACGCTGCTGTTTGACCAGTTGCTGAGCTTCTTCAAGGACCGTGCCATCGTAGTCGGCGCCCTGATAGCGGCGCTTCTTCGCCTGCAATCCCAGTTCGAACGCAACTGCCACGTGGTCGCTGCGCGGATACTCTTTGCGGAGCAAGTCGTATTGATAGTCCGCGTCGTTCCACCGCCCGCGGCGGAAGTACGAATTGGCGGTGGCCATGATGGCATCGTCGGCGAGCGGTCCGGTGGGGTCGTTCAGGCGGATATTCTCGTACACTTTCATCGCGCGGCCGATCGTGTCGAACAGCGGCAGGCGCTTGTTGATCACGTTGGGCGTCGTGACCCAGTTCGGGTTGTAGTCGTGGTACTGTTCCCAATAGCGGGCGATCGCGAACTGGCGGGTGATTGCGTGGTCGAGATAGGGGGAGTTGGGATACTCTTTCAGCAACTTCTCGTAGGTGTTGTTTGCCTTAGCGTAGCGGTCGGCGAAAAACTCGCTCTCCGCTTTGCGGAAGAGCGCATCCTGCTGGAGGGCCGAGTTAGGCCAACCCTTGGCGGCGGCGGCGAAGTTTTCGGCGGCGTCGTCATAGTGCTTCCCGCGGAAATTGGCCTCGCCCAGTTCGTACTGCCGGCGGGCCTCCTTCTCATCGGGGCCCATGCCGAGGGACTCCTTGACGCCGCCCACGAATTCCTTGGCGCCGGCGTCGTTGAGCAGGCCGCCGGCTTGATCCTTCTTGTCGACGACTTTGACGACGCGCGAGTTGATGGGCACTCCGTTGGCGTCGAAGTAACCGTCGACCCCGTCGACGCGGAAGCCCTTGCCGGGGACCATTTCGGCTGTTTTCTTGTGCTTCTTCCACCACGCGGGCGTGCCGGGCTGAGCAGAGGCGGAGGGCGCCGGGGACGGCAGCTTGAGCGCCGCGCAGCCGGAGGCGCCCGCCATGGCGGCGAGGATCGCGACGAGAATTCTGCGACACATCATGCGGCGGCCGTGTTCGACAAGTGCGGTGCGCACCGTAGGCGCCGGCGCGCATCGAGGCGCGTAAGCGCGGGACCACAACGGGGGGCGAACAGTAGGGCGCCGGTCGAAGGCCGGTCAAGGGCACTCGGGCGCGCGGAAAGGGGAGGGGGCCGACCACGCGATGCGCGACGGAACTCAGCGGGGTTTGTTGCGCGACGCACGACGAATGGTGTTGTGTGGCAAGGGGTTGCGGCGAGGCTCGTCATCGATCAGCTCGTCGAATACGACACGTTAAGATTCAGCCGTCTCTCGCAGCTTCCGCCGGCGGAATCGCCGCCACGGGACGTGAAATGATAGAATCCGCGTCGCGGCAAGAACTGCGACGCAACAAAGTTGTCCCGCAAGTAGTGCCTTATGCGCGGAGCCCAGGCCAACGGCGAACAGATTCAAGCGGTCCGCAAGCTGCGCGGACTGACGCAGGAGCAACTGGCCTCCCTGGCCGGCGTCGACGTCAAAACGGCCCGCAAGGCGGAGCGCGGCCAGCGCCTCGACCTCGGACCATTGACGAAGATCAGCTTCGCGCTGAACGTCGACGTCGGCAGCTTGATCGTCGTCACGCCCTCGCCCCGGGATTTGGAGATTCGCCGCCGCGACGCTGTGCTTCGCTGGCTGCGTTGCTGGGACGCGCGCGATATGGAGGGCCTCCTCTCGTTGTTCGACGACGCGGTCGTCCTGCACCTGCCGGGCGGGCCCAACATTCCCTTCTCGGGCGAGCATCGCGGGAAGGAGGCGATGCGACGCGCCAACGAAATCGCCTGGTCGACGTGCGAAACCGATCCCACGGGAAAAGAAGATTACGATTGGCTGGTAAGCGACAACGTCATCGTTCAAAGCGGCAAGAAGGGCGTCTGCTTGCCGAGCGGCGAGGTCGTCCAGCTTTGGGCTGTGCATATCTTCACTTTTGGCGACGGCTCCGATCTCGTCGTTGAGATGCGCGTGGAGTACGACACGCTGACCTTCGCCCGGCTTTTACAGCTTCCGCCCGCGGCGTCGTCTCCCACGGATGGGGAATGATACAATCCCGCATTGCTTCAAGGCGTATTAGGCGAGAAAGCCGCCTGGAAGCGCCGTTCGAGACCGAACTCATGCGTGGACTTGCCGTGAACGGCCGGGAGCTGCACCGCCGCCGGTGCGAGCGCGGGCTGACGCAGGACGCCCTGGCGCACCTGGCAAGTTGCAACGTCAAGACGGTTCGCAACGCCGAGCGGGGGCGCCGCGTCGATGCGGCCACAGTGAAACGCATCGCCGACGCGGTCGGCTTGCCGCTGGCTGCGATCGTGCTCGACCAAGGCGAGTCGGCGCCGGGCGACAACGGCGAGCTGTTCCACCGCTGCCGAAGCATGCCCGGCGACGAGTGAATCAGGACGCCGGCCCCCATTTTTCCGGAACTTCCCGGTAACTTTCCTGTTCAGGCGTCGCGCGGCGAAGCCACAATGCTGCTTGCAGCTCGCGGGCGGCCGGTTCGTAGTTCGTAGCGGGGGTCCGCCGTCCGCGGCGAACCCACGGACGCCACTTAAACGTTGGTGGGTTTCGGCGGACCTCCACCCACCCTACGAACTCGGGGGCGGTCCGCCGGCGGCTCCCGCGGAGCCGCTCGGCGCGGTTCCTCTGGCGCTTCCGCAACGCCAAAGACGTTCACCAAGTGATGGAAAGGATCTCGCTCATGAAACGGCAGCATCGACGGTTCATCTTCCCCTTGCTCGTTCTTACCGCGTTGTTGACGTCTCTCCCGGCTGCCTGCCACGCCCAGTTGCTGCCGCCCGGCGATTTCCGGGGAAAGTCGCTCGCCGAGTGGGGCCTGGAGTATTTCGAGTGGGACAGTGCGACCTACGGGGGCCAGACGCGTCCCGACACGGTGGACGGCGTCCGGTTTCTGCCGATCGGAGGCGCCGACGTGACCGTTCCTCCAGGGACGCCGCTGGCGTGGTCGCCGTATTTCGTCACCGGCGAGCAATACGATGACGGCAGCGAGGACGACCTGGTCGATTTGGGACCGTTCCTCGACACGATGTTCGCCGAAACGACGATTCGCACGACACTCAATGGCAGCGTCATCTTCGACGGATCGGCCGGCGACTTTCCCGAGCGGATGGTCGTGACGGAGTTTGCGGAGTCTTTCCCTTATGTCGCGCCGGAACCGCGGGAACCGGGTCTCAACGCGATCGGGGCGATTTGGGCCATGGGATTGATGGCGATTATCGACGACCTGCCGCCCGGCGAGCACACGATCGCCCACAATTTGGTCTTATCGCCGAATGGCACTTGAATTTTCGTAACCTATTACGCGGTTTGTCTTTTGTAGT
>CAYSFP010000168.1:0-12118 GCA_964430075.1 uncultured Planctomycetaceae bacterium | reverse complement strand
CTACAGCCATCCGGCCGTGTACATCATGATCCTGCCCGCGATGGGCATGGTCAGCGATATGATGAGCTGCTTCGCCCGCAAGCCCCTGTTCGGCTACAAGCCGATGGTGTATTCCCTCGCCGGCATCGCGGGCCTGGGCTTCATCGTGTGGGGCCACCACATGTTCGTCTCCGGCATGAACCCGGCCCTGGGCATGACCTTCATGGTCTCGACGATGCTCATCGCGCTGCCCAGCGCGATCAAAACCTTCAACTGGCTGGGCACCATCTGGGGCGGCAAGCTGCTGCTCACCACCCCCATGTTGTTCTCGCTGTCGTTCGTCTCGATGTTCATTATCGGCGGCCTCTCCGGCATCTTCATGGCGGCCACGCCGGTCGACATCTTTATTCACGACACGTATTTCATCGTCGCTCACTTCCACTACGTGCTCTTCAGCGGCACGGCGATGGCCGTGTTGGGCGGCATCTATTTCTGGTTCCCCAAGATGTTCGGCCGCACGATGAACGACTCGTGGGGCAAGGTGCACTTCTTCTTCTCGTTCGTGCTGCTCAACTGCGTGTTCTATCCCATGCACATCCTGGGCATGCGGGGCTTCCCACGGCGGCTGGCCGATCCGTACCACTACGAATCGTTCCGCGATCTCTTGCCGCTGAACCAGTTCATCACGTGGTGCGCGATTCTGCTGGTGAGCGTGCAGGCCATCTTCATCATCAATTTCCTGTGGAGCATCTTCTTCGGACCGAAATGCGGGCGCAACCCCTGGCACGCCAACAGCCTGGAGTGGACGGCCCCCAGCCCGCCGGGGCACGGCAACTTCGACTTCCAGCCGATCGTCTACCGCGGTCCCTACGAATACAACTCGCCGGAAACGGATGAAGACTACTACCCGCAAACGCAGCCCCCGACGGGGAAAGACGTTCCGCCCTCGGCCGGTCACTAGTTAACAATTGCCGATTTCGGATTGCGGATTACCAAGTCGAACATCCGCATTCCGCCTTCCGCATTCCGCAATCATGCCCCCGACCCCTTCCACGCCCGCCCGCTCCCCCTGGCCCCACCGGTGGGCTTGGCTGCTGGCGTGCGCCACCTTTCCGCTGGTCTGGTGGGGCGGGTTCGTCACGGCCACCGGCTCGGGCATGGCGTTTCGCGACTGGCTGACCGCCGACGGAACCTTCCTGCCGCTGTACCCATGGTTCAGCGCCGCGGGCGACAAATTCATCGAGCACGGCCACCGCGTCCTGGCGATGCTCGCCGGCGTGCTGACGATCGCACTGGTCGCCGTGTGCTGGCGCTGCGAGTCGCGCCGGTGGGTTCGGCTCTACAGTGCAGGCTTGCTCGCCGGCGTGGTGGGGCAGGGCGTGCTCGGCGGCCTCCGCGTTGTGCTCGACGAGCGCGTGCTCGCCTTGGTCCACGGCTGCGTCGGTCCGCTGTTCTTCGCCGCCGCCGCCGGCATGGTCGCGATCACCTCGCCCGCATGGGGCGCCGCTGGCCAGCGTGCGGCGCCCGTGCCCGCCAGGCTCGTCCGGCTGGCGGTGCTTACGGCCGTCCTCTCATACCTGCAGCTCGTCCTGGGCGCCGTCGTCCGCCACAGTCCGCACATGCTCGGCGACAGCGCCGAAACCCTCTTCCGCATCGCCGTGTACTTCCACGTGCTGCTCGCGACGGCGGTCACATTCCATGTTGTGTGGCTCGCGGTGCGCTGCTGGCGAAGCAAGGCGGCGACCGGCGGCGCGCTAGCGCTGGTCGCATTGATCGGCGTGCAAATCCTGCTCGGCGCCAGTAGCTGGATCGTGAAATACGGCATGCCGTCGTGGGCCACGCAACTCATTGGCGAGACCGGCCACTTCAATCGCGCGAGCGATTTCGCCAGCGCCGCGATTCTCGCCGGCCACGGCGCGATCGGGGCGTTGATCGTCGCCGTCAGCGTCGTGATCGCCGTGCGCGTCGTCCGCCTGCGACTTGGTGCGTCGTTGGATGCCGCCCAACCGAGCGATCCTGCCGCAAGCCTCTTCACGGGGGTCCTCGCATGAGCCGGCTCCACACGCAAGGCGCCGACGCCACGCCGCTAGTTCGCTCTCTGGGCGGCGCCTCCACGCTCCGTGCGCGGCTCGCCGATTATCTCGAGCTCACCAAGCCGCGGATCGTCGTGCTCGAACTGTTCGTCGCGGCCGCGATCGCCCACCTGGCGGCGCCGCACGCGCTGCAGGCGTGGACCATTCTGCACGCCCTGGCGGGCACAGCGCTGGTCGCCGGAAGCGCGAGCATCGCCAACCAGTGGCTGGAGCGCAACATCGACCGCCGCATGCGCCGCACGGCCAACCGGCCTTGCGCCGCCGGGCGGGTCAGTTCGGCCGAGGCCGTCGCGCTGTCGGCGGTCGGGCTGATTGCAGGGACGAGCTGGCTGCTCTGGCGCGTCAACGCCCTCACGGCCGCTTTGGGTCTGGCGAGTTGGATCCTTTACGCCGTCGTCTACACGCCGCTCAAGAGGCGCTCGCCGCTGAACACCGCCGTCGGCGCGGTGGCCGGCGCCATCCCGCTGCTCATGGGCTGGACGGCCACGGGCACGCCGCTGGATCTTACCGCGTGGTCGCTTGCCGGCGTGCTGTTTCTATGGCAGTTCCCGCACTTCATGGCCATCGCGTGGCTCTACCGGGACGACTACGCCGCCGGCGGACACCAAATGCTCTCGGTGGTCGATCCCACCGGCGCGCGGTGCGGCGTCCAAGCCGTGATCGGCGCCGCCCTGCTCATTCCCGTGAGCCTGATTCCCGCGCTCGACCCCTCCAGCGGCAGCCCGATGATCTACGGCCTGTGGTCGGTCGCCCTCGGCGCCGCGCAGCTCGGCTTCGCCATTCAGTTTGCCTTGCGCCGCGACGAGGAGTCGGCCCGAGCGCTCCTGCGATCGACGCTCCTGTACCTCCCCGCGTGGCTCACCATCACCACGATCGTCTCCGTTTAATCCGGCGCCATCCAGCATCCGCCATCCAGCATCCAGCATCATTTCCCATGTCCGATCCCCACGCCGCCCACGCGCACGAACCGCCGCAGCAAGGCCCCGGCCCCCTGGGGCACGATCTGCACACCGGCCTGCAGTACCAGCCGGCGCTGCCGATTCCCAACGGCAAGACCTGCCTGTGGCTGTTCCTGTCGACCGAGATCATGTTCTTCGCCGGGCTGATCGGCGCCTACATCGTCTTGCGGTTCGGCGCCGCCCAATGGCCCGCGACGCACGACGTGCACCTGGTCGAATACCTCGGCGCCATCAACACGGCCGTGCTCATCGCCTCGAGCATCACGGTGGTGCTCGCCCTCGAAGCGGCCAAGCAGGATGACGCCAAGGCGTCCAGAGGCTGGATCGTGCTGACCCTCGTGCTGGGCAGCGTGTTCCTCGGCGTGAAGGCGTTCGAGTACAATGCGAAGTTCGCGCACGGCATTTACCCCGCCGTGCCCCGAAGCCACATCTACGAAAAGCCCGACGTCTACTACGCGGCGGCCGTGCGGACGCGGCTCGACGCGCTCGTGCCGCAAATCGCCGAGTGGGACAAGGAGTCGAAGGCGACCGATCCGGCGCCGTCCGAAGAGCGGCTCGCCGAGATTCAGGCTGATATCGCCGCGTACAACGAGCTGCGGGCGGAAATCACCGAGGTCGAGCTGGCGTTCACCAACGAACCGAACACGCTCAACGGCCGGATGAAGCTCAGCGCGCTGGCCGACAAGATCTACCCGCGGGCCAGCGCCCAGCACCACGCGGAAGCGGCAGAGCACGCGGCGGCGACGGATCGGCGCTCGCCCTTCCAGCTCGCGGCGCTTCAGACGTCGACCGCCGCCGATGACGAGCACGCGGCGGCTGAAGGCGGCCATCACGAAGGTCTGAACGACCAGTTCCCCTGGCTCAACCTGCCGATCATGATCCCCGGCGGCAACATGTGGGCCAGCACCTACTTCCTGGTCACCGGCTTCCACGCCGTTCACGTGGCGGTCGGGCTGATTTGCTTCGTCTATTTGTTAAGTCTCACGCTCGGCAAAGCCAAGGCGGGGCTGATCGAGAACATCGGCCTGTACTGGCACTTCGTCGACCTCGTATGGATTTTCCTGTTCCCCCTGCTGTACCTGTTTTGAACGGTAGGGTGCGTGAAACGCACCAAGCTCGTTTTGATCCGTAGGGTGCGTGAAACGCACCAACCGACCGGTGCGTTTCACGCACCCTACACCCTGCATTGAGTCTCCCCATGACCGAACACGCCGACCAATCCTACGAACGAGGCGCCCACGGCATGCACGCTCACGATTCCGGCGATCATCACGACCACGGCGGAGTGCGCATCTACCTCATGGTCGCGATCGCGCTGGTGTTTCTCACCGCGTGCTCGTATTGGACCTACACGCCGTTCTGGCCGTTCGGCGAGAGCATCGTCATCAAGCGGTTCTGGATGATGGCCGTCAGTTGCACCAAAGCGATGCTCGTGATCCTGTTCTTCATGCACCTGAAGTGGGAAGCCAACTGGAAATGGGTGCTCACCGTGCCCGCCAGCATGATGTCGGCGCTGCTTGTGCTGGCACTGATTCCCGACGTGGCGCTGCGATTCATGAACACCTGGCACTCCGGCCCGTCGCGGCAGCGGCTCACGTACTCCGCCGACCTGGACGTCCAAGAGGCCGACTCGATGGCCCCCGCATCGCGCGAGCGCGAGCCCGGCGAAACCTCGGCGACCGCGCATTAACGGCAGGGCAGGGGAGCAGCGCGCGGAAATTTTGCGTCGAAATCGGCCGCGCTATCGTGTATACAAATGATCATACGACGATGCGTCGCCGCTTGCGGCTTAGCGCGTAACCGCCCGCCGCCGCGTCCCCTACGCGCCCCGCCCCACGGCCCCCTTGACTCCCACACGCACCAAATTTCGAGCAAAGGGGACAAACCGGACACCCCCCCAAATCACGAACTCGTTGCGAGATTTGCATTTACAACGACGCCTACCCCCTGTCCTGTCCACGGCGCAAAAATCGTACTCCCCGAAGTGTCCACCTCGTTTTGACGACCGCCCCCGCCCCAATGCCCTCAGCGTCCGCCATCGCCGTCGATCACGTGACGCACCACTACGGCCCGCTCGCCGCGGTCGACGACCTGACCCTCGCGGTGGCGCCCGGCGAAATCTTCGCATTTCTGGGTCCTAACGGCAGCGGCAAGACGACGCTGTTCCGCGTCCTGTCGACGCTCATCCCGCTGCAGGCCGGCGTCGTGACGATCCTGGGCCACGACCTCCGCGAGGATGCCGGCGCCATTCGTCGGCAGCTCGGCGTCGTATTTCAATCCGCCAGCCTCGACAAGAAGTTGACCGTGGCGGAAAACCTCCGCCATCAGGGGCGGCTCTACGGTCTCGGCGGCGCAGAGCTCAAGGCCCGCTCCGCGGAGTTGCTCAGCGCCGTGGGATTGAGCGACCGCGCCCGCGACCGCGTCGAAACGCTTTCCGGCGGCATGCGGCGCCAGGCCGAACTGGCCAAGAGTATGCTCCACCGGCCGCGCTTGCTGCTGCTCGACGAGCCCAGCACGGGCCTCGACCCCGGCGCGCGCATCGACCTGTGGCAGTACCTGACCAAGCTGCGCCAGCGTGACGGCGTGACGATCGTGCTGACGACGCATCTGCTCGACGAGGCCGATCGCGCTGACCGCATCGCGATCATGCACCGAGGACGGCTGGCGGCGCTGGGCGCACCGCTCGCCTTGCGCGGCGAAGTGGGCGGCGACGCGATCACCATCCAGACGGAGCAGCCAGACCAATTGGCCGCGTCGATTTCCGAGCGGTTCCACGTTCCCGCGTCGCACTTCGACGGCGCGGTGCGCTTGGAGCAGCCTGACGGCCACGAGTGGATTCCCCGACTGGTGGCCGCCTTTCCCAGGGAGATCCAAATGATCACCCTCGGCAAGCCCACGCTCGAAGATGTGTTCATCGCCAGCACGGGCCATCGATTTTTTGAAGGGACCAGCACAAACGAATTTTCCACGGGAAAGGACCGCGGATGAACGCGGATTCTGCGGATTCGCGCAGATCAGAGTGAATGATTTCCGATCCGCGTCCATCCGTTCAATCCGCGTTCATCCGCGTCCCATTCAATCATGATTTCACAAGCGTCCGCCAACTCGAACTCGCCCGCCGCCTGGCCCGCCGTGTTTACGCTGGCCGAGCGCGAGCTGGTGCGCTTCTTCCGCCAGCGCAATCGCGTGTTCGGCGCCCTGGGCCAGCCGATCATCTTCTGGCTGCTGTTCAGCGAGGGCCTGCGCGGCAGCAATCTGGACTACGCGCACTTCTTTCCCGGCACGCTGGTGATGATCCTGCTGTTCACCGCCATCTTCGCGACGATCTCGATCATCGAGGACCGCAATGAGGGGTTTCTCCAGGCGGTGCTCGTCTCGCCCGCCCCCCGCTGGGCGATGGTGGTGGGCAAGGTCCTCGGAGGCGCCGCAATCGCGATGCTTCAGGGCCTGCTCTTCCTGGCCCTCGGGGCGGTCACCCTCCGCTTCGCGTCTTCGCTTCCCCAACTCGCGCTCGCCGTCGCGCTGATGGCGGCCATCGCGGTCGCTCTGACCAGCCTCGGCTTCGCGATCGCCTGGCGCATGGAATCGACCCACGCCTTCCACGCCATCATGAGCGTCTTCCTGCTGCCGATGTGGCTGCTCTCTGGCGCGTTTTTCCCCGCCGGCGGCGAGGGCGCCCTCGGCTGGATCGTCCGGCTCAACCCCCTCACCTACGGCGTCGCGGGCCTGCGGCATTACCTGCACTTTGCCGCGACGGACGGGTCGCTTAAGCGACCCGTCCAAACGGGCCTGGAATCCATTGCGCCTACGGGCCCGTCGGCCCCCCCCGTCGACGCCCTCCCGCCCGCCGCCGTATGCTGGATTGTCACGTTGGCGTTCGCCGCGGCCATGCTCGCCTTGGCCTGGCGCGTCGCCGCCACGCGTATTTCGGGAGACCTCAAGTGAAATCGTCTGCTTTGCCCTACTGGCTCGCCTTCGCCGTCCTGCTGGCCGCGGCCTACGGGGGCTTCAAGATGTACCAGGTGCAACAGGCCCAGGCCACCGGCGGCGTCGAGCGTCCCAAGCTGCCGCCGCTGGAAGAGTTTGTCCTCACCGATCAGAACGGCCAGGAGTTTCGCTCGGCCGACATGAAGGGCCGCGTCTGGGTGACGTCGTTCTTTTTCACGACCTGCCCCTCCAGTTGCGCGAAGCTCAACGCCAACATCAAGTACATGACCACGCTCGAGGAACTTGCGGACGTTCGGTGGGTCAGCATCACCGTCGACCCGCTGACCGACACCGAACAGGCGCTCGAGGCCTACGCGAAGTCGCTCGGCGCCGACACGGACCGCTGGCGGTTCTGCCGCGAGGAGAACTTTGACTACGTGAAGCGCCTGGCCAACGAAGTGCTCCGCGTCGGCGGCGTGAATTATAAGGGCCACAACGACTACGTCGTGGTGATCGACAAGCGCGGCAAGATCGCGGGCCTGTTCAACGGCTACGACCTGCGCGACCTGGAAAAGGGCGTCACGCTGCTGAAGGAATGCCTCGCCGAGGAAGTCGAAGTCAACGATCAGCAAAAAGCCGCGACCGCTGGTCGCGCAGCACAGGACGACGCGATCGACGCAAACTTCGCGGAGGCAGCATGAGCGACGCTGCATCGCTCGCCCCGCTGGCGGCCGGCGCGCATCCGCTGGTCCATCTCAACGCGGCCCTGAACCTGGCTGCAACGCTCCTGCTCGTGATCGGGCTCGTGCGCGTCAAACGAGGCGCCGAGACCGCCCACGGCAAGACGATGCTCGCCGCCCTTGCCGTTTCGGCGGCCTTCCTGGCGAGCTACCTGACCTACCATTTCGGCGTTCGGCTGACCGTGAAGTTCACGCACACCGGACCGATTCGAACCGTGTATTACGCGATCCTGGCGTCCCACATTCTCCTGGCGATGACCGTGCCGTTCGTGGCAATCGCGGCGGCGGTGTTCGGCTCGAAGGCCCTCGGCTGGGGCGCTGCCGCGGCGCTCGATCCCAGCGCCCGGGCCCGTTATCGGGCCCGGCACCTGCGGCTCGTCCGCTGGGGCTACCCCGTCTGGCTCTACGTCTCGATGACCGGCGTTCTCGTCTACGCGATGCTGTACCATCTCTGGCCATCAGCCGATCTCTAGAATAGAATTCACCGTATGAAACGCCTGCCCATCACTTGGCGCCAGCTCAAGCGCGCTAGCCTGCAGATTGCAGCGGCGCTCTTGGTGGTTGCCGTTGCCGGCGACGCGTGGGCTTGCCCCACGTGCAAAGAGAACTTGGCCGACCCTCGGGCGCAAGGGTTGGCGACCGGGCTCTACTACAGCATCTTGCTGATGATGTCGATGCCCTTCGCGCTGGTGGGCACGTTGGGGTTCGTGGCGTACCGATCGGTCAAACGCGCTGCTGCCGAGCGCGAGGCCGCGGCCTCCGAGCCGACTGCTTAGCTGACGTGCTCAGCGCGGGGCGATCGCTTCTTCGGGGCCGCAATGTTGCGCGATCGGCGTCTCGCCGCGACGCATCTCTTCGTCGTTGGGCCACGGGTCCCACTGCTCGTCGAAGGCTAGCCACAGGGCCCTCGCGTAGCGAAAGAACCACAGCGGAAACAGCAGACAGAATGCAGCCAGGCCGGCGAGCCACGCGGTCGAGACGTGCCCGCGCGTGAAGAACACGGCGAAATACCCGGCTACCATGAGGCCCGCGGTGACGCCGTAGTTGAAGTAAATGGCGCCCAGAAAATACCCTGGCGCCCGATTGAAGAGCCGCCCGCACGCGGGGCAACGATCGTGCATCGCGAACCAACCGCGGAACACGGGCGCCGACCCGCAAGTGGGGCAGCGCAGTCGTAATGCGTAGCCAAGGAGGGCGAGGCGCGTGGGCCTCGACGGGCCAGGCGGCCGCTGGGTTGGAGAAGCAGGGTTCACCGAGGATCCACAACGCGGGCAATCAAACCGGCGAAACGCTCAGAATATCGAAATTGGCGTCACAAAGACACCCGTCGGAATAATCGGCGCCGTGGGACCTCTTGAGCGAGTTCCCCGTTCGCGACGGCGGATTCTTCAACCTGAACTCGCAAAGTGGAAGTCCGCACGTTGACTGCCCGCGACCGCATCCTAGTGTTTGGCGGCTACATTTCGCGCACCCACCGGCGCAACAGGCGCCGAGCTGCCGTGCACCGTGTGCGCTTCGGAATCTGGCCGCCGCCGCGATGAGACGTCTCCGTTGCCGATGAAGGTCCAGTTCCATGGAGTTCCTGCTAGGCACGTCGTTGCCCAACGTCTTGATCGACGTTGTCCTCGGCCTGACGGCTTTCATCGCCGGATTCATCGTCGCCTTGTCTTACAGCCGGCTAACGCATCCTAAGTCGCAAACTCCCGTCATGAATCGGGAGGTCGCCTCGGCCGCGGAGTCGGCCGCCAACGACGCCGCCCGCGCGAATATGGCGGCCCAGCAATTACGTGATTTGGCGCAGAATGTCGCCTCGGACGTCGGCGAGCACAACACGTTGGTCGGCGACATTTCCGAAAAGCTCGATGCCCTCGACGTGGGCGACGCAAACTCCGGTAACGTTGTTCGCGAAGCCGTCACATCCATGCTCGGCGCGAACAAGAAGCTGCAGGATCGCCTTGAGGACGCCGAGCGGAAGATTCAAATCCAGGCGGAAGAAATCCGCACGCAGCAATCCGAAGCGCGCACCGATGCGCTGACGCGGCTGGCAAATCGCCGCGCCTTCGACGCGTGCCTCGACGAGAACATGCGCCGCTTCAACGAAGAGGGGCGACCGTTCTCGATGCTCATTTTCGACGTCGACCACTTCAAGCAGTTCAACGATGCGCACGGCCATCAGGCCGGCGACGAGGTGCTGCGCTGCGTGGGCCGCACGCTCACGCGGATCGTTAAGAACGGCGACCTGCCGTGTCGCTACGGCGGCGAAGAGTTCGCCATCATCATGTCCAACACCAAGGCCGCTGAAGGACAGATCGCCGCGGAACGGGTGCGTCGCGCGATCGAAGCGATGGCCGTCCAGTTTGCCGGTCAGTCCCTCCGCGTGACCGCCAGCATTGGTTTGGCGGAAAGCCAGGTGGGGGAGGACGGCTCGACGCTCTTGCGGCGCGCCGACGACTGCGTTTACGCCGCAAAGAACGGCGGGAGAAACTGCAGCTATTGGCATAATGGCATCGCTTGTTCGCCGGTTGTGCCAGCTCGCTCGAGCGCGGGCGGAAGTAAGCTCGAGCCGGGCGCCACGCCGGCCAAGTTGGCCATGATGAAGCCGCTGGAGCTGAGCAACGTGCCCGATTGCGCCGCATTTGTCGACGAGCTGAATCGCCGCATCGCCGCCAGCCATCGCACGGCGGAGCCAATTTCCGTCGTCCGCTTCCGCGTCAAGGAGTTCGATCGGCTGGAAACGAATTACGGCAGCGCGGTGGGCATGCTGCTGCTCGACTCGCTGGCGACCTTCATTTCGTCCACGCTCCGCGACATGGATCTGCTCGGCAAGCTCGAGGTCGGCGAGTTCGTCGTCATGCTGCCGGGAAGCTCCGCCAGCGCCGCGAAAATCGTGGCACAACGTGTTCGCAGCTCCATTTCGTTGTGTCCCATTCCGATGGGCGCCCAGCAAATCCGTTTGGATCTCGACCTGGGCGTGGTCAACGTGCAGCCCGACGACGACGCGGCCTCCGCAATTGTCCGCGCCGGCGACGAGCTCGACGCCGCCGTGGCCGCCGAGGCGGAAGCGCGGCGCATGGCGGAAGCCGCCGAGCTCGATGGCAGCGCGCTCGCGACGGCGAGCGCCTGAGCATGAGTTGTCTCTCGGCGATTCTTTGGGTTGCACCGGTGCGACTTGGTACGATGCCTCAGGAGCGGTCGGCATTCCCCGCTGTCCAGCCGTCCGGCCGTAGTTCAAGGCAAAGTCGCGATCATGCCAGACCAGCGTTCCACGACGCCGAGCGCTCGCACTGCTCACCCTCTCCCATTGCCAGCCGAGCACTCGGCGCCGTCTGGGGCGCCCAAGGGGCCGCGCTACAGCCTTCGGTCGCTGCTGTTTCTCATGACCATCGTCGCGATCGGGATCGTCCTGGCGGGCGTCTACGGCACGTTCTTTTTGAGGCTGCTCACGGCGACCGTGTTCTTCGGTGGAGCAATCGTTTGTGTCACTGCCGCCGTCTATTGCCGCGGCAGCCGCCAGGCTTTCTTCGTCGGCGCCGCGTGTGTTGCGTGTTTTGATGCGCTGAACCCGCCGCCGGTGACCGGCAGTTGGAGCGAGTTTCTCGTTCTGGTAGGCGGGCAGGTGATAGCACTGATCGTCGCGGGCGGCGTTGCCGTCTTCACTCACCGACGCATCGAAAAGCATGGCTGGAATCGACCGCCCCGCGACCCTCGCGACAACATTGGCAAGTGACCCCTTGTCGGTGAGGCCGGCCTCTTTACAATGCTGACTCGGCCGCTAAACCGCCTCCAAGCGGGACCCAAGGCGGCTGTTCTTGGCTGTTGGGAGTGGGTGAAACTTTCGAGAAGACCCCCCCTTTGACAGCCAGCCGGGAATCTCTAAAATCTAGGATTCCCACCCAAAAGTGAGGGCAAGCCGGTTGCGGCTTGTTCGCTCGTTTGGGGCGCGGCTTTCCGGGGCCGCAGCCGGTTTCTGGCCGGCTGGCGATCTTTGACAATTTGGTTTTTCGAGCAAGAGTGGCATCTGATTTTTTGATCAGAAGCGGATCTCAAGCTGAAGGTCGAATACGTCACGGCGCGAGCCGGCTCGTCGTTCTTCTAGGAGAAGCGAGCCCGGTAAGCCCGTCGTCTTCGACCCCGGCGTGAGTCAAGCTTCTGACCGGATCTCTTTTGTCCTTAGACAACGATTTGGATCAAGCGTTACTCAGAGCGATCGCACACGTTGGCCTTGCAAGCCAGCAGCGAGCCGCAGGGTTCATTCCTGCGGTCCGTCAATGCGATCACTCTTCGTAGCACACAAGTCAAACGCGAGAGCGTTCGATTAATGTGGCCAAGCTACGAAGGGCGCATGGGGGATGTCTTGGCATCAGGAGGCGATGAAGGGCGTGGAAGTCTGCGAAAAGCTCGGGGGAGCTGACAAACAAGT
>CAYSFP010000167.1:0-12232 GCA_964430075.1 uncultured Planctomycetaceae bacterium | reverse complement strand
GTTCATCCAGCTCTATGGCTTTTTAGATGCCAAGCGGGCCCTAGAAGGCGGCAAGTTGTCGGGTTTCCAGAAAGTGAGCGGATGACTTCGACATCAGTGCGCCACGTTATCCTTCGCCAGTTCTGCAGGGATTTGTGGCGAGGCGCCGACTTCAGGAATTCGCTACGGAGACCGTTGGATGCGCGACCGTGCATGGTTTCGCCTCGGCGGTTTCGCTGCTCAGCTTCGAGAATCTGGGCCTTTGGCTTGATGTCCTTAACTAGGCACAGCCGTCGCGGATATCATAGAGCACGGCTCAGTCGGCTCTTCCGCGCTCAGCGCGGCACTGTGCCGGCGCGCATGACGTGCGATACGCACACCTGCGGGACGTCGAGAGAACCGCTGCTGACCCGCATACAACACGAGGCGCCGGAGGCGTGCGCCTACGATGCCTGGGGCGCCGCGACGCCGCGTGGGTCGAAGACTTTCGACGCCGAGAATCCCGACGCGTCAACCGCCGCGTCGAAATCCTCGGCGCGATCCTCGGTTCACTTTACTTTTTTTGGAGGGGCTCCCATCATGATGAAAACGCTTTTGGCGACGCTGCTTCTGGCTGTCGGGTCCGCCGAGGTTAACGGTCAGCAGCCGGCTGCAGCGAACAAAGACGACGAGGCGGCGATTCGGGCCGCCATTGCGTCTTACGTGGAGGCGTACAATCGAGGCGACGCTCACGCCGTCGCCGAGCACTGGAGCGATGAAGGCGAGTGGGTCACTCCCAACGGCGACCGGGTCGTGGGTCGCGAGGCCATCAAGCAAGCCATGGGCGAAGTCTTTGCCGAAAGCAAGGACACGTCAATTGAAGTGTTGGAGCCGAGGATTCGCTTCGTAACGCCGGAAGTGGCCATCGAGGAAGGCGCCGTGCGCGTCACGAGCCCTGGCAAGGCGACCAGCGAATCGACGTACATCGCCGTGGATGTCAAGCAGGACGGAGCGTGGAAACTCAGCACGGTGCGCGAGACGGAAGTCCGCGAAACCGCCATCGTGCCTGGTACGCTTGCCGAGTTGTCGTGGATGGTCGGCGATTGGGTCGAAGCGAGCGCCGAAACGTCGACGGAGACGTCGGTGACGTGGAGCAAGAACAACGCGTTCCTCATGAGCACGTTCCGAGTGAGCGCGCCCGACATGGACGACTTGGAGGGGACGCAGTTCATCGGTTGGGATCCCAGCACCGAGGTGATTCGTTCGTGGATGTTCGATTTCGACGCTGGCTTCGGCGCGGGAACGTGGTCGCACGACGGAAACCGCTGGATCGTGGACTTTTCGCAGATCCTTCCCGACGGGCGCCGGGCAACATGCACCAACATCTACACATTGGTAGATGCGAATAGTTACACGTGGCAGTCCGTCGATCGCCAAGTCGACGGCGAGCCGCTGCCGGACGTAAGTGAAGTGACCGTCGTTCGCAAGGCGCCGGCCGCAACGGCGGTTGCCGAGAAGAACAAGTAAACCGCAGACGTTGGCACGGGCGCTCGACGAATTCCGCACAACGGCGACCCCAGGTCGCGAGGATATCAAGATGAAAAAATTCAGCGTATCGGTGGCATGGCTTCTGATTTCGCTCACGATTTTGACCGGGGATGCGCTGGGCCGAGGCGGCGGCGGTCGCGGCGGCGGCGGAGGCGGAGCCCGTGGGGGCGGCGGTGGAGGCGGAGCCAGGGCAGGCGGCGGTGCGTCGCGCCCAGCGCCAAGCCGAGCCCCTTCCAGCAGTCCATCGATGAGTCGGTCGCCTAGACCGTCGCCCAGCGCGGCGCGCGCACCCAGTGGAGCGTCGGCTGCCGCACGCGCACCAGCGGGCGGGGCTCGACCGAGCACAGCGGGCGGCGCTCGACCCGGCGGCGCGGCGGGCGCCGCGGCTCGGCCTTCGTCCAATGACATTTCCGGCTTTCTTGGGATGCCTGCGGCCGGCACGACGGCGGGAGGCGGCGGCGCGCGACCCGCGGCCGGCGCGACGGCGGCGGGTGCGACCGCGGCGGGCGCCGCGGCGGCAGGCGGCGCGGCGACGGGCGCCAATCTCCCACGTAATGCGTCGACGGCTGGGGTCGGATCGAGCGTCGGGTTAGGGGCGCCGGGCGTGGGCGTGAGGCCGGGCGTCGGAGTCGGCACATCGCTTGGCGTCGGCGGAGGAATCGGCACAGCGGCAGGCGTCGGCGGCGGCGCGGTGGGCCCAGGCGTGGGTGCACCCGGCGTTGGGGGCGTCGGCGCACTTGCGGCAGGCGCTGCGGCGACAACCGGCGCGGCGACGGGCGCCAATCTCCCACGTAATGCGTCCACGGCCGGGATCGGTTCGAGCATTGGCGTGGGGGCGCCGGGAGTGGGCGTTGCCCCGGGCGTTGGCGTCGGCACGTCGCTTGGAATTGGCGGCGGCATTGGGACCGCCGTCGGCATCGGCGGCGGAATCGCGGGCGTCCCCGGTCCGGGCGGCGTGTTTGATCCGCGCGGCGCGTTCGATCCGCGTGGGCCGCTCGATCCACGCGCCTGGTACGCCCCTGGCTGGGGCGCCGCGGCGGCTTGGTACGGATTAGCGGCGGCGGTTCCTTTGTCGTACGCCTACGGCGATACGGTCACATATCAGGATGGCAACGTCTACTATGGCGACCAAGTGCAGGCGACTGCGGAGGAATACTACGACCAGGCAAGCGCCATCTCCCAAACGGGCGAGGCGGCAACAAACGAGGAGTGGCTGCCGTTGGGCGTGTTCATTGTGACGACGGAGAAAGGTCAGACCACAAGCGACAAGTTGGTGCAACTTTCGCTCAACAAGGAAGGGGCCATTCGAGGATCGCTCTACGATCGGTTGAGCACCAAGGAGACGCCGATGACGGGAGCCGTCGATAAGGAGTCGCAGCGCGTGGCCGTGAAGTTCGAAGGCGACGACTCGATTGTGGCGGAGATGGGCTTGTTCAACCTTGCGAACGATGAAGTGCCGGTGCTCGTTCACTTCGGGCCCACTCGCCAGGAGATGCGACTGCTCGTGCGTCAGCAGCCGCCAGAGGATCAAGTGCCGCTGCAGGAGCAGGCGCCTTAGCAGGAACACAGCGCGGCAAGATCTGGGCAGGCGCGGAATTTGGCGCTGTTGGCATTGTTGCGCGACGCCGCGTGCTACGGTGTTGACTTGCGCCTCTGGAGGCGTCTCTTGGCAAGGCTGGCGCTTGGCAACTGCTTCCTCTGGGGAAGGTGGCATGAGCAGCACCGCGGAATTCGCGCCAAAGCCGCCTGCGCAGGATCGCATAATGCGGTCTTCCGCGCTGCGGCAAATGGGGCGCCGCTAGCTCCCGTAGATCCTCACCACGCCGTCAATCGAACCTGTCACGAATGGCACTGTCGTCGTCGTAACCGATTTGCTCACATCGAGTTGCCTTGCGCGAGTCGCGTGCGGAGCGTGTCGCGTGGTTCCTGCATAAGCTTGTAGCCGTGGCGTCGTCGTTTGAGTTCGCGAGGCTCGATGCGACCGGGGCGATGAGCGACCTCGCATTGGGCGATCTGGTCCAATAGCGCGCACCAGCACGTCCCCGACGTCGAGCGAATCGAACAGCTCGCGCAACAAGGCCGTTTCCCCGGTTTCCTTGCCGGCGTAGGGCCCAATCGCCAAGTTCCTGACGCACGCCGTGGCCAGCGAGAGGATCGCACAGGCGCGGGCGATGGGAAAACCCACGCCCGGCTTCTGCGCCGTGTGCTGGGGATACGCCGCTTGGTTGGCCGGCGTGTCGGGCATGGTGAACGTGAAGCCGTCGACGAGCTTCGCGTGGCGGCCCTTCCACAGCCAGGCGGGGTCCGCGTGGGCGTCGAGTTCACCGGCCACGTCGCGCGTCAGCTCGGCCAGCGCGGCTTCGGACAGCTTGGCCCGCGCGCGGCAGTAGTCCCCCGTATCGCTCGTGGGAATCGCCTCGCCGCACTGCTGCTGGTGGACCGCGAGGCGCGCCACGGCCGCCTGGCAGGAGGCTTCCTTGCCGTCGCGCAGGACCTGGCCGAGGAACGACCAGACCATGACGGCGGTCGAGTACACGGCGCTGCTGCCAAACAGATTGCCGTGCCGCACGAACGCCCGCTCGATCCGCTCGGCCGACAACACGCTGGCGAAGGGCAGCCCCGGCTGAGCCAACCCTCGGCGCAAAGCTTCCATTGCCAAGACCGAGAAGAACGCTTGCTGTATTGGAGCCAGCGTCAGCCGAAACAAAGTCTAAGATACCGTCGCCGTTGAAGTCGCCGGTTGATACAGAATACGGGCTGCTCCCTACAGCAAATGACACTCGCGGGGCGAAGCTACCATTGCCGAGGCCCAAGAGTACGCTCGCTGTGTGGGAGCTATAGTCACCCGTGGCCTTGCCGAACAACTTCTAGAAACGCCGCGTAGATTGCCGTTGGACGGAGTCCTTTTCTCTCATCTGACGGAGCGAACCGATGGACGGAACGCGCGCGCGCAAACCGGTTCATTGGTGCGCGGCGCGCCGCTGGGCCCGACAACGTCGACCTTGCTTGAAGCTGCATTCACAAGAAACGCCGGTGGGAGTCGAACCCACTTCGAGCTGCTTTGCAGACAGCCGCCTCGCCGTTGGGCTTCGGCGTCGAAAGCATCGGCCGTTCGCGGGAGCGACCGATGCGCTGATTGTCATTCTTCTCTAAAAGTAGTCGTCACGATTGGCGCCATCAAAAACGGCCCGATCGCAAGCAGCACGAGCGGAAAAGCTTCTGGCTCCCGCAGGGGCACAAATCTTGGCGTCCCAGCTTCTCCACGAGTAGCTTGTCGCCGTGAACGATGCGAATGCCGCGCTTAACGGAAGTTTCCGAAGGGAAACCTTTACGGCGCTTGCTCATCGTCTCGAAAAAACGGTTCGTCGTTTTGCTGGCGGCGCATGGCACACCTCCTTTCTGGATGAAGACAATCGATGACAAAACGCCCTCGCCAGGAATTGAACCTGGTCTTCAACCTTCGCAGGGTTGCGTGCGAATCCGGCACACTCCAAGGACCAACAGCACCCAGTCGAGGAATCGAACCCCGTCTACGACGTTCGAAGCGTCGCGTGCTCTCCAACACACTCACCGGGCGAAGTATCCCAACCAGGAATCGAACCTGGACCTGCCGCTTAGGACGCGGCCGTGCGTTCCGTAACACTTTCGGGACTCAAGGGCCAGCGGCAGGATTCGAACCTGCATGGGGCTGTTTACAAAACAGCTGCATCGCCGTTCTGCCACGCTGGCAACTAAGCAGATCCGCCAGGATTCGAACCCGGTGCGTCAGTTTTGGAGGCTGACTGCTCTTCCAGGAGCACGGATCTGTAAGGCCCGCCGGGCGGCCGACCCGGCGGGGACTCGATTCACTTCTGCAATTCCACGTTCCAGTACGCCTCGCTGATGAACTTCGACCAGCTCTCCAGCCGCGTGCGGTGATCGGCGTAGACCGGTCTCCACGAAGGACACGTCGGAGGCTTCTTGAGGTTCATGCCGGCTTGCTTCGGCGTACGGTCGGCCTTTCGTTTGTTGCAGTCGATGCAGGCGAGCACACAGTTCGTCCAGCTCGAAACGCCGCCCTGGGCACGGGGAACCACATGGTCGATCGTGAGCTCCTCGCCGCCGGGATTGACGCCGCAATACTGGCACTGAAAGCGGTCTCGCTTGAAAATGTTGCGCCGGCTGAATGTCACCGCTCGCGTCGGTAGCCGATCGTAGTCGGTGAGCGTGATCACCTCCGGCACGCGCATCCGAACATTCACACCGCTCATGAACGGATCGCCGTCGCGGGGCCGCAACTGCGACCAGTCGTCCCAGGAGAACGTCTGGTAGTCGGCCGCGTCCACGACGCGCGCAGCATCCTTCCACAGCAGGATCAATGCACGGGCCACAGTGGCGACATGCACGGGCTGCCAGTGTTTGTTGAGGACCAGCACGGGTTTTTGTAGGGAATTCATCGTTACTCCAAAGCGGAAGGGGCGAGAGTCGAACTCGCAAGGCTGTTGAGGGCTCGGCCGCTTTCCGCGCCGGGTTTCGTCGCCACGTCGATTTGCCCTTCCTTCGGCGTCAGTGCCCCGCCGAGGATTCGAACCTCGTGAGACGATTTAGAAGATCGCCTTGCTCTCCAATGCTGCGGGACTGGGGTGACCGAGCGGACTCGAACCGCCTGACGCCTGGTTCACAGCCAGGCCCCTCGACCACTTCGGGATCGGTCACAGCGGAAGGCACGCGATTTGAACGCGCACGTCTTGCGACTCACCGTTTAGCAAACGGGACCGGCTAACCGTATCCGGCTACCTTCCGAGGCTTCTATCTCAAACCAGTGGAGCATCGCGGAATTGAACCGCGTCTTCCTGCTTGCAAGGCAGGCGTCATCCCGGTAGACCAATGCCCCGAAAGTGGACTCAGCGAGAATCGAACTCGCATTCTTCACTCTGCCAGAGTGACGCCTTCCCGTTAGGCCATGAGCCCGCGAAAATGCCCCGCTGGGAATTGAACCCGGCCCTCGACCTTACCAACGTCGCGTGCCGCCAAAGCACCTCAGGGCAGTTGTTTCAGTAGTCCCGGCTGGAGTCGAACCAGCGCTCTCCTCGTTGTCACCGAGGCGTCGTAGCCGTTGGACCACGGGACTGTATTCGTTCAGACCGTTAGCAATTTCTCGGTCTCCGATTCTTTCTTCATAGGTGGCGCCCTCGCTGTATCGTCTGGGATTTCCGCAGCAGCTTTTGCCGCACATCTTTAAGTTGTCGGCGTTCTTGACGAACTGGGCGGTGACGTTGGCGCGCGTTTCGCCGACGTACCGGTAAACGTCTCGCACGAGCCTCGCCGCCTTTTGTTTCATCCGCCGCTTGTGGTGGCGTCTTTCGGCGCGTTTGCCCACGTTAGTGTTTTCCAAGCAGTAGTCGGGGCGGGGATCGAACCCGCAGACAATTCACCACGTTCCGGGCACCGAGTCGCCATGGATGGCGGATTGGTCGATGGCCGCTTTACCAAAATTGCGTACCCGACCCTGTTAGTAGCGAGCCTTGGAGTCGAACCAAGCGAATCGAGCTTATGAGGCTCAACCGGATCCTTCACTCGCTAAGAGCAACCGAGCACGGTCGCCACGGAGGCGACCGAGCGCAGGGCGGTAGTCCTCCAGTTCCACCACTCGGTCGCGAGCACCCCGTGCCGGTATCGATCCGGCCTTTCCAGGCTGAGAACCTGGCGTCCTACCAATAGACCAACGGGGCATGGAGTGAGACGTGAAGGAATTGAACCTCGCGTCGTCCACCTCACTGTTTTGCGACAACCGGGTTACAGCCGGCCGTGAGGAACACGTCTCTCAAAAGTGCCAAGGGCGGGAGTCGAACCCGCGGAGTCACGAAGGTTTGAGCTTCGCCGCTTTGCCAGTTGCGTACCTTGGCGAGCGGTGTCAACGGGTGTCGATCCCGTACTTTCGCCTCGACAGGGCGACGTGCAGTGCCGCTACACTATGACACCGAAAGCAAAACTACCGGCGGCAGGATTCGAACCTGCACTGTTCTGTTCCTAAGACAGACGCCTCCTTCCGTTGGGCTACGCCGGCGCGAGTCGTTCCGGGTGGACTCGAACCACCGATCCTCTGCTTGTAAGGCAGTTGCTCTTGCCGCTGAGCCACGGGACGGAAAGCGGAAGCGGTGAGACTCGAACTCACAAGCCTTGCGGCCAGCCGTTTTCAAGACGACGTCCTCAGCCAGTCGGGTCGCTTCCGTAAGTTACTGGGGATCGAATCGAACGATCGTTAAGAGAGTCAGAGTCTCCCGTCTTGCCACTAGACGACCCAGTACCAGATTTCGGGGCAGCGATTCGAACGCTGATTGACGGCTTCAAAGACCGCGATCTTTCCGTTAGACGACCCCGAAGTGCGGGAGTTCGGATTCGAACCGAATCCAACTGCTTGGAAGGCAGTCGTGCTCGCCCTTGAACACCACACCCGCAGAAGCGGAAGCGGCAGGAGTTGAACCTGCAAGGCAGTTACGCTCGACTGTTTTCGAAACAGCTG
Organism: uncultured Planctomycetaceae bacterium; assembly: GCA_964430075.1. GTDB lineage: Bacteria > Planctomycetota > Planctomycetia > Pirellulales > Lacipirellulaceae > Lacipirellula. The sequence goes on along the minus strand of CAYSFP010000167.1, from coordinate 4,224 downwards.
CCGTCGCCAATCGGCTGGCGCTTCCATCAAGCTGCGGAGGCTGGGATCGAACCAGCGAACGAACGTGTTTAACAGACACGCGCAACTACCAGCAGTTGCCCCTCCGCATCGACGTCTGCGCGGCTGGATTTGAAGCGTGCGATCTCGTACGCCCGAGGTTCGCGACGTATTTCCAGTAGCGCGGGCCAAGCTTCCCCACGCGCAGCCTTCAAGCGTCCGGCGGGAATCGGACCCGCACCGCCACCTTGGCAAAGTAGCGTGCAACCACTACACCACGGACGCAGTTTTTGGCTTATCGAATTGTCAAAGACCGAGAGGACCCGGTCGGGCCCAGATTTTCGAGTGGGACTGGCGGGGGTCGAACCCACAACATCCTGCTTAAGAGGCAGGTGCTTTGCCTTTCAGCTTCAATCCCGTGTTTTGCCGCTGTAGGCGACCTGGGAATTGAACCCAGCGCGCCGTGCTTATAAGGCTCGGCAGGTCCACCAGACTTTCGTCGCCCCAGTTCGATACATGACAGTGGCCCCAGAGAGATTCGAACTCCCATCCCATCGCTTAAAAGGCGAGTATGTTGAACCATTGACACCACGGAGCCGAGGAACTCGGTTGCGCGGCGTGCATTTCAAGCGAGGGGACATGATTTGGTTTCCTTCGGTTAGTTTTCTGCGGTTCAGTGGTAGCCCTGCGAATCGAACGCAGCGCAACGCGCTTATCAGGCGCGTTTGGGCAACCAGCCCTCGACTACCGTCGTCGTACCGACTTTGCATTTCAGTCGGGCGCCTCGGGGTCGAACCGAGAACCTCCTGCTCCCAAGGCAGGCGTGCTCCCATCTGCACCTCCGCCCGAATGTGTGTTCATTGGCCAGCAGCCCGTGTGGGAGTTGAACCCGACCTAGTCGGCTTGAAAAACCGATGACCTCACCCGAAGTCGAACGGGCCTTGTTTCGTTGCGTTTTCTCCGCTGATGTTTTCGCGTGCGCGCACCGGGTGCGCAGAGTGGGCCGGGAGGCGCTCGAATCCTCGTCTGCGGTTCTTCAGACCGCCGCTAAACCGTCTCAGCTACCAGCCCAAGTGATGCCGAGTGAAGGCTCGTCTGACGTGAGGCCACGAAAAAGGCCCGGCGTCGTAGCGACGCCGGGCCTTGGTGGCTCTTTTTGGAGAGTTTGGCCAAGCGTCATAGGCGCCTTCTATTGCTGGCGGGCGCGTAATCCGACTGTTCGTTCGCCCGCATACCTTGGGTATGCAGCGCAAACGGCGAGCCAGCGCTCCCTTGCGGCGAACTCGTCGCCGCGAGCACGGTGCGTATGAGACTTGACCAAAACATGGATGGAACTCCTCTCTCCTGAAATATACCCGACAATTCGCTCGAAGTTTCGCTGATACCTAATAAATAGATGTCGGCCGGCTCCCAAAGTTCGCGCAGATTCTTCGAGATCTGCTGAAAATAATTATAAGCCGGAGACGCCGTGTACTAGCACGCAGGTCATTTCAATTCGGAACAACCAGCAAATTACGTCGCCGGCGTACCTGCATAGTCATCTGGCGGACGAAGGTGAGGCAACTTCGAGGTACCCCTTCGCCAGCTTCTGCCGAATCAGAGCTTCAGAATTCTGACGGGCACGACTCTCGTCGGCGAATTCTTTGACCGCTTCTTGCCCCGCGGCGCCGATCCGACCGAAACGGACGCAGTGGCGTGTGCCGCTCAATGTAATTTCCCAGAACTTACTTGACGTGTCGCTGCGAAACTCGAAGTATCTCGTTGCTGAGGCAGCTTGCGCAGAATCGAGCGTCTTGTCCTGCGGAGTAAGGAATTCGCCCACATCAGCAAGTGGACGTTCCGGCAATCGACTCGATTCCAACTCAAGCGAGAGCTCTTCGCCGCTTTCTTCAGTTGAACCGTCGCCGATCGGCGCGACGGACGTAGGCAAAGTCGTGGCGTCGGTCTCGTCGGCTTCCGCATCGGAATCGCCAGCGACGCGGCGCAACACATATTCCAGAACCCGCTCGCGATCCTGATGCCAATCTTTCGCAAACACCTGGCACACCTTCCAACCAAAGGCCTGCAGGAGCTTGGGACGCATGACGTCCCGCTCTAGGACGTCCGCTTGTTCGTAGTAGGCTTCTCCGTCGACCAGGATGCCGAGGCGATAGGTCGCATCTCCCGGGCGACGAACCGCCAGATCGCAGCGAAAGTGCGACTGGCCGACGCCGCGATCGACGAGGAAACCGTTTCGCAAAAGCGCGGCTGCCAGTTGCTCGGACGCTGCGTCCCGCGGAACTTCCACCTCTTGCTCCTGGGCGCCATGCCAACGGCACAGGCCGTGCAGCACACGCGTGGCCGCGTCACTGCGTCCTTCGGAGACTGCCTCCGCGTAGCGCAAATAGTTCTTGAAGCAGGCGGCGCCCTCGTTGAAATCGTTGGTGATGTCGTTGAAATGAATGGAACTTACGATCGCCATGTGATGCTTGGCGCGGGAGAAGGCGACGTTGAGCCGCTTTTCTCCGCCGCTCATGTTGATCGGGCCGAAATTCATCCGCATCTTGCCACTGGGGTCGGGCCCATAACAGACGCTGAGGATGATGATGTCTCGCTCGTCGCCCTGGATGTTCTCCAAGTTCTTGACCAGCAGTCCCACGTGTTGCCCGTCCACTTCCCGTTCAAGCTCGGCCTCGTAGCGATCCGCGAACTGCGTATCCTCCCGAGCCAGCCGGGCGAGGGCGTCGTCGATCTCAGATTGCTGAGCCTCGGAGAAGGCGACAATACCGATAGTGCGGTCGGGGTGACTTGCGAGCAGCCGACGCACAAGATGGGCGATATATTCTGCCTCGGCAGCGTTCCGGCGCTGCTCGTAAACTCCGTGCTTCAAGAAATGAAAGCTAATCGGGCGCGCGACAAGTTCGTCGGCCCCTAGTTCGGCGTCTGCCGATGTTTGCGCGACAAGCGGCGGACGATCCGAGGGCGGCAATTGCTCTTCCGGAACCGTGAGCAGGCGTCCTTCGTAAAAGGCCCAGTTCGAAAAGCTGACCAGCGATTCGCTGCGACTGCGGTAGTGCCATCCCAGCATCGTCGGCGGCAGGTTGCGCGCGGCGTGGTTGAGGAAGCTGTTGCTTTCCAACTCGTAGCTGACTAACTCGCCGTCTTCCTCGATGACCAGACCTTCGTCGTCGTCCGCTTGCTTGGCCGCAAAGAACGTTGTTGGCGGGAGCTGCATCTCGTCGCCGACCACGATCGCCTGGGTCGCGCGAAACAGTGAAGGCACAGCCTCCTCCAGCGTGATTTGGCTCGCCTCGTCGAAAATGACAACGTCGAAGCATCCTGAGTCGAGCGGCAGCGTGTCGGATACCGACAGGGGGCTCATCAGCCACACGGGCTTCAGATCTTTGAGCACTTCGCCGCAATCGCCGGAGGCCAGATCGCGGATGGCTTTGAACCGCATGGATTTGCCGAACTCATGCTCCAAATCTCGGCGGCCCCGATTGTAGGTTTTCTTGAAGTCCTTCTGATCGTCGTCGAGTTGAGCGGCGGGCAGCGACGCGATGCGCACGTGTTCTTGAAACCCCGATCTCACTCGCTGGCAGATCTCATGCGCGTTTGCGCTTAACAACTGGTCATAGAGCTCCGCGACGCGACGGGTGCGACGGCGGTGCTCCGCCGCGTTGAACCGATTCACCTGACGGTCACGTCGGAAGGCGGCTTCGACGCTGGCATCGGCGATGGCAGCTTCCAACTGCCTGGCGGTTAGATCAAACTGCGGGAACACTGCCGCGAGCTCGGGCGCGAGTTCACACAACTGTGTCAGGCATTGGAGGAAGTCGGGCAAATCGGCGAGTGATGCCGCGGCTCGCGACGTCTCTTCTCGGAGTTGTGGAAGCGGACGATTGGAGAATCCATCCACGAAGGGGCCGAGTGCGTCGTTCAATCCCTTCACTGGCTCCGACGCCGTCAGCACCCGGGCCACAATCTTCTTGGCCTGCGGGCTTCTCGTGAGCGCAGCCACGAGCTTGCCGAGTTGCGGCGACAGTTGTGGCAGCTTCGCATGGACGGCGGCAATTCGTTCGATCACCGATTCAACATTATCTTTAATGCCGTACGATTGGGCCATCGACTGCTCGGTGCGGCGGACCGATGCCTCGGCCTGGTAGAGCTGCTGGAGGGCTAAAAGTGTCTGCGACGAATGGCACTTGAACTTTGTCTAACTCGTTCGCTGTTGAAATGATATGGACA
>CAYSFP010000166.1:0-12243 GCA_964430075.1 uncultured Planctomycetaceae bacterium | reverse complement strand
CGAGCAGCTTGACGCTCGCCTCGGTGATCGGCGTGCCGCCGCGGCTCTCGACGCTGGTGTGGTACTTCAGCAGCTCGAAGTGCGGCGTGAATGTGCCGGCCAGCCGCTTCACGAGCAAATCGAACGACGCCTCGGCCGCCTCGAACTGGTAGCCGCGATTCTCCAGCTCGACGATCTGCCGGAGCACGCGGTCCATCAGCTCCTTGTCGTGCTGCAGGTTGAGCTTCGTGGCCATGGCGATGATGTTCGACCGGCCCGACAGCTCGCTCACCAGCACCCGCCGCTCGTTGCCGACCAGCGCGGGGTCGATGTGCTCGTAGGTGTGCGCCGCTTTCGCCACCGCATGCACGTGCATGCCGCCCTTGTGGGCAAATGCGCTCGCCCCCACGAAGGGTTGGTTCGTGCGGAAATTCATGTTGGCGATTTCGTAGACGTAGCGCGACAACTCCGTGAGATGCGAAACCGCGCCGCTGCCGCGCTCGCCCACCAGCACTTCGAAATGCCGCTTCTTCAGCGCGAGATTGCCGATCATCGACACGAGATCGGTATTCCCGCACCGCTCGCCGAGCCCGTTGACCGTTCCCTGCACGTGGATGGCGCCGGCATCGATCGCGGCCAGCGAGTTCGCCACCGCGAGCTCGCAATCGTTGTGACAATGGATCCCCAGCGGCGCATTAACCGCCGTCGCCGCTTCTTTTGTGAGCGCCGCGACTTCCTCCGGCATCGACCCGCCGTTGGTATCGCACATCACGATCCGCGACGCGCCCGCCTCGGCCGCGGCCTGGATCGTCTTGGCCGCATACGCCGCGTTGGCCTTCCACCCGTCGAAGAAGTGCTCCGCGTCGTACACGACCTCGCGGCCCGCCGCTCGGAAAAACGCGATCGTCTCGCGGATCATTGCCAGGTTCTCTTCAAGCGACACGCCCAGCACCTCGGTGACGTGAAAGTCGTGCGTTTTGCCGACGATCGTCACCACCGGCGTCCGCGCCTCGAGCAACGCCTTGATGCCCGGATCCTCCCCCGGCGCCATCCCGCGCCGCCGCGTCATACCGAACGCGCATAGCTTGCTGTGCTTGAGCGGCTCCGCGGCCAACCGCTGAAAAAACTCCGCGTCCTTGGGATTCGACAGCGGAAAGCCGCCCTCGACGTAGTCGAACCCCAAATTGTCGAGCCGCCGCGCGACGAGCACCTTGTCGTCGAGCGAAAAGCTGACTCCCTCGCCCTGGGCGCCGTCGCGAAGCGTCGTGTCGTAGATTTCGATGTGCATGGCGGATTGGCTGTCGGCTATCGGCTATCGGCTATCGGCTGTCGGCCAGATTCGATCTGCTCTGGCCGAGAGCCGATAGCTGACAGCCGAGAGCCCCGAAAAAACAAAAAAACCCTGAAGCCAGCGGCCTCAGGGTTTGTGATGACTTTGTGAGCGTCGTCGTCAACCCTAGGGCCGGACCTCCGGAATAATCACGATGCTGACGACGAGGGACGGGCGCATGGCGGGCGACTTTCTGACTTGAATGTGCGGACGGCGGGACCGGCAAAGCCGACCCCTGCACTCAAGGATAGTGGCCTACAGACGAGGTGTCAAACTCTGGCCGCGAAGTGTAGCCCTCTCGCTCCGCGAGAGGATTTTCGTCTCGCGGAGCGAGACGACTGCACTCACGCACTTTCCGCCCGCCGGGGCGGACCGTCATCCTCGGAATCCTCCTCGGCCTCCTCCCAAGCGCCCTCATCCTCGTCCCCTAGTTCGTCGTTGGCGTCCGCCTCGTCGGCCTCGTCCTCCTCTTCGTATTCCCACGACTCGTCGGACTCCGCGTCCTCGGCTTCGCCGTCGTCGGTCGACTCCACCGCCGCGTCTTCGTCGAAAACTTCGGCGTCCTCATCGCCCTCTTCAAGCTCGAAATCCTCGACAACCTCCGAATCAAGTTCCTCGGCGTCCGCCTCCCACGGCGCCGCCGCCACGGCCGTCGCCTGCGAAGCGGCCGACGCCGTCGCCACGGCGGCCCCCGCCCGCCGCGCCGGCGCCCCGCGCGGCGGCTCCAGGTCGCTCGGCTCGTCCTCGCCCGGCAGGATGCGCGTCGTGCGGCGCGGCTTCGGCGGCACGGTGGCCGCGGTCAGCGGCTGCGGCGCCGCGGGCGCCGGCTGCCCGCCATCGCCCCGCTCGCCGCTCATCGCCTCCCAATCCTCGATCGAAATCAGCACCTCGCGGGCCTGGGCGCCGTTGTACTCGCCGACGATCTTGTCCTCGGCCATAAAGTCGATCAGCCGGGCCGCACGGCCGTAGCCGATGCCCAAACATCGCTGCAGCAGCGACACGCTGCCGCGCCGCTCGCGGACCACGATGTCGACTGCCGCCTCGTACAACTCGTCGCGATTCTTCAGCTCGCCTGGTTGAGCGGTTTCCTGCTCGTCCTTCGTCTTCAACTCGATCAGCTCGCGGGCAAACTGCGGCGAATCGGTCGCGACGAACTCGGTCACCCGCGTGATCTCGTCGTCCGACAGGAATGTGCCCTGCCCGCGCAAGAGCTGGCTTGTGCCTGGCGACAGGAACAGCATGTCGCCGTTGCCCAGCAGTTTGTCGGCCCCCATTTCGTCGAGCACCACGCGGCTGTCCGTGCGGCTGGCCACCTGGAACGCAATGCGGGCCGGCAGGTTCGATTTGATGAGGCCCGTGATGACGTCCACCGTCGGCTTCTGCGTGGCGAGGATCAGGTGGATGCCCACCGCCCGGCTCTTCTGGGCGAGCCGAATGATGTGCTGCTCGACCTCCTTGCCGGAGGTCATCATGAGGTCGGCCATCTCGTCGGCCACGATCACGATGAACGGCAAGTTCCGCGGAATGTTCTCCCACTCGGCCTCGCTGGTGGGCTCCACGCGTTCGCGCAGCTCCTCCTCGCTGAGCTGGTTGTACACCGTCACATGCCGCACGCCCGCGCGGGCGAGCAAGGCATACCGCTCCTCCATCTTGTCGACCGCCCAGGCCAAAATCGCCTCGGCCTTCCGCATATCCGTGACCACCGGATGCATCAGGTGCGGCAATTTGCGGTAACCGGACAGCTCGACCATCTTGGGGTCGATCATCAGCATCCGCACCTCGTCGGGCCCGCGGCTCATGATCATCGACACGATGATCGAGTTGAGGCACACGCTCTTGCCCGTGCCCGTGCGGCCGGCGATGAGCAAATGCGGCAGCGACGTCAGATCGACTGTCAGCGCGTTGCCCGCCACGTCTTTGCCCAGGTAGATCGGAATCTTCATCCGCTTAGCGCGGCCGTTGGCTTCCTCGATCACCTCGCGCAACCGCACGAGCTGGCGGTTCTCGTTCGGCACCTCGATGCCGACGGTGTTTTTGCCGGGAATCGGCGCCACGATGCGCACGCTCGGCACCCGGAGGGCAATGGCCAGGTCGTCGGCCAGGCCGGTAATCTTCGACAGCCGCAGGCCCGCCTCGAGCTCCACCTCGAACTGGGCGATCACCGGACCTGTCTCGATTTCAACGACCTTCACATTGAAGCCGAAGTTGCGGAAGGTCTTTTCGAGCACCTTTGCCTTGCGGCGGACTTCCTTCTCGTGCTCTTCGTACGAAACTTCTTCGGACTCCAGCAGCAAGTCGAGAGGCGGCAGCTCGTAGGGAATGTCGTCGGCGCCCATGCTGTTAGCCTTCTCGAGCTGGTCGATCATCTCGTCCCGCTCGCTGCGCTGGGCGTCTTTGGACCGCTTGTTCTTGATCCGCATCGACGCGGCTTCCTCCTCTGAGCGAGCCGGGGCGTCCCCGCCCCCGGCGCTGCCCTCCGCCGCGCCTGCCGAAGCATCCTCTTCAGCCGCTTCCGCCGCCTCCATCTTCGACGCCGGCGTCTTCACCTTCAGACCGACGTCTGCCTCCGCGTCGTCGTCGTCCTCGTCCTCCCACTCGGCCTCTTCGCCTTCCCCCTCGTCCTCGTATTCGTACTCGTATTCTTCCTCGGCGGCTTCGTCTTCCGCGGCCGCATCGCCCGCTTCCTCCGCGACAGGATCGAGATCGTTCGCGCGGCGGCGGCTCGTCGCGGCCGCCACTTTCTGTCCGGCGCGACCGAGCTTGACCAACCCGGCGCCGGAAACGACGGTGGTCTTGGCCGCCACCTTCAGCAGCAGGTAGTCCGTCGACAGCAACAGGCCCGCCACCAGCACGCTCAGAGCCAGGATGATCGCGCCGCCCAGCGCAAAGTGCGCTTCCAACAGCGCGTAGCCCATGGCGCCCAGATACCCGCCCGCGCCGATTTCCGGCCCGGGCGTCGAGCCGGGCAGCGCCATCGAAGCCAGCGTCGCGAGCGCGGCCAGCGACATCGACCAGCCCACGCCGCGCAGCACCGGCTGGTTCATCTCGCGACGCACGAACAGCAACACGGCCACCGCGACCAGCGAGCCCGCCACGTAGTAGGCGGCGTAGCCGACGCCCGCAAACAGCAGATGCGCCACGTTGGCGCCCGCCGGGCCGCAACGATTGGCCGTCTCCGCGCGAGGCGGGTAGACCAGCGTTCCCGGGGGATCGAGCGGATCGTACGACGCCAGCGCCGCCGTCAGCAGGGCGCACCCCGCCAACAACGCCAGCGCGAAAAGATCGATTTTCAGACTGCGGTTTTCGAACATCGGCACGAGAGCGCGCAGGACGAGCCAGCCCTCAAGCGGCATGGCAACCGGCGGCGTCTCCAAGACGCACGCACGGCTTGATCGCAGGGCGCATCCGTGCCCGAGTTCCTTCCGTCAATCTCAGTCGTTCCAACTACTGGACGCGGCGCGGCAGGCGGCAGCGCGCAAGGCCCGACGCGAGGCGTCCGTCTAACTGAGTTGTCGACACGTCGCATCGCCATGGTTCACACCTCCAGCGGAGCGCCGCACCCCTTTCGTCCGCTGATCGACCGCCCGCAAAGTTACAGCAGGCACAATCGATTCAAGCGGACCGCAGGCGATTTCTGGGCGCCACGCCCCAAGGTCCGCCGCAGGGCGTGGCGCCGCACCGTGCGTTCGCCAGTCGACCACGCCCTGCGCGGACTTGGGCGTGGCGCCCACTAGGGTGACGAAGGGAGGGGCCTCGCAGTTCGAGCCGCGGTTGGCGGTTCGCCCAGATTCTTCTCACCGGCGCCGCGAATCGTCGCGTCACGCCGGCTGGGTAAAGTTGCGCACCGGCCAAAGTTCGCCCGGCCGACGCTCGGCAAGAATCGCGACCAGCTCGCCGCGCTCGTCGAACGCCGCAAACTCCCCGCCGCCTGTCCCCGGTGTACGCAACGGCCCGCCGCGAACGGCGCGACCGTGCTGCAGCTTGCGCAATTCGTCCTCGCTCACAGCAACTGCAGGAAGCGATGCCAGGAGCCTTGCCGGCGGCAGCAAGCGGCTCTGCCAGTGGTCGTCGAGTTGTTCGGGCGTCGCCGCGTCGTCGACTTTGAAGTCGCCAATCGCCGTTCGCGCAAGGCCCGCCATCACGGCGCACGTCCCCAGCGATTCGGCCAAATCGCGGCCGAGCGAACGAATGTACGTCCCGCTGCCGCAATTCACGTCCAGCACAAGCTCCGGATATTTGTAGCGCACGACATGCAAGCGATGGATGACGACGGGCTTGGCCGTGGTCTCGAAGTCGACGCCCTGCCGTGCCAACTGGTACGCCCGCCGCCCGCCGATCTTCACGGCCGAGTGCAACGGGGGGCGCTGTAAGATCTCGCCCCGGAATGACGTGAGCGCCGTTTCCACTTCATCCCCCGTCGGCCGTCGAGCGTTTTCAACGACTTCCACCTCGCTCTCGACATCGTCGCTCGCGCTGCGTCGTCCCAACAGGAAGAGTCCGCGGTACGATTTCGGCAACTGCTGCGCGTACTCGATCAGCCGCGTCGCCTGCCCGACGCACACCAGCAGCACGCCGGAGGCGATGGGATCGAGCGTCCCCGCATGCCCCACCTTCGCGGGCCGCACCAGCCGCTGCACGCGATTGACGATGTCGCGCGAGGTGGGACCGACCGGCTTGTTGATGTTAAGGACGCCAAACATGGAGTGGGGACTCTCCGTAGACTTTGTCACTCGAGGGACGTTTAGCCGCGACGCGGGAGCGGAGCGCGTGCGATGCCACACACGCGCTCCGCTGCGGCGGACCTCCGCGTCGCGGCTAAACACGTGGCGGGGGCTGTCTTGCGCGGGATGGATTTCGGATACTCATTGTTATGCAAACTGGTGAACGGATCGACGACATTCCGACCGACGCGCTCGCGGCGGCGGTGACGGCCCAGGGGATTTCGCTGGAGGCGTCGCAGGCGGAGCTGCTTAATCGCTACCGCGCGGCCCTGTGGAACTGGAACGAAAAGCTCAATCTCACGCGGCACACGACGCTCGACAAGTTCGTCGCCCGCGACGTCGTCGACAGTTGGGAGCTGGCCAAGCTCATTCCGCAGGGCCGCAAGGTGCTCGACGTCGGCTCCGGCGGCGGCGTCCCCGGGCTGGTCATTGCCATTCTGCGGCCCGATCTGCGGGTGACCGTCTGCGAATCGACACAGAAGAAGGCGCGCGTCCTCGAGTCCCTGATTCGCGAGCTCGGCCTGCCCGCCGAGGCCTTCGGCTGCCGCGCCGAGGAACTGCTAGCGATTCGTACGTTCGACGTGCTCGTGGCCCGCGCCGTTGCCTCCCTGGCGAAGCTGCTCACCTGGTTTGCACCCTACTGGAACGCTTTCGACGAGCTTCTGCTGGTGAAGGGCCGCTCCTGGATGGACGAACGGGCCGAAGCGCGCCATCTCGGACTTTTGAAGAAGCTGCAGCTCCGCAACGCCGCCGTCTACGAAATGCACGGCGTCGGCGACGGCGAAACCGGCGAAAGCGTGATCCTCCGCATTTCGCCAGGCCGCGACGACGACCTGTGAAATGCGGGGATGGCAACCCGCATGGCGTTCACCTAAACTGTGTCGCGTCCCGCCACCGCGGGCGCCCATTCGCTTGCATGACCAGTAAACCGACCGCTTTCGAGCGGATCGATCAAAACTTTCGAGGAGTCCAGCCGTGGCCGACGAAACTAAAGAAGCCGCCAAGACCGGCGCACCTGAAGCCCAGCAGCGCGTGCAGGTCGACGACAAAAACGCCGTGACGTCCTACGCCAATTTCTGCCGCGTCACGGGCACGCCCGAGGAGCTGATCGTCGATTTCGGCCTCAACTCGCAGCCGTTCGGCGTGCCGCACGAGGCAGTGGTCATCACGCAGCGGATCGTGACCAACTACTACACGGCGAAGCGCATGTTGCATGCCTTGCACCTGTCGGTGCAGCGGCACGAACAAGCCTTCGGCGTGTTGGAGACCGACGTGAACAAGCGCGTCGTCCGCCAGGGCGGCGCGCAGGCCTGATCCCAGCTTGCCGCGCCGCGATACGCCAAACCGTCTGTAACGGCCGGAGGCGACCATGCGGTCGCAGCCGCTTGCGGCTTAGCGCGGAGACGAGTGCAAAACCGCCGCGGGACCTAAAGATTGCCGACGCTCGTCCAATCGTTGGCGAAAAGAGCGTCAGCCAACTCGCGCGATTCGTCGGTTTCATCGTCGAGCGTGAGGCCCGCCCGCAACCAGACCGTCGCCGAGGCATTCGGGGCAGCAAGGAGTCCAAGAACGGCATCGACGCTTCGCGGAGGAGGCACCCACGGCTCACGCCGCGCCGGCGCCTCGATCGCCGCCGCTTCGGCCAATGGCTCCCACGCCAGCCACCGTAAAATCACGTCGTCCGCGTTGGGGGCCAACGGCGACGAGTTCAAATCAGAGTCCGCGGCGCGCTGGCGATCAGAATCGGCATCTGCCTGCAGTCGCGGGACGACCGGCGCGCTCGCGGCCCCATAGTTGGCGCTCCAGATTCCCAGATCCGCCGCATCGACCACGCCGTTACTGCTGCCGTCGGCGCCGCTGCCATGGGGCGTTGCCGTGGCGCCGAGCGTGCGTTGCCACACGAGGAAATCGGCGCCGTCCACGTCCCCGTCTTCGTCGTAGTCGCCTGCCACGACTTCGGGCGGGTCATTCTGGTACCACACGATCTGGTCGTTGCCCGGCGACGCCGCCACGATGTCCAGATCGCCGTCACCGTCGAGGTCGGCCGCAATCGCCGCCCGCACGCCCGCAGCGGTCGTCGTAATGTTCTCCGGCGTGTAGCCCCCGGTAACGCCGGCCAGCGACACGACGATGCGATTGTTCTGGAAGCCCGTGCTGAACAAATCCACACGACCGTCGCCGTTGAGGTCCGCCGGCAGCGCGCTCCACACGTTGCCAATGCCGGTGACCGCCGTGGTCGTGGTGAACGCCTGATTCCCGTCGTTCACCAGGATGCGAATCGGCGTCGGCCCGCTGGAGCCCACGATGACGTCCAGGTCGCCGTCCTCATCCACGTCGGCGGCGTAGACGCTGCGCGGATCGACCGCGGCGGACAGCAGCTCGCGCACGGTGAAGACTTGCGAACCGTTGTTCTCGTACCAACCGACTTTGTCGTCGTTGATCGACGTATACAGGACGTCCATATCGCCGTCGCCGTCGACGTCGGCCGCGTGCAGGCCGTAGACGCCGGTCCCCGCGTTGGGCAGCAGCCGCTGCGTAAAGGTCTGCGCTCCGTTGTTCTCGTACCATGCTGTTCGGCTGCCGTGGGCCGACAGCACGTCCATGTCGCCGTCCCCGTCCACGTCAGCGGCATACACGTTCTTGGCGCCCGGCGCCGTCGTACTGACGGTCCGCTCGGTGAACGTCTGGTTGCCGTCATTCTCGAACCAGGCGATCGCGCCTTCGCTCTCGACCGCGGCCAGAATGTCCATATCCCCGTCGCCGTCCAGGTCGGTCGCGTAAATGCCGCGCACGCCTTCGGCAGTCATCGTGATGACGTGGACCGTAAACGACCCGCGGCCGTTGTTCTCGTACCACGCGACCGTGTTGTCGCCGCTCGAGGCCGACGCGAGGTCCATGTCGCCGTCGCCGTCAATGTCGGCCGCAACGATGCTCTGCGGATCGACGGATGTACTGGAAATCAAGCGGGCGCCTCCAAAGCTGCCGCTCGAGGCCGCCGGCTCCGCAATCGTAACAGCGTAATCTTCGACCTCGCCGTCGGCCGCCGCGCCGCGCGGCGTGAGATTGCCCGCCGTGCTCAGGCGAAATCGGGCGAAGACCGTCGTCGACAGGGCGTCGGCAGGCACGGCGAACGTCACCACGTTCTGGCCGTTGGCCACGGCCAGATTGTTGGCGATCTGCTCGCCCGGTCCGCCCCACGAGCCGTCGCCGTTGAAGTCGATCCACGCATCCAGGCGAGCTCCCGTCGGCGCGCCAGAGACGGTCACCGTCGCCTGCGCCCCCAACTGGCCGACGCGCAGCGTCCCAAACACGACGCCATCCTCGTCGGCGCCATCCCCGGTCGCATCGGCCGTGGGGGCACCGTTGTCCTCCATGTCGCGCATCGCCCCCAACTGGGGGCCGACCGCCTCGTGCCGCGCCCCGTTGTCGACCAGCAATGTGTCGTACGGCGCCGGAGCGTCGCCGAAGTCGGCCGCCAGCAGGCGGCGGCATTCCAATTGTTCAAAGCGCAGTGCGAGACGGCGTGGTGCAGGCATGGCATCAAGGTGTCAATCAGGAAGCGGCTTCGAGCGCCGGCGCGCGAATGCGCTGCACGGCGGCCGCTAGGCGAGAATGCCGCGGCGGCAAGCGTAAGGCTTTCCATGATAACTGGGCCCCGCCGGCCGTGCGAAGTTTTTGCGCGGATCCCCAAGCGCTCTGGCGGCGCCTAATGCCCCTGGCCCAACTGCCGGCTTTTTTCCATCGCTTCCTCGGCCAGCCGGATGTAGCCCACCTGCTGGGTTCCCGCGAACGCCCGCTGATACGTGACGCTGAGGGCAGTAAAGCTGAACGGGTCGCCCGGCTCGAGTTCCGTCACCCGCCGGGCGTGTTCAATGGCCGCGTCGTGCCGCCCCAATCGCTGCAGCACGACCGCCAGGGCCGAGTGGGCCAGGGCGTACGATTCGTCGATGGCAAGCGCCTCCTGAAGCTTGGCCGCCGCTTCCTCGAGGCGTCCCTCGGCCTTAAGGCGGTCGGCCTCGTCATAAAGTTTGACAACGTCAGACATAGTCGTGGGGTAAATCGGGGTGGGGGAGGGCAACCGCGGCGGGATCGGCCAGAGCGTCGATCGATGCCATCAGTCTAGACGGCTTAGGCGCCATCGCCCAGCCGGCGCCAGCAGTCGTTAACCGTGGCGGCGCGAGCACTTGCGAATGGCAGCTCCCGGGCTGAACCATGCATCGGCGCCAGCACGGTGCGAAAATCCCCCCCAAATGCGGCCGGCACGACACGGCAAATTCCACCAGTTGGTTAAGACAGCGCATTTGGATCGACCGATAAAACACGCTGGCCGATCGCCATCGCAAAGCCGCCAGTCGCCCGCGCCGCGACGGCCTCTCCAAGGAGCTCGCATGCACGTTCGCATCCACCCCGCCGCCGTCGTCAGCCCCTTGGCAGTCGTCCACTCGAACGTCGAAATCGGGCCGTTCGCCGCCGTCGAGGCCGGAGCGGTGATCGGGCAGGGATGCAAGCTGGCGGCGCGAGCCACGGTGAAGTCCAGCGTCGTGCTCGGCCGCGACGTTTCCGTGGGCGAAGGCGCCGTCGTTGGCGGGATGCCGCAACATATCAACCCGCCATCCCATCCCGGCCGCGTCGTCATCGGCGAGCGGACGGTGCTCCGCGAGAACGTCACCGTCCACCGTGCGATGAAGGAAGACGGCGAAACCCGCGTCGGCAGCGACTGCCTGCTGATGGTCGCCGCCCACGTGGCCCACGACTGTCGCGTGGGAAACCGCGTGATTCTCACGAACAACGTGCTGCTAGGAGGCCACGTGCAGGTCGGCGACCGGGCGGTTCTGGGCGGAAGCGTGGCCGTGCATCAGTTCTGCCGCATTGGCCGCCTGGCCATGCTGGCCGGCTGCGCCCGCGTCGTGCAGGACGTGCCGCCGTTCGTGCTCACCGACGGCGAAACGGCGCTGATCGTCGGCCTGAACAAGATCGGCCTGAAGCGTGCCGGCCTGACCGAAGCCGAAGTGCTGGAAATCAAGCGCGCCTACCGCACGATCTACCGCCAGGGCCTGCCGTTCGCGGACATGATCGCCGCGCTGGAAGCTGAGTTCACCACGGGCCCTGCGGCAGAGTTCGCCTCGTTCTTCCAAGACGGCAAACGTGGGTTCGTCCAGGAGCGCCGCAACCCGCCGGGGGCGACCGTCCGCTTGCACGCGAGCGACGACGACGCCGAGATTCCCACGGCCGTCGACTTCAAACGACGTGCAAGTTGAGAATCGAAGGGACAGGATTACAGGATCTTTGGGATCGACAGGATAGCTCAAAGCGAGCCGACTCGCGCCACCCGATTTTCACTCCCCATATCCTGTCAATCTTCCATTCATTCTGTTATCCCGTCCATTCATCACGGCGCTACTTCTCCCCCGCCAGCGCCGCCTGCGCCGCCGCCAGCCGCGCGATCGGCACGCGGAACGGGCTGCAGCTCACATAGTTCAGCCCCGCGTTGTGACAGAACTTGATCGACGCCGGGTCGCCCCCGTGCTCGCCGCAGATGCCGCACTTCAGGTCCTTTTTCGTCGAGCGGCCCTTGGTGACGCCCATCTCCACAAGCTGGCCGACGCCCGTCGCATCCAGCGTTTGGAACGGATCCTGCGGCAACAGCTCATGCCGCAGATAATCCGGTAGAAACGTGTTGATGTCGTCCCGGCTGAAGCCGAACGTCATCTGGGTGAGGTCGTTCGTGCCGAAGCTGAAGAAGTCGGCATGCTCCGCCACCTGATCGGCCGTGAGCGCGGCCCGCGGAATCTCGATCATCGTGCCGACCTGGATATCAAGCTTGCCCTTGAACTTCTTGTCGGCGATCACCGCTTCGATCACCGCTTCGGTCTTTTCCCGCAGGCTTTTGAGCTCCGCAGCCGTGCCCACGAGCGGAATCATGATCTCCGCCTGGGCGTCGACATTTTTCTCCTTGCACGCGATTGCCGCCTCGACGATCGCGGTCACCTGCATCTCGAGAATCTCGGGATAAGTTACCGAAAGCCGGCAGCCGCGATGCCCCAGCATGGGGTTCATTTCGTGTAATTGCGCGACCCGCGCCTTCACAAACGCCGGCGAAACCCCCACTTCCTTGGCCAACTCGCTTTGGCTCTTCGCTTCATGCGGCAGGAATTCGTGCAGCGGCGGATCCAGCAGCCGGATCGTCACCGGCAGCCCCTTCATCGCCGTAAA
>CAYSFP010000165.1:0-12253 GCA_964430075.1 uncultured Planctomycetaceae bacterium | reverse complement strand
ACCCCAGCTTACCAGCACCCAGCAAGACTACGAATGCCTTCTTACGCCCCCATCCCGACTCCCTACGAAATGCACCTTGCACCCATGCCCCGTCCCTTGCTACTCTCCGCCGCCTCATTCCGCCGGGAAGCGCCTGCTGTGAACGCTGCGCGAATGCTGACGCCGCAGGGGCGCGGGCTTGCCGCCCTGACGGCGGTCGTGCTGGTGGCGCCAATCGTCGTGGCGACGCAGCTCGCGCCCGACCCGCGCGGGTGGGGAACGCACGAACAACTCGGCTGGCAGCGGTGCCGCATCCGCCAGTGGTTCGACGGGCCGTGTCCGACCTGCGGCATGACGACCGCCTGGTCGCTCGCGGTCCGCGGCGACGTGGCGGCGGCGCTGGCAACCAACGCCGGCGGCGCCATGCTGCTGGTCGGAACGATCGCAGCCTCGGCTTGCCTCTTCGCTTCGGCGACGGCCGGACGCTGGCTCGGCCCCGTGCCGCGGCCGCGCACGGCGTGGTGGCTTGCCGCCGCGTGGCTGGCCGTCACGCTCGGCGACTGGTTGCGACGGCTGGCGGTTGGCTGACGACTGGCGAAACAAATCGAGCTCGCTCGAATAGGAACCAAACCATGGCACGACTCATCCGCACGCTTCGCACTGCGACGACCGCCGTCCTGCTCGTGGCCGCTTGCGCTGCCTCGATGGGCTGTCTGCCCTCGCTCGTGGCCACCGGCATCTACATGTGGAACGGCGGCAACGTGATTCCCGCGGAGTTCGACGGGCTCGCGCAGCAGCGCGTCGTCGTGCTGTGCCGCCCGCCCGCGTCTTACGAATATCGCAACGCCGGCGCCGCCCGCGCCATCGGCGCCGCCGTCAGCGTGATGCTGGAAAAGAACGTCAAGAAGATCGACATGGTCAGCTCGCGCGAAGTCGACAACTGGGTCGACGAGCAGGACTGGGAGAACTTTAAGGACCTGGGCCGCGCGGTGAAGGCCAATCGCGTCGTGTACATCGAGCTGGACGACTTCGATCTCTACAAGGGGTCGACGCTGTACCAGGGCCGGGCCGACGTGAACATCTCGGTGTTCGACATGGACGCGGGCGGCAAGCTGCTGTGGGAGCGTCGCCTGGGCGAAGTGCTGTTCCCGAAGAACAGCGGCATCCCCGCGGCCGACAAACCGGCGCAGGTATTCGAGGACCAGTTTGTCCGCATCGTGGCCCAGCAGATCGCCGAGCACTTCTACAAGCATAATCCCAACGCGGGGTTTGCGCTGGACGCGGTGGCGAATCATTAGGAGGGCTGCCGGCTCTCGGCTATCGGCCAGAGCGGATGTTGCCACATTCTGGCCGATAGCTGACTGCCGAGAGCCGACGGCCGCTAAAGCGGCGGCGGATCGCGCCGCGGCGGGCCCTGCGGCTCGGGTCGCTCGCGCCGCGGACGGCCCTCGCCGCTGCCGTCATCGCGGGGCGGCAGTCTTGTCAAGTCTTCCTCCCACCGCCAACCGAGCGGCGTTTCGAGTTCCCGCCGCGCGACCATTTCCCACGGCGTCCCTGGGTGCTCGGCCCGCACGCGTTCCAGAGACTCGATCGCGCGCTTTGCTGATCGCTCCAAGGCCGTCGCGGCAAACTCGTCGCCGGGTCGCAGAACCCACGTGTTGCTGCGCTCTTGCTTGAACTGCATGCCCTGCTTGGCCTTGGCAAGCATCATGTTGTAGCCGTCGGCCCGCACCTTTGCGGCGAGCGCCCGGCCCACGGCCAGGTCGTACCCTGCTTGCCACCGCGGCTCCGATTCCTTCGCTCGATCCGACTCGCCCGCGAGCAGGGTCTCGCACAGGAAGTCCAGCTTCGGCTGCAGGACCGCCGCGGCCTGCTGCGCCGTGGTCAGGAGCCGGGCCAGCTCGGCGTCGTCGCGCTTGGGAAATCGCAGTTGCATGCCTTCGAGCTGCGAGGTCCAGGTGAGCTGCGCCGCCTCGACAAGCGCCCGCCGCGCGCGACTCGCCTGGACTCGCCGCACGTATTCGGCTCCGCTTACATAGTCCGGCTGATACGGCCGCATGGCGTCGGCGTCGAAGAACGCCGCGAAGTGCGCCGACAAGTTGTCCGTCTCGTCGCCGGAGACCCTGCGACCCACCACGCGATTGGGATGAGTCGAGAAATACAACCCGCCCGTTTCATAGCACAACCGCGTCAGCGCGTACGGCCCGAACCCCGAATCGAGCAGCTCGCCGTCGCTGCCATCGACCAGCCGCAGCTTGAGCGCTTCGGGCGCGAACGTCTCCGGCCCCAGCGTCACGGGCGTCCACTGCGGACGCTGATCGTACTTGGGATCGGGATCGACCCATTTCACGTAGGCCGTCTCGCGCCCAAACGGAGCGGGCCGCCCCACGACGTACACCGGCATCGCGAACCTGCGGCAGACGTCCACGGTCTCGTCGACTCGAGCGACATCGTCGCCCGCTTCGTCGGTGAACACGATGATCATGACCCGCCGCTGCCCGTTTTTGCGCGACTGATACGCACGAAACTTCGTCGCCGCCATGCCCACGGCCGTGAACACGTTTTCTTGCGAGTAGTAGCGGTATTGTTCCTTATCGAATTTGCCCTCCTCGTTGCGGCGAATCCGCGCTGCCGCGTCCGAGTCGATCTCCCGGATCGCGGTAACGATCTCCCCGAGGGCGTCGGTCGGCTGCGGCGTGAGCATGCGCGGCTCGGCCCCGAAGCCCACCACGGCGGTCAGCAGCGGTTTGTCGTGGTGCTGGGCGAACGAGGCATGCTGGGACGCTTCGATGACGCCTAGCTCGTCGTAGATGCGGCCGAAGCGCTCGACGATCCGCTGGCGCTCGTCCTTGAGGCTGCCCGACTCGTCGAACAGCCACACGACGAGCGTCGGCCGTTGCTCGAGCGACGCGACGATCTCGTGGGTCAGGCGGTCGATGGCGCCTTCGGCGCCGGTCACGCCCATGCTGCCGGCGCCTTGGACCGGCAGGGCGGTCGACAGCTCGGGGGCGCCCTGCTGGAACAGCTCAAGCGGCACGTCGACCGCCGGCCGCGGGCCGAGGTCCGCGAGGATTTCAAAGTCCGTGGCGACGAGAGCTTCGGGGCTCAGTTCGTCGGCGAGCCCCAGGGCCGCGCCGTCGCCGCCAGCCGACAGGGCGCCGATTTGCTCGTAGACGCGCTCGCTGGAAGCGAACTCCCGGGGCGCCGCGTCCACCTCGATGTCCTCGACCGTTTGCACGGCGAGCTCGACCAGCTTCTTCGCCTGCGGAAGGGCCAGCGTGAGCGTGCCCAGAGCGATCATCCCCGCGAAGTGGACCAGCAGGCTGACGGCCCACGCGGCGGGCTCGCGGTCGATTCGACGCCCGGTCGGAGCAGGAGCGTCTGCTGCCGGGACGAGGGGTTCCGCGGTGGAGGTAGCCTGAGACATGGCGACGAAAGAACGCGGACGTCGGGACCAGCCCCCGCGAACCCCGACCAACGTCCCTACCAATTCTTGCTGCGCCTTGCGACGGCGACAAGCAAGCGCCGGAAATCAAGCTCAGCCCCAGTTCGATCTGCCGTTTCAGGCCGCCGTGAAACGTGCTCGGCGGCGCGTTATTATGGGAAACGCATCCCACACCGCCGGGCAAGCCCGCTGCCTCGAGGATTCCATGACGCTTTGCCGCCCAATCGCCGTTTGTATCGCTATCGCGCTCTTTTGCTTCGCATCCCTGGCTGGCGGCGTCGAGCGCGCCGCCGCCCAGGCGGGCCGTCCGCCGCGGGGACTGCCGCCCGAGCAGCATTCGCTGACGACGAAGGACGGCGTGCAACTGCGAATCACCTACTATCCGTCGTCCGCGGGGCCGCAGGCCGTACCGGTGATCCTGCTGCACGATTTCAACGAGACGCGCGCGGTGTTCGAGCCGCTGGCCGCGATGCTCAACGCCCCGCCGCCGGAACTAGCCGAGTCGCTGCCGCCGGGACCGCTGCCGCTGCCGATAGCCGCCGTGACGGTCGATCTCCGCGGGCACGGCGACAGCAAGACGGCGTTTGCGGGGGATTCCGTGTTCGAGTTGGACGCCAACCGCTTCGAGGTCCGTGACTTTCAGGACATGGTACTGTTCGATATGGAGGCGGTCCGAAGCTTCCTGGTCAATCGCAATGACGCGGGCGAACTGAACCTCAACAAGCTGTGCGTGGTGGGCGCGGGAATGGGCGCCAACGTGGCCCTCACGTTCGCCGCCCGCGACTGGGCCGTCCCGCCGCTTGCCGCGCGAAAGCAGGGGCAGGATGTGAAGGCCTTGGTGCTGCTCTCGCCGCGGCACACGTTTCGGGGACTCTCGTCGGTCGAGCCGCTCAAGTTCCCGCCGGTGCAGCAGCAACTGTCGATTTACCTGGCATATGGCGCCCGAGACTCGAAGGTCGCCAAGGACGGCGAGAACATCCAGAAGATCTTCGCCCGCTACCACGCGGAGCCGCCCGCGGAATTCGCCGCGACGCGCAAGGATTTCTTTGTTCACGCGCTGCCGACCTCCGTGCAAGGGAGCAAGCTGGTGACGACGCCGGAATTTGGCCAGGCGCCGCGAATTGCCGGTTTCATTGAGATGCGACTGGGGCGCCGCGACTTTCCCCACCTGGTGCGGCTGAAGCGCTAGCGGCGGCCCGTGCGAGAGTGCCTTGGTCTCGCGCCGACACCTCATCGCCCGTCGATCGCGCTGGCCGTCGGCGAGGCAGGAATGCGCAGTTCGGCGCCGAGCGGCAGAATGTGCGGATTGTCCAGCACATCGCGATTGAGGTCGAAGAGCTCCCACGCGCGACGCGCATCGCCGAGGCTGCGATCCGCAATGCTCTCGAGCGTGTCGCCGCGCTGTATGACGTAGATCGGAGGCGTTTCGGGGGAGTCGGGCAATTCGACCGAGGCGCGACCGAGGTCCGCCGATTCGATCGGGGGAGACGCGCTGGCGAACGCGGCGCCGGGCACTGAGGGCAACGCTGGAATTGCAACGGCAACGGACGTGGCCGACGATGCGCCGTCGAATGCGGAACTCGCCGCCGCGTTCGCGGGAACGGGCGGCTGAGGGGAGAACTGACCGTCCAGCAATGGCGACGACAGGGACGCCGGCGACGACGCCGATGGGGCGGCGGGCGCGGTTGCCGCCGCGACCTGCGACAGGTTCGCGTCCCCGTCGCGGCGGAACAGGCACGCGACGCCGAAACCGGCGGCCAGGACCGCGCCGGCGGCGATCAGTTTCGGCTTTCGGCTCACCACGGGAAGAACGGATGTTGGGCTAGAGCGCTCCGACAGGCGCAAGCAGAGTGCGGCGCCTCAGTTGGCTCTTCGTCCCGATCGCGGCGGGCGGTAAAGGCGATGTCGCCAAAACGAACCCTGGGCGATGAATCACTCGCCGGTTGCGCCGACGGCGTAAGACGCGCAGGCGCCGTGCAATCTCGGCGTCACAGTCCAGCGTGCGTTGGGGCGACGGCTCACGCGGCCTTTGAACCGCCCGTGTTCGTTGCCGCCGCATCCGCCCGCTCGGCCAGCCACAGCAGCACGGGGTTGGCAATGAAGATCGTGCTGTAGACGCCCGCCACGAAGCCCACCAGGAGGGCGAACGCGAACGCGTGAATGCCGTCGCCGCCGACAATGTACAGCACCGTGACCGAGATCAACGATGTGAAGGAGGTGAGCAATGTCCGGGCAAAGGTTTGATTGACCGACGAGTTCACGATCTCGGCGGTCAACCGCGGACTCTTCCCTTTGACCTCGCGGATGCGGTCGAAGATGACGATCGTGTCGTTGAGCGAGTAGCCGATGATCGTCAAGAACGCGGCCACGAGCGTCAGGCTGATTTGGAACGTATCGACCATCAGCAAATTGGCTAGCGGCGCGACGCTGTTCACCAAATAGGCCGACAGGGCGACGAATCCGATGGCGACCAACACGTCGTGGATCAACGCCACCACGGCGGCAAAGCCGTAGACCACGCCGTGGAAGCGGAACCAGACGTAGCCGATGATGCCCGTCAGGCACAACACAATGGCGGCGATCGCGTCGGCCGCCATGCGCGCGGCGACGCGCCCGCCGATTTTGTTCGACAGCGGGAACACGGGCTTGCCGGACAAGTTGGCCTTGATGTGATCCAGCACCTGCTGGGCGTCCGCCACGGGCAAACCGAGCTTGATCGTCCACTGGTCGAAGTTGCGCGTCGTGCCGACGGCGTAGTTGGGGTTGGAGATCTCGTAGCTGACGCCGTCGTGGCCCGTCGCCTTGAGCGCGTCGAGCACGAGCTGTTCGATCGCCGGATAACTGACGCCGCCCGCGAGGCCGCCTGCGTCGACGTCCGCGCCGGCGAACCTGACCGTTGCCGACGATCCGCCAGCCGCGAACGGAGCGGCCGCCTCGTCGCTCGTCGTGCCCTCGGCGGCTGCTTCGTTTTCAGGCGCGGATGCGTTTTCGGACGTCTCCGCCTGTGCGTCGCCCGTTGCAGGTTCGTCCGCGGGCGGAGCGATGTCGGCAGTCTCGGCGCCGGCGTCCGTGGAATTTTGTGAATCTTCGTCCGCGGACGCGTCGGCGTCGGCCGCGGGCTCGGCGGGCGTGGCGGCCTCTTCGGTGGTGGCAGCGGCGTCTTCCGCCTGCAGCAGCGATGTGAGACCGATCGGTGCGGACAGCGTCAGCATCGCGTCGAGTGCACGGCGGCGCGGCCCGGTCGATCCCGTCGCGGTCTCCGCCGGAATCGCTTCGGGAGCGGACACGTTGACTTCGTAGGTTTCCAGCTTGCCGGTGAACGCGTCGGTGAGAATCTGCTCGACTTCGCGAACGTTGTCGTCCACGGTCGTCACGGTGTAGCGCGTTTGCGTGTTGCCCACTTCAACCAGCGACAGATTGGCACTGGCCAGATCGGTCTCCCGCAGCACGTCCATGACCTGTTCAAACGGCATCTTCTGGTCTTCGCGGAGCACGAACTGCACGGAGCTGCCGCCGGTGAAGTCGATGTCGAGCAGGTCGTTTCGCCGGGCGGCGGCGGCGACGAGGCCGATCGCGATCACCACCAGCGAGGCCCCGATGGCCGCATGCCGCCACTTGAGGAAGTCGAAGTTCTTCGGACTGGGAATCTCCGCCATGCTGAGCGTCTTGATCCACCCTTTTCGCTCGACCACGTCGAATACGATGCGCGTAAGGAACACGGCGACGAACACGCTCATGAGGATGCCAAGCACGAGCGTGATGCCGAACCCTTTAACGTTATCGGGGGCGATCTTGTAGATGACGATGCCGGTGATCAGGTTGGTGACGTTCGAGTCGATGATGGCCGTCGTCGCCCGGTTGAAACCATTGCGAATGGCCATCCGCAGGGCGGCGCCGCGCTTGAGTTCTTCGCGGATGCGCTCGTAGATGAGCACGTTGGCGTCGACGCTCATGCCCACGGTCAACACCAGGCCGGCGAGGCCGGGCAACGTAAATGCCGCCTTGATGAGCACCATGCAGCCGAGGATGAGCAGCATGTTCGTCGCCAAGCCGAAGCAGGCGATGATGCCGGCCTTGCGGTAGTACAACAGCATGAACGCCGCCACGAGGACGAGCGAGATGCCGAGCGCGAGTTTGCCGTTCTTGACCGTCTCGGCGCCGAGCGTGGGGCTGATCTGGGCCCGGCTGATCGGTTCCTTGTTCAGCGCGGCGGGCAGGGCGCCGGCCTTCAGGATGCCGACCAGGAAGGTCACTTCCTCCTCGGACATGCGGCCGCTGATGCGGCCGCGATCGGTAATGCGGCTTTCAATCGTCGGCGCCGACAGCAGCCGGTTGTCCAGCAGGATGCCCAGGTTGTACCTCTCGCCGGACGCGTTCGGCACGTGATCCCCCGTGAGTCGGCCGAACAGAAACGCGCCTTGCGAATCGAATGCAAAACTTACTTGCGGCCGGCCGGTTTCGTCGACGTCCGGGGTAACCGCCTTAAGCCGCTCGCCGGTCACGTCCAGACCGTCATTGGTCAGGACGAGCGCCTGATTCGTGGTGCGCGCCACGCGGGTGACAAGTCCGCGGCCATTGGCTTCCTCCAGCGTGGGAAACTCCGTCTCATCGAGCTCGACCCAGCGCGCCACTTCGTTGTCGCCCAGGTGGACGATGTCCTGGCCGGGGGGAAGTTGCTCGGCGAGTTCAATGAATCGGCGATGCTCTTCGAATCGCCGCGAAGCGGTGATCCGAAACACAAGCTGGCCGGCGGTTGAAATCCGACGTTCGATGTACTCGAGTTCCTGCTTCTCCGCGCGGGGAATGATGATTTCGATCTGGCCTTCGCCGTACTTGCGGATGCTGATTTCTTTGGTGCCGGCGGGATCGATGCGCTCCGTCAGCACGCTGATAAGCGAGGCGATCGTATCGCTGCTCGCGTAGCCGGAGTCGCTGTCGAACTGGGCTCCGGCATCGTCGTCGGCCGCCTCGTCATCGTCATCGCCCTGGCCTGCGCCCGCTTGCGGCGCCGCGGCCGAGGTTCCCGACTGGTCGGCCAACTCGTAGATCAGCGTGATGCCGCCGCTCAGATCGGGACCGTATTTAATCTCGCCCGTCGCCACCGTCACCGCTGCGGCCGCAATCGAGCCGATGCCGATCGCGAACTTCCAGCCGTGATCGGGCATGCGCAGCCGCTTGGCGAGCCAGTTGCCGACGATCATCGGGACCACAAAGATGGCGATGACGATCGCTACTTTGAGTACGCCTTGCCAGTTTCCCTCGACTTGCTCGATCGCCTCGGCGGCCGGACCGGGGACGCTGGCGGCGCCGCCCGGATCGGTCGCGCTGGTCGTCTGAGCAAAAAGACGCGGGCCGGTGCTCGCCGCGGTTGCCAAGGCAAAGGCAGCCAAAAGCGCTGCGGCGGCGAAGGCATTCCACGGGCGGCGGGGATTGGGCAGTTGGTCCATGACCTGGGGAACCTGTCGAAATCAGAAATGAGTTGTCTGGTTTGGAATGGGCCGCATCGAGGCGACGTGCTTCGCGACCGCTGGCGGCGTCTTGGCTTAGGTGGTTTTGGCGGCCTCGGCGGCGCCTTCGTCGGTGACGACCTTGGCGATGGCCGATGTCCCGACCTTGATTTTCGTCCCTGTCGATTCGTCGATGCGCAGGGTGACGATGCCCGCGTCGCGCTGGACGCCCGTCACCACGCCGTGGATCCCGCCGATCGTGACGACGCGGTCTTTCTCCTTGAGATTCTCGACCATCGTGCGGAACTGCTGATCCTTCGACTTCTGCGGGCGGAGAATCAGGAAGTAGAACAGCACCATGATGCCCACCAGCGCCGGCAGCATGCTGCTCAGGCCGGGGGGCGGGGGCGCGTTGGCGGCGTCGGCAGCCGCTTCGGCGGCCGGCTCGGTCGCTTCCTGCGCCAACAGAAGCCAGTCGGAAAGAGCGGGAATTGTCACGTGCGTTCGATTCACAACAAAGGTGGAGGCCGCCGCGCCCGCGAGAGCTCAATCCAAGGCGGGCAGGGGAGGGTCGGCCTACCAAAACGCCGGCCGCCGCGAGCAGAAAACGGCCCGTCGCACCCGTGGCGCCTCCCGCGCCCAGGTACAAGGGGACTCATCATAAATCGTGATGCCACAACCAACAAGGGCGGCCCGAAGCGCCGCGCGAGCGGCGATTCGGGCTACTCGCCGGCGCCCCAGCCGCGGAGCTTGGCGGTCCGGAATTCGGCGAAGCAGTCAGCGACGATCGCCTCCCGCGCCTCGGCCACGAGCCGTTGGTAATAGCTAAGATTGTGGATCGAGGCGAGGATCGGCCCCAGCATCTCGCCGGCCTGAAACAGGTGCCGCAAGTAGCCGCGGCTGTGCCGGCACGCCGGGCAGGGGCACGCGGCGTCGAGCGGCCGGCGGTCGGCGCGATGATCGGCGTTGCGCAGCCGTACGGGGCCGGCGTCGGTAAATACGAGCGCGTTGCGGCCGTTGCGGGTGGGCATCACGCAGTCGAACAGGTCGATGCCGCGAGCGATCGCTTCGACGAGGTCCTGCGGCCGGCCCACGCCCATGAGGTAGCGCGGGCGGTCGGCGGGCAGGTGCGGGACGATCTCGTCGAGGCACGCGTACATCTCGTCCGGGGTCTCGCCGACGCTGAGGCCGCCGACCGCGTAGCCCGGGAAGTCCATGCCGACTAGGGCTGTAGCGCTTTCGCGGCGGAGCGCCGGATCGAGCCCGCCCTGGACGATGGCCAGCAGCATCTGGTCGGCGCGGGTGGCAGCGCGGCGACAGCGTTCGGCCCAGCGGATGCTGCGACGCGTGGCGTCGGCGATCGTCTCCGGCGCGCCCGGCAGGGCGACCACGTGGTCGAACTGCATGATCAGGTCGGCGCCGAGCTGCTCCTGGAGGGCGATAGAGCGTTCGGGCGACAGCTCGACGAGCGCGCCGTCGATGTGGCTCTTGAACTGCACGCCGTCTTCGGTCACGCGCATGCTGTCGGCGAGGCTGAAGACCTGGAAGCCGCCGCTGTCGGTGAGGATGGGCCCGTCCCAGCCCATGAAGGCGTGCAGGTCGCCGAGCTGGGCGACGACCTCGGCGCCGGGCCGCAGCGCGAGGTGGTACGTGTTGGCGAGGATCATCTGGGCGCCGGTTTCGCGGAGGCGATCGGGGGCGACGCCTTTGACGGTCCCCTGCGTGCCGACGGGCATGAACGCGGGCAGTTCGACGGGTCCGCGCGGTGTTTGCAGCGTGCTGCGCCGCGCGGCGCTGTAGGCGTCGGCGTGGCGGAGTTCGAAGCGGAAGGACGCGGCGGGCATGCGGCGCTGCAAGAAAAAAACCCCCGGCTTGCGCCGGGGGCGATTTCGTAGATGTTGGTCGCGTTGTACGAAAGTGCGAGAATCGGCGCGTCAGTCGCCGCGGAGCTTGAGGCCGTGGACGGTGAGCTTTTCGCGCACTTCGTTGAGGCTCGTGACGCCGAAGTTCTTGCACTCCAGCAAATCGTCGCCCGTGCGGCGGAGCAGCTCGCCGATCGTCGTGAGACCCAGCCGCACCATGCACTTGCGCGCCCGCACCGAGAGGTTGAGGTCCGCGATCGGCCGATCGAGCAGCGCCCGCTCGTCGTCGCTCATCGAGGTGGGCTCGTAGACCGGTTCTTCCTGCCACTTGGTCGAGGCGAACTGCCCCAGCTCAAGGCCCTTCGAGGACAGCATCTCGCGAATTTCCACGAGCGACGTCTCGCCGAAGTTCTTGCTGGAGAGCAGCTCCTGCTCGGTCGTCTCGGTGAGATCGCCGAGCGTCATGATGCCCATTTTCTGCAGGCAGTTGCGGCTGCGGACGCTCAGCTCGAAGTCGGTCACCGGCACGCTGAGGATCTGGGAGAGCCGATCTTGGCGGCGGCGGGCCTCCTCGTCGTAGTACATGTCGCGCGAGGCGTCGGCGTCCTTGAAGTACAGCCGAGCCCGCTCGTGGCTGGGGAACACATCCAGCACCCGGGCGTAGCACTGCTTGGCCCGCTCGAAGTGCTCGATGTCCTCGTACAGCAGGCCGAGGTTGAGCAGCGTGCCGACGTGCGTGGGAAACTGGCGGGCGGCCCGCTCGTACAGTTGACGGGCGAAATCGTCGTTGCCGGCGCGGTCGTTCTGCAGGGCGAGGCCGAACAGCACGCCCGGGTGCGTCGAGTCGGAGTCGATCGCCCGCTCGAGCAGGGCGATCACCTCGGTCGGATTGCCGCCCAGGGCCGCGATGGTGGCGGAGCGCTGGTACAGGTACTCGGCGGTTTGCTCCACCGCGCCGCTGAGGTTGTCGAGCACCTTGAGCGAGCCGGCCGCGTCGCCGTTGTAGCGCATGGCCTCGGCCTTGGCGAGGGCCACGTCGTCGCGGTTGTAGCCGGCCCTTTCCGCGGATTCGTACGCCGTAAGAGCTTCGGCGTAGCGATCGAGGGCGAGGTACGCCTTGCCGAGGTAAAAGTGGGTCAGGGCGCCGCCGTCGGCCGTGGTCAGCGTTTGGATGGCGTCGCTGTAGCGGCCGATCAGAAACTGGCACACGCCCAGCCGGGCCGAGCCGGCCGGCGTGCGGGCGGACTGCTGGGCCAGCTCGTTGGTGGCGTCGCGCAACGCGCGGAAATTGCCGTAATCGGCCGAGACGGCGTGCGAGATCTGGCGGATCTCATTAGGGCCGAACACGGAGTTGGACACGACGATTTGACGGAGATCGAAGTCAGCAAGCGCTGGCATAAGTGGGCTAACTCCCTGGAATCTGACGAAACGTGGATGCGGTTTAAGTTTGGGATGGCGTCGGCGTCCGAACCCCTCTCCCCTGAGGGGAGAGGTTGGGTGAGGGGCGGACCGATTTCGGT
>CAYSFP010000164.1:0-12315 GCA_964430075.1 uncultured Planctomycetaceae bacterium | reverse complement strand
GCTGACGCCGCCTGGCGACATGACTTGGCCCCTCCGGGGCTGATAGCAGATGCATCATGTTGATGGGGAGGGTTAGGGATGGGTGAGGCGGCGGGTACACGGTGCGCCCAGGGCAGCGCGTGTACGCTGCGCTTCCCCCCCTCCCCAGCCCTCCCCGCCGAGGGGAGGGAGCCGGAGGAACAGGTTGAGCGATTGAGCCTCGCCGACCATGGCGCCGCATGCCCTTGCATAATCCTGTCAAGGGGAGGGGACCGGAGGATTGTTAGCGCTGCTGTCGCGGAGTTGCTGCGCTGGCACATGCATAATCCTGTAAACGCTCGGGGCGAATAGCGAACAATGCAGCCGTTGGCCTTGCTGCGATAACGACTTGCCTGACACGGGCGAAAACGGCATGCGCGGCGCCGCCCGTCGATACGCTATACTTGGTTGATTGCGTATTCTCGGGATCGATCGCTGCGTTTGCCATTCCCGCCGATGTCTACCGTCCGGCAGTACGAGCCCGAGCACTTCATCAACCGTGAGTTGAGTTGGCTGGAGTTCAACGCGCGGGTGCTCGAGGAAGCGCAGGACGCCTCCAACCCGCTCATGGAGCGGGTCAAGTTCCTGGCGATCTTCAGCTCGAATCTCGACGAGTTCTTCATGGTTCGCGTCGCGGGCTTGCGCGAACAGGCCTTCGGCGGCGTCGCGGCCCAGGACGTGGCCGCCGACGGACTCGACCCGCTGACGCAGTTGCAGCGGATCAGCGTGCGTGCGCGCGAGCTGGTCGAGCAACTGTACAAGTGCTGGAACAAGGAAATCCTGCCCGCGCTGGCCGAGCAGGGGATTTCGATCCTCGCCTGCGGCGACTGCGACAAGACGCAGCGGCGGGTCGTCGACGAGTTCTTCCGGCAGCGGGCCCTGCCGATTCTCACGCCGATGGCGATCGACCCCAGCCATCCCAGCCCACGGTTCCACAATCGCGGCCTGTATCTGGCGGCGCTGCTGCAGCGCACCAGCGGCTTGGGGCCGCCGGAGCTATTCGCCGTCGTACAGCTTCCGCAGGTGCTGCCCCGGTTCATCGACGTCGGCGGCCCGGGTGAGAACAGGTTCGTATTGCTGGAGGAGATCGTCGCCTGCAAGCTGTCCGAGCTGTTCGGCGGCTACGAAGCGGCGCACTACGCAACCTTCCGCCTGACGCGGGATATGGACGTCGACCTGCTCGAACAGGAGTCGGACGACATGTTACGGGCGATCGAGTCGCGGCTGCGCCAGCGGCAGCACTCCGAAGCCGTGCGGCTGGAAGTCCAGGAAAACATGGGCCGCGATCTGCTCGACATGCTCGTGGGCGAGGAGCAGTTGCAGGAGAGTTTCTCCGTCGGCGGCGAGCAGTACTCGGAGGTCTACCGCATCAATGGCATGCTGGACATGACGTCGCTGTGGGAACTCGTTCGCGTGCCCGGCAAGGAGCAGCTGCGCGATGCGCCGTTCACGCCCCGGCAGCCGCTGGGGATGCGGCGCGGGGACGACCTGTTCGCCGAAATCGCCGACCGCGACGTGCTGGTGCACCACCCGTTCGATTCGTTCGACCCCGTGGCGGAGTTCATCCAAAGCGCGGCCGAGGATCCCAACGTGCTGGCCATCAAGCAAACGCTCTACCGCACCAGCGGCGACAGCCCGATCGTGAAGTCGCTGATGCAGGCCGCCGAGAACGGCAAGCACGTCACGGCGCTGGTCGAGCTGAAGGCCCGGTTCGACGAGGCGCAGAACATCAGTTGGTCGCGGCAGATGGAACGCGCGGGCGTGCACGTGGTGTACGGGTTCATGGACCTGAAGACCCACTGTAAGCTGGCGATGGTCGTGCGGCAGGAGGGCGCGAAGGTGCGGCGCTACGTGCACCTGGGCACCGGAAACTACAATCCGGCCACCGCCCGGCTGTACACCGACATGGCGCTGTTCACCTCCAACAAGCTGTTCGCGGACGACTGCACGGCGCTGTTCAACTTTCTGACCGGCTACTCGCAAGGGCACGAGTGGAAGAAGCTGGTCGTGGCGCCGATGGATTTGCACGCCCGGACGCTGGATCTGATCAACGAGCAAACGGCGCGGGCGCGCGACGGGAAGTCGTCGCGGATCTTTGTGAAGCTCAACTCGTTGGTGGACCGCGAGACCATCGAGGCGCTCTACGAAGCGAGCCAGGCCGGCGTGCCGATCGACCTGGTCATTCGCGGCATCTGTTGCCTGCGTCCGGGCTTGCCGGACATTTCAGAGAATATTCGCGTGCGGAGCATCGTCGACCGGTTCCTGGAGCACAGCCGCATCCTGGTCTTCGGAGAAGGGCAGAAGCAGCAGGTGTTTCTGACGAGCGCCGACTGGATGCCGCGCAACTTCGAGCGGCGCGTGGAAGTGATGTTCCCGATCGAGGCGCCCGAATTGCGCAGGCAGATTTGCGAGGAAGTCATTCCGACCTATCTCGAGGACAACTGCCGGGCCCGCGTTCTGATGCCCGATGCCACGTATGTTCGGGCCGCGGCCTGGCACGACGAACCGGAACGGCGCGCTCAGCGCGACCTGCTGCCGGGGGCCACGGTTCAAACAGTCAAAGCAAGCCCCGCCGCGACCAGCTCCAACGGCCAGGCAAGTGACGGCGCGGCCGACGGCAAGGGCAAGGGGCGGCACGCATCCAAGTCGCGGTGACCGGGCGCCGCTTTGGCGTGACGTTCGCAACGGGCGGTCCGGCGCCTGCCGCCTGACGGGATGCGCGCCGCCCTACATTTTGTCCGGCGGTGACTTTAGAATGGCGTGCTGTATCGGCTGCCCGCGGCGGCATGCCTGGCTTGTCGCCCATCTGCCTGACATTCGATGGCCAACGATTATTACGAAACCTTGGGGATCGCCCGCGGCGCCAGTGCGGATGATATTCGCAAGGCCTATCGGCAACTCGCCCGGAAGTACCACCCCGATTTGAACCCTGACGACCCGAAGGCGAAGGAGAAATTCCAGCAGGTACAAACGGCGTTCGACGTGCTGAACGACCCCAAAAAGCGGGAAATGTACGACCGCTACGGCTCCGCATTCGAGCACACGGGCGGGGGGGCGGGGGGGGGCGGACCGCGGGCCTGGCCGGGCGGCGGTGCAACTGGGGCGGGCGGCCAGGGGTTCGAGGTGAACCTCGAGGATTTGTTTGGCGGCGAAGGCGGCGGCGGGTTCGCCGACCTGTTCAAACACTTCGGCGGCCGCGGCCGAGGGACGGGGCGCCGACCAGCGGCGCCGGCGCGCGGCGCCGACCTGGAGCATGAGCTGACGGTGCCGTTCGCCTCCGCCGTGGTGGGCGGCGAGGCCCAAATCGCCGTGCGCCGCAGCGAAGGGGCGGTCGAGACGATTCGGGTCAAGATTCCCGCGGGGATCGAGGACGGTAAGAAGATTCGGCTGCGGGGCCAGGGCGAGGCGGGGCCGCAGGGCGGGCCGGCGGGCGACATCATCATCAAGGTGCACGTAGCGCCCCATCCGCACTTCCGTCGCACCGGCAAGCGGTTGGACGTGACGGCGCCGATCACGCTGGCCGAAGCCTTGCGCGGCGCCAAGATCGACCTACCCACGCCCCACGGCACAATCACGCTGACGGTCCCGCCCGGCTCGTCCAGCGGGCGCAAGCTGCGCGTGAAGGGCCAAGGGGTGAAGGCCGGCGACGGGCCGCCGGGCGATTTGTTCGCCGAGCTGCAGATTGTGCTGCCGCCGGGGATGTCGAACGACGATCGGGATCAATTGGCGGCGATTGCGGCGAAGTATCCCGACAATCCGCGCGCGGACCTCTCATGGTGAGCGAAGCCCTGCTGCAGTTGTTGGCCAACGTCGCGCCGCTGCTTGCCGAGGCCGCAGGCGCGAAGGAGCTGCCGCCGCCGACGCAGGCGGCCGTTCAGATGGCGCTCATCGCGATCGGCCTCGTCGGGTTGCTGCTCGTCGTGATGATTTTGCTGGGCGGACATTGGGTGCGGCGACAAGGATCGCATCGGCGCGGCCCGTCGGTCCCGCCGGATCGGGCGCCGATTCGCAAGTCCAAATCCGGCGGACGTAGTCAGAACGGCGACGAGGCGGATTGATCGGGGGGCGATTGCCCTTTGCGTTTCCTGGGGTTCGACCGGCTCACGGTTGTCTAACGCGCGATGGCCGATTCACGCTTTCCCAAAGCGCTGCGGTTGCTTAAGACGGCGGAGTTCGACCGCGTGTTTCAGCGACGGCGGTCTCAGGCGGACGGCGTGCTGCTCGTCTACGGGTGTGAAAACGAGCTGAGCGTTCCGCGGCTGGGGCTGGTTGTGTCGCGCAAGTGCGGCTCGGCGGTGATACGGAATCGCTGGAAGCGGGCGATCCGCGAGGCCTTTCGACTTGCCCGCCACGACCTTCCGGCGGGCGTCGATTTGGTCGTGCTGCCGCGCGGCGGCGACTCGCCGACGATGTCGCGCGTGCAGCAGTCATTGCTTGCGCTAGCATGGCGCGTGGATCGCAAACTGAGACGCAATGAGCACGGGATGGCAGCCGAGGAGGCGCCATGAGCGGCATCTGGCGATTTCTTGCGGCCGGACCGCAATTGTCGCTCATTGGCTTGGTTCGCTTGTACCAGTGCCTTGTCAGCCCCCTTTTGGGTCCGCGCTGCCGGTTTCAACCTTCGTGCAGCGAGTATTTCATCCAAGCGGTGCGCAAATACGGTGCGCTTCGCGGCGCCAGCAAGGGCCTGTGGCGGATTTGTCGGTGTCATCCGTGGCATCCGGGCGGGTGCGATCCGCCGTAGGTTCGGCGCATGACTGCGAGTTTGCCAATGGTTTCGCCGCGACGCGCCAGCGGAGCGCGTCGCGGCGAGACATTGTCGTGCGACGGCACATGCCCGCATCATGGGGCCTCCCACACCTTCTCTTGACCGGTCGCGCCAGCATTCCTAATCTTCGCCCGCACTTCAGGGCTGACGTTGCGCGCAAGGCGGCGCGCACGCCCCATGAACGAGGAGCGCCCACGCGATGCGAACGACGACTTTTTCATGTCTTCCGAGGGCAGGGCGTCGCACCGCACTGAACGTGGCGGCGCTCGCCGGGACCGCGGCTTGCGTCATTTCAGGATGCATGGGACCTATTTTCCGCCCTCAAAGCCCTGATGCCGCGCTCTCGGACGACGCCCTCAAGCTCGATCCGCCGAGCCATACGCAATTGGTCAGCTCCGTGGCCCACCCCTTCGGCATGAATTATGTCAAGGTCGAGAACGTGGCGCTGGTCACGGGACTGGCTGGCACGGGCGAAGACCCGGCGCCCTCGCCTCAGAGAGCGGCGTTGCTCTCGGAGATGAACCGTCGCGGCATCGAGCATCCCAACGAAGTGCTTGCCTCGCCGAACACGGCCTTGGTCCTGGTGCGGGCCATTTTGCGGCCGGGGATTCAGAAAGGAGAGACCGTCGACGTCGAGGTGAAGACGCCCTCCCGCAGCGATACGACGAGCCTGCGGGGCGGAATCTTGCTGGAAACGCGGCTGAGCGAGGCGGCTGTGTTGGGCGGCCAGGTCCGCCACGGACACGACGCGGCCACCGCCCAGGGCGCCATTCTGGTCGACCCGTCGGCTGACGCGGATAAGAACAAAGCGATGTCCACGCAGGGCCGGGTGCTCAGCGGAGGCGTGGCGATGAAGTCCCGCAAGCTGGGACTCGTGTTGGATCACGCCCACCAGTCGTATCGCACGAGTCAGACGGTTGCGAAGGCCGTCAGCGATCGGTTCCACACGTATGTCGACGGGCGTCGGCAAGGCGTGGCGACGCCAAAAACCGACGAATTCATCGAAATCGCGATGCATCCGCGCTACCGCGAGAACGTCGGCCGCTATATGCGGGTGATCCGCAATGTCGCGATGAACGAAACGCCGGTTCAGCGCTTGGAGCGCCTGGAATTGTTGCGCGACCAGTTGATGGACCCCGTGACGGCGGAAACCGCCGCACTGCGCTTGGAAGCGATTGGCCACGAGGCCGTGCCGATTCTGAAGGAAGGCGCCAGCTCGCCTAACGCGGAAGTCCGGTTCTACGCGGCCGAAGCGCTGGCGTATCTCGACGTGACCGAGGCGGTGGCCCCGCTGGCCAAGGCCGCCGCCGACGAGCCGGCATTCCGTATCGCGGCCCTGGCGGCGCTGGGATCGATGAAAGACGGCTCCGCTTCGGAAGCCCTGTTCGGCATGCTGGAAGTGAAGAGCGCCGAAACGCGGTACGGCGCCTTTCGGGCGCTCACGGTGATGGAACCGGACGATCCGCGGATTGTCGGCGAAAAACTCGGCGCCAGCCCGATCGGCAAGTTCAACTACCACCGGCTCAACGTGGGCGGTCCCGAGATGATCCACGTGACGAGCAGCCATCGCCCGGAGATCGTGTTGTTCGGAGCCGAGCATCGACTCAAGTTGCCGCTCGTGCTCGATGCGGGCCAGCGGATCATGCTCAAGGGCATGGACGGGAACACGATCAAAGTGAGTCGCTTCAGCCCCGGCGAGCCCACGCAAGAACGCATCGTGTCCACACATCTCGACGAGGTGATCCGTGCGATCGTGGATTTGGGCGGCGAGTATCCGGATGTGGTGCAGATGCTGCAACAGGCCAAGAACCTGGGCGCGCTGACCAGTCGCTTCCGCGTCAACGCGCTGCCGGAGCCGGGCCGGGAGTTCGATCGCGAACACCAAGAGCCCGCCGGCGAAGACGAAGCGAAGCCGGCGGAATCAGGCGACCAACTCGCGGCCGCCGTCAAGTGAGCATGGCAAACGACAACAAGAATCAATGACGAATTCCGAATGACGAATGACGAATGAAGCGCGGCAGCGTGCGAGCTACGGAGTTCGTCATTCGACATTCGTCATTCGTCATTTCTGCGATCCGCCATGCTTTCCGCGCTGGAACTCAACGGGTTCAAGAGCTTTGCGGATCGCACACGCCTGGAGTTTACCGCCGGCATCACGACGGTCGTCGGGCCCAATGGGTCCGGTAAGAGCAACGTCGTCGATGCGATTCGTTGGGTGCTGGGCGCTCAGAGCGTCAAATCGCTCCGCGGCAAGGAGATGACCGACGTCATCTTCAGCGGTTCCCGCACGCGGCGGGCGGCCAATGCCGCCGAGGCGTCGATCATTCTGGACAACGCGGCGGGGCTCCTGGACCACGACGCCCAGGAAATTCAAATCACGCGCCGCGCCTATCGCAGCGGCGAGAGCGAGTACTTGATCAATCGCCAGCCATGCCGGCTGCGAGATATCCGCGATCTCTTGGCCAGCGCCGGCGTCTCGACCACCGGTTACGGCATCATCGAGCAAGGGCGCGTCGACGCCGTGCTGCAGGCCTCGCCCAAGGAGCGGCGGGCGATCTTCGAAGAGGCGGCGGGCATCAGCCGCTTTCGCCTGAAGCGGGAGGAGGCCGTGCGGCGGCTCGAGCGGATCGAGCAAAATCTGCTGCGCTTGGGCGATCTCGTCGAAGAGTTGCGGTCCCGGCTCAAGACCGTGCGGGCTCAAGCGGCTCGCGCTCAGCGCTACTCCGAAATGGCCTGCCGTGTGGAGCACCTGCGCACGCAACTTGGGCTGGAGCAGTGGCGGGAGCTCACGCGGCGAATCGATGAACAACACGTCGCGGCAACGCGGCAGGAGGCGACGGTTCAGCTCTTGGACTCGTTGCAAGCCGAGCGCGACGGACGCGTGGCGGAGCTTGAAGCGCGGCTCGAAGAACTCGGCTGTGCGCAGCGCGACGCGCTGACCGAGGACGCCGCCGTTCGCGAGCGGCTGGCCCAGTGCGAGTCGACGCGAAGCAGCGATCTTGCCCGCATGGATGAACTGGAGCAGGAAGTCGTTCGACTGTCCCACCAGTTGCTCGTGCTGGCCTCGCGCGCGGGAGATTCCCACCAACTGGTGGCGGAAACGTCGGCCGATCTTCAGCAATCTGAGCGTGAACTTTCTGAATTGCAACAACAAGTCGCGGTGAGCCGCGACGCACTTGCGGCGGCCGCGTCCGACCTCGACGCCGCTCGGCGCCAACACGCTGAAGCCGCCGCATCGCTCGAGGCCACGCAGGGTGAGTGCGTCCAACTTCAGGCGACGCGGCAAGTGCTGCTTGGCAAGCTGCAGGCCGCACAGGGCACGTTGGAGGCACGCGACGAGGAGGCGGCGCCGCTGGTCGAATCACGCGAGCGGTTCGCAGCAGAAGCCGCCCAGGCCAATGCCGAACTGGGGCGCGTGCAGCAGCAACTGAACCGCTTGGGCAACGAACTCGAAGCGGCCCAGCATCGGTTAGCGGCTGAACGTTCACAACTCGCAGCCACGCAAAAACGCGTTGCCGAGTTAAATGGCCGGCTTGCCGGCGCCAGCGAGCGGGCGGCCGTACTCGAAGAACTCGAGGCCCAGCTCGATGGCCTCACGAGCGGCGCCAAGCAAGTCCTGCGGCGTGCACGCGAGGAACCCGACGGGCCGTTTCGAACCGTGCACGGCGTGGTCGCCGACCTGTTGCACGTCGATTCCGATATGGCATCGCTGGTGGAAATCGCCCTGGGTGAGCGAGCCAATTACCTGGTGGTGGGGGAAACTCGTTCGCTGGCGGAGCTGTTGGCTGGCGAGCAGGGCCAGTGGCCCAGCCGCACGACGTTTCTGCGGCTCGATGTGCCGGCGCCGGCCAGTGCCGTCGACCGCGTCGACATCGCCGGCGAGCCCGGCGTCATTGGCCGGGCCGACGAGTTCGTCGAGTCCGCGCCGATGCTCGCGCCGCTGGCCAAGCGCCTGCTGGGGCGCTATTGGTTCGTCGATTCGCTGACGACGGCGCTCGACCTGGCGAGCGGCGTCGGACGAGGGCTCAACTTCGTCACCGCCGCCGGCGAAGCGCTGCTCGCCGACGGGACGATGGCCGTGGGGCCGCGGCAGAATTCGGCGGGCATGCTCACGCGGCGCAGCGAGCTCCGCGCGCTGCGCGACGAGATCGAGCGGCTCGGCGCAACCGCCCAAGAGGCCGAACGAGAAGGCGAGACGCTGGAACGGCGGATTGTCCAGCAGGACGCCGCCCTCCGGCAACTGACCACGGCGCACGCCGAGCAGTCCAAAGTGAACGCCGAGGCCCGGCTACGAGCTTCCTCGCGGGCGGATCGCCTGGGGCAGATCGACGATCGGCTGGCCGCACTGGCCGACGAACGCGCGACGCTGGCGCAGCTCATCGAAGACAGCAGGCGCGAGCTGTCGGACTGCGACCGCCGACTCAACGAGATCGAGCAAGCCCAAGTTCAGTGCCGCGAACTGCTTCACGCGAGCGCCGGGCGTCAACGGGAGCTGGAGTCCCAGGCGTGCACGCTTCAGACGCGGATGACTGAAGACAGCATCGCCCTGGCCCGCAGCGAGCAGCGCGTCGAAGGGTTGCGGCGCCAGAGGGACCAGCTTGCCCGGGATCATGCCGAGCGTGACCGCGCTCTGGAAGAGATGCGGGCCCGCGCCGTGCAGTGCCAGACGCAGCGATCGAACCTGCAAACATCGGTCGCTTCGCTGGCTGACGAAATTGCCGCCTTCCACGAGCGCCGCCAAACGATGGCGGCCGGCCTAACCGACCTGGAGCGGCAGCGGCAGGCCTGCCAGACGCAGCGCGCCGAGGCGATGGCCGATGCCGAGGCAGGGCGCAACCAGGCGGCGGCCGTGAAGGGCCGCGTTCACGCGATGCGGCTGCAGCTTCAACAATTGGAACAACAGCGGCAATCTCTGGCCGACCGCATGTCGGAGGACTACAAGCTCGACTTGCGCGAACTTGCTTCTCAAAGCTCTCACGCTGCGGAACCCAGCGGCGAGCCGGCGCCGCCGGTCGACCGGACCGCCATCGAAGCCGAGATCCGCTCCTTGCGGGAGCAAATGCAGGCGGACGGGCCAGTGAATCTGGAGTCGGTCGCCGAACTCGAACAGCTCGAAAGCCGCTCCGGCGGCCTGGTCGCTCAGTACGAGGATCTGCAGCAGGCGCGCGAGCGCCTGAGCAAAGTGATCGAGCAGATCAACGGCGAGAGCCGCCAATTGTTCGTCGACGCCGTCGCGGAAGTGCGCGGCCACTTTCAGGAGATCTTCCGCAAGCTGTTCGCCGGCGGCGAGGCCGACGTTGTCATCGAGGACGACCCCAGCGGGGACGTCCTCGAATGCGGCGTGTCGATCGTCGCCCAGCCGCCGGGGAAGCAGCCCCGCAACATCTCGCTGCTGTCGGGCGGCGAGCGAACGCTCACTTGCGTCGCTCTTCTGCTGGCCGTGTTCCGCAGCCGACCGAGCCCATTCTGCGTGCTCGACGAGGTGGACGCCGCCCTGGACGAAGCGAACATCGACCGCTTCGTCTCGCTGGTGAAGGAGTTCATGAACAGCACGCAGTTCATCGTAATTACCCATTCGAAGCGCACGATGACCTGCGCCGACGCGCTCCACGGCATCACCATGCAGGAATCGGGCGTGTCGAAGCGCGTGTCGGTGCGCTTCGAGGACGTCGGCGAGGATGGACGCATCCGTGCCGTCGCCCTCCGCGCCGCAGACAACGGCGAGCGCCCGCAATCGCGCGCCGCGTGACGAGGCGCCAAACGCACGCCTTTTTTTCAGCTCGGGCGTATGATTGTTATATCTCGCGCGATCCTCGGAACTGGTCGCCGCTCGCCAAGTCGGCGCGGTCGGAGCAACCGCCTCAAGCGGTGCGACGGTTGAAAGTTTCTAAAGTCGGTCCCCCCCGGGGCTCGAAACTATGTATCGGACGGGCATGCCCCGTCGGAGCTAAGGGGCTCGTGAAGGGCCCTGTCAGCCGCCGACGCCGGCGTGGCCGCGAAGGGGGGAGCCTGCCTTGAAGACACGCCGCGATTGCGGCGGTGCGCCCAGTCCCGGGGGTTGCGCCGCCGGTCTCGAAGCACTCTCCCCGCATTTGCGCTGGCCGCAAATGCATGTTCCTGATGGTGGCGCCACGCGCGGAGCGAAGCGGTCGTAACGGCTGGATGGAACTTCGCCAAAGTTCTCCAATTTAACGACTTTCGCCAATCTCCGCATGCTGGCACGGCCGATGGAAGAGTTTAGCAGGAGAGGATCAGAAGGACCTGAACCAACCCCCATACGCGAAATTTTTTTACCCAGCCCCGACCCAGGCGGCTGTTGCTGTCAGGCGACCCAGTTGGCGTCAAGGGAATCCATCGCCACGCCTGAGAGAAGCAGTCGAGGGGCCGCGCGGCAAGGCGCCCAATCCGGGCGACTTGCCACAGTGAGCGATAAGCAAGTCATTTTTGGAGTACCCGTGATGAAGGTCTTTACTACTGGTCAGGTCGCAAAGATCTGTAAGGTGGCCCCCCGCACGGTCAGCAAGTGGTTTGACTCGGGCAGGCTGAAAGGCTACCGCATTCCCGGTTCCCAGGACCGGCGCATTCCCCGCGAGTATTTGATCAAGTTCCTCAAGGAGCACGGCATGCCGCTGGGCGACCTTGAAGATGAAGCAATGGCGAAGGTGCTGATCGTCGCCCAAGATCAAGTGCTCATCGAAAATCTGAAGCGCGAACTGCCGCACGAGCGGTCGTTCAAAGTTTCGACCGCCGCCAGCGGCTTCGAAGCGGGCATTCAGAGCGAAAGCTTCCACCCTGATTGCATCATTGTGGACTTCTCGATCGGCCAGGTGGAAGCGCTGCAGATTTGCCAAAATCTGCGTCGCAACAGCGAGTTTTCGGAAACGATTCTGATCGCCCTGCTGCCCGATGATGGAAGCTCGATGAGCTTCGATCGTTCGAGCATCAACGAAACGTTCAAGAAGCCGTTCGACGCCGCCTTGCTCGCCGAACGTCTCAAGACGCTCATCGGCGCCAAGAAAGAGTTCGTGTAAACCGCAAAGGGCCGCTTCGCCGCGGCCCCTTGCTTGCCCAAGCAGCATTCGCCGGATACGCTCAACCCGTCGCGGCCAGACCCCCGCGACGGGATAATTTTCCCGCCTCACGGCCAAGTCTTGGCCAATCGCTGTAAACTTCGCAGCCCACAATAGCGCGTCAGCGCACCACACCACCTTGGTGCATATGAAACGCGCTATTTCCTACGTCAGCTTTTTAGAATAAATCTTTGACATCGTAGAACCTTTTCCCTACATTTGGAGGAAATCTCACCACACCCTCAGGATGTCGCGAGGAACTCCATGGGGCGGGGCAAGCGTTCATCACGGCGAAAGATTCATGCACAGCAGGCTGAAACTGCTGCCGTTCGCGCCGCTGCTTCGCGACCCTCCCAATCTTTTCTTTATGCTGCGGCGTTTGTTGCCTTGGCTCTCGTTGTCGGCGTCGTCGCTTGGACGCTCACGCCGGACAATCACACCATCGAGCAGCCTCCGCTG
>CAYSFP010000163.1:0-12319 GCA_964430075.1 uncultured Planctomycetaceae bacterium | reverse complement strand
CGTCGGCGTCGTAGTCGCCGTAGACGGTGATGTGTCGCTTGTCGCGGACGGCCTGGAAGAGCAGGTCGGCGGCGGCGGCGACGCCGGGCAGCAGGTCGGGGTCGCGGAGGCCGGTGAGCTTGGGCTCAAGAAACTGGCGCGCGACCTCGGGATCGCAGATGCCGCGGGCAAGCAGGAGCTGAGCGACCACCGGGGGGATGCCGACCGCCCGCTCGAGGGCGGCAATGCCTGCGGGATCGTGTGTGGCGATCCGCCATTGCTTCGGCATGGAGGGCTCCGGCTTCCTTGGGGGAGCGAGCGAGGGCGATCGCGCGCGGGATTCGCGGCAGCTCGAAGTGAAGAGGCAAGCGGCAGTTGGGCGTGCAGGGAGGGACTGCGCGCCCAGGGTATCGCAGGCGGCTTACTTCTTCTTTTCGACGTGCGTGGTGTGGCGGCGCAGGCGGGGGCTGAACTTGCTGAGCTTCAGCTTCTCGCCGCCCATTTTGCGACGGATCGTGTAGTTGTGGTCGCCGGTTTCTTCGCACACGAGAAACACGGTTTCGACCTTCTTCTTTCGCTTACCGCCGGCAGCCATGGCTATCTCGCAATCCAACTGAAGGGGCAGGGCCGGCGCGTCGAGCGTCCACACGCTGCGCGCACGCCCGCACAAGGCGTAAGCTCCGATTCTAAGGGCTTCGCGGCGGCTGTTCCAGGGGCGATTGCCGGCGTGTCTGCCAAGCAGTTATGGCAGCATGTCAACATCTGCATTGCTCGATACTAGCCCCGGGCGTTTACGCCGGGGTTTTGCGTCGCATAGCAATACATTGGCCGAGCGAGTCGCGCTGCTTCCTTCGGCAGTCAACCGAGGCCGAAATCAAGCCGCGGATTGCCGCGGCCTCGGTTCACCGCCGATGGAACTCACGCTGTCCTGCTCGGCCAGCATGTTCCGCGGCGCTCGCCCCCCGGCGTAAACGCCTGTGGCTAATATCGCCGGAAAGTGCGCTGGTGACGCAATCCCAGAAATAATTGTTCAGACAGCGCGTCCGCGCCTGCCGCCGCGGCTATTGGCTCAGAACCTCCAGCGACCGCGTCACCGCCCCGACGCCGGCGGGCGCGTTGGTGCTTCGCACATCGGCGCTGAGGTTGGCGATCGTCGCCGGCCCCGCCACTGCCATGGGGATCGTGTACAACGCCCGCCCCCCCGGCGGCAGGGAAGGAATTTCTGAAAACGTGAGCTGATCGCCCGCCGCGGAGAGCGTGGCTTGCACGTTCGTCGGCGCCTGGATGGCGCCCACGCCCATGTCTGGCCGCAACTGCGGCGGTAGCACCAGCCGCAGCAGCACGCGCTCGTCCGCCGTCGTCGATGTGTTGACGATCGTCACCGAACAGGTCACGTTCGAACCGACGCGCGCCGAATCGCTGAAGAAGTCGACGAACAGCTTGAGCGGCCCCGCCGCCGACGCCGCCGCGCCGGCCCCTTCGCGCCGGGCCAGGATCTCCATTTCCACGTCGTCCGCGTTCTCAAATTGCGTCGTCGGCGGGTTGGTCCGCGCCGTCACTCGTGCGGCCGGCCGCGGCACCACCATCGGCGCCGGCTGCAGGCATCGCGCGCGGACCCTAAACTCGCGTTTCTGCCCCACTTCGAGGGTGGGGATCGTCCGCGTGATGCTGCCGCTGACCACCTGCAAGCTCGGA
Source organism: uncultured Planctomycetaceae bacterium (assembly GCA_964430075.1). GTDB lineage: Bacteria > Planctomycetota > Planctomycetia > Pirellulales > Lacipirellulaceae > Lacipirellula. The sequence continues at coordinate 10,645 of CAYSFP010000163.1, read as the reverse complement.
TCGCCCGTGTCCTGCACCGTAAAAAACGGCGTCGGGTATTCGTCGACGATCCGCAGGTCCACAAGCGGCAGCTCGCCGGTGTTCTCCACCGTAATGGTGAATAGCGCATCCTCGCCGACGATGCGCTGGGCAGGACCCTGCTTGCGAATCACCACGCCGCCTGTGTGCTGCACCGCCGGCGCCGAGGCCGTCACGCAATGCTGCGCCGTATTTTCAACGTTTTCGGCCGAGCGGACTGTCACGTTATGGCACAGCAGGCCCGCCTGCATCACGTTGAACGTGACCGTGTGCCGCTTGGTCTCGCCGGGGGCGATCGTGCCGATGCCGGTGAAGTCCACCTCGCGGGCATCCGGCTCCGGTTCGTACATCAACCCGACGTCGAACCGATCGGTGACGGTCACGTTCGTGGCCGGGGCGTTGCCCGTATTGCGAATGTTCATCGTCAGCCGGGCGAATTGGCCGGAAGTCGCCTGCTGGTCGCCCTCGAGCGTGATCTCCAACTGCGGTCGCGCCGGCGGGATCGAGCCGATCCCCCCGCCCGTGCCGGGCGGCGGCGTCCACGTGCCAGGCGTCGTCGGCACGTCGGCGGGAAGCGTCGGCGGCGGCGTGGAAGGCGTCGCCGAGGGGGGACTGGGTGACAGGTAGTCGGAATTCCCGCCCCACTGAATCATCGACGCGCCCGACCCGACGATCAGCCGCGGCGCATCGCCGCCGCCATACCCCGCGGGGCGGATGAGTTGAATACTCACCGGCGTGCTCGACGCCCCCGCCGCGGTGGGCGTGGCCTCAACCGTCGCCTGTCCTTGAGCGTTGGTCCGCATCTCGACGACCTGCCCGGCCCCGCCGCCCGCCAGATTGCCGCCGCCGTCGGTCAGCTCGTACCGCACGAGATACCCCTCGATCGGCGTCCCGTCGGTCTGCCGCGTGACGGTCGTCGTCAGCATCGTCGAGCGCCCGCCGCCGGCGACCGTCGGCGGCGGGAACGTCCACTGCACGTCGACCCAGTAGATCACCGCATTGGCCCGCCGCTGGTCCCACGACTCGACCGTCGGCATATATGCCGTCACATGGCTCGTCCCTTCGTTGGGCGAGGTGACCGTAATCCACGCGTCGCCGCGCAGGATGTTCACGTCGTCCGCAGGGTCGGCCGTGCCGCGCGTCACGCACAGCGGAGCGTTCGAGGTCCAGCCCGTCGCCAGGTAATTGTCGACTTTTTTGGGCTTATTCCACGGCAACAGCGGCGGATGCATCCATCCCTTGCCGCTCACCTCGACGAACTGCCCGACGCCGTTGCGGCCGAGCATCCACTCCACCTTCTGATCGGCCAGCGTGTAGCCCTCGGTGGTGCACACGCTCGCCTTGAGCACCACCTCGCTGCCCACCGGCGCGAGAATTCGCTCCGGCGAAATGTTCACCTTGTCCTGCGGCACATTGGCGAGTGCGATCGAAGCCGGCGTAGCCGTCGCCAAGGCCGGAGCCCCGGCCGCGACAGCCGCCGGCGCGGGAAACACCGGATCCGTTCCCACCGGCGGCGCCACCACGGTCGACGGCGCCGCTGCAATCGCCACGGGGGCCGCGGCGACCGCCGCTTGCGGCTGGTTCCACGGGCAGATAAAGCAGCTCTCGCCCGTGGGATCGATCCGCGGACAAAGGGCGCAGCAGCACCCCGCGGCGCACATCGTCACGCACGCCAGCACCGCGAGCAGCCGTTGCGAAGGGGGGGGCATGGGAACCGTTCAACCGCGCGCTCAGACGCGCATACGCACCGCCGCCGGTGCGCGGTGCGCAAGCACGGTTGATAAAATGTAGCGCCTACGTCAGCGCGTGATGCCGGATTCCCACGCGCGGCGTTGCTTTTTCGCCTCGCCCGCGGCCGCGCCGAACGACTGTAACGGTGGCGCCAAAGAGTGCGGCCGCCGCGTGCGTCGGCCGGCCGGCAGACCCTGCCGGCGAAGCCGGTGCTTTGTCACAACGACAACATGGGCCGGGCCAATCAGCCGGCGGGCGCCCGCCCGCCGGCTCCGCCCACAATCGAGCCAACGCGGCCGCAGGGCAGATCAGCTCACGACGTTGAACTCGAAGCCGTCGAGGCCCCACAGGCCGTAGAGGGTCAGGGCCAGGTCGAGGTCGGCGAGCGTCACCTCGCCGTCGCCGTCGAGGTCGCCGTCTTCCCAGTCGGCGCCGGTCATGCCGGCGTTGTCGCCGATGATCGCGAGGTCGGCGCCGTCGACGGTTCCGTCCAGATTGAGATCCGCCGCGACCCAGAGCACCTGCAGGTTGCGGTTGTAATTGGCGGCCAGCAGGTCGTAATCGTCGCCGTTGACGACGCCGTTGCCGTCGAAGTCGGCCTGGTGGAACAGCTTGTTCAGCCCCACGCCGTAGTGGACCGCCAGGATGTTGAAGTCGGTTCCGTTGACGACGCCGTTGAGATCGGCGTCGCCGGGCAGCAGCGACATGACGAAGGTGAACCAGCCGCCGGGCGTGCCGTCGCCGGAGGGGAACTCGCTGATCGCCGTGTCGGCGAAGTACGAACCGGAGCTGCCGGTCTGGTACAGCCGGTTGGGGTTGGTCCACTCGCCGTCCAGCGGCACGCCGTCGACGTTGGTGACCTCGTCGGAGAGGGCCAGCAGGTACTGATCGCCGATCGCCCAGCCCTCGAACCGCCAGGTGGCCGAGAAGGTGAGCGCATCGTATGAAAACTCCGCCAAGGTTGGCACGTTGATCGTTTGCAGACCAACCATGAACAGGCTGCCGGCCGACACGTTGACGGCCTCGTCGAACACGATCGTCACGGTGTCGGCGCCGCCGACCGGAACGGTCTTGAGTTGCTCGCCCGAGCCGTCGACCGTGGTGAACGAGAAGGGAGCGTGCGTGGATTGCGAGCCGCTGACGATGATGTTCGTCACCCGGGGGCCGACGCCCATGGTGACGGCGGCCGCCACATTGGCATTGTAGGACCAGACGCTGTCGTAGCCGAGGTTGCTCATCCAGACGAGGAAGTCATTGCCGTCGGTGTCGCTGTCGCCGTCGGCGTCGGCATTTCCGTTGGTCGCGTAGGCGGTGCGCCAAATCTGAAGATCGGCGGCGTCAACCTTCTCGTCATCGTTGAAGTCGGCGCCGTTGTACTTCAGCAGCGCCAGCACGTTGCCCATGACTCCGAGATTAGTCGGGCTGTCGCTGCCGTCGACCACGCCGTCCCCGTTGCCGTCGCCGGGGGCCGACGCGTCGGCGGCGTCGACGACGCCGTCGCCGTTGTAGTCGCCGGCGAGCAGGGCGAAGTGCAGGCGGAAGGCGCTGCCCGTGCCTCCCGGCGTTCCATTTCCCGTTTGGAACGTGCGATGCGGATCGTCGGCGAAGTTGTCGGGCGTGCCGGCGTGGTCGTTCGTCCATTCGCCGTCGAGCGGATTATTCGCCGCGTCGACGACGCCCGCCTTTTCGGGGGATGGCGCGTCGATCTCGATGGAGTATTTGCCGTCGGGCAGCGGGTTGAAGCGCCATGTCGCCGTCTTGGTGTGGGGGTCGTAGCTGAACGGGAACGTTACCGGCTCGACGATTCTTGTGACTACCTTGTTGTAGTCCGGATCTTCCGAATCCTCCACGCGAAACGTTCTTCGCAGTCGCATCGCGCTTGCGTCCATGTAAACTTGGACTCCAGCGGTGTTTCGTAAGGTTACCTCCTCGCTGAACTGGATCGAAAGGTGGGTTACGTTTTGCGTGGCGATCGACCGAAACTGCTCGCCGGCGGCGACCAGCTCGCTGAACTTGTACTCGAGGTCGGGATCCCAAGAGGAGCCGCGCAGCGTGACGTCGACAATCGTCGGAGCGATATGATTCCCATAGAGAACCTCGTCGATCCACTCGGCGAAGATCGAAACGCGGGCGTCTTTGCCACCCCTGCCAAATGCGGAGACGCCGAAATCATTGAATCCTTCGTTAGCGATCCCTGCAATCAGCGGCGTGCTTCCGTCATAAATGAAGACGGGACTCCCTGAGTCGCCGCCGGCAGAGAGGACTTCGTCGTCTCCTTCGGGACCGGAAGCGTCGAAATCGTAATTCAGTCTGGTGTTCTGATCCTCCAGGCTGTCGTACCGATTGACGCCGGATCGCTTCACACCCGCGGTCCCTGCCTGAAGAAATTCCTGGCCCGAGAGCCCGAACCCGACGCGGTGGTGCGTTTGGCCCAGTTCGTCAAACTCCCGATAAACGCCGTAGCGCTGGACCGCCAGGTCCAACTCGTGCGCCAGTTCCAAGATGGCGATGTCGTAGCCACTTCCTTCCGGGTTATATATATGCAGCGGGTGTGGATGCACAGCGATAACTTCAACAATCTCTTCATTTACCGTGCCTGGGTAAAGCACGATTTCGCGATCCTCCGAAGTATGACCCGCCGTTAAGACATGCCGCCCGGTTGGCAGCAAGACGCTGCCATTGATCTGGCCCTGGACGTGGCGGTTTAACAGCACTCCGGTCCATTCGTTATCCGGCACCTCGTGCTTGAAGGGCTCGTCCACCGTCACGCTCAGCGCCAATCGCGACTCCAGTGTCTCGAACCGTAGGCGTCCCTGCCGATTCATAGCGCCCTCTTCCTGGGGTGAGAAAGTAGAGATTGCCCACAGGCAATTCTTCGGTTCTTCGGCCGGCGCGCCAAGCCGGATTTCGAGCGCCGGCGGCGATCAAGAGAAAAACCCGCGGCCCCGACCATCAGCAGCACCGCGGCCGAAGGCTCCGGCACGAGATAGGCAACCTGTACGTGGTCGAGTTCAAAGGAATTCCTACCTCGATCTCCGACGGCGTCAAGGTAATGACTTCCGATGTAGATGCTGGTGATCCCCGCGTCACTTGTAATGCCGAAGAACCGGTCTTCCGCCGTTCCGCCATCGAAGGCTTGGTCGCCAACGAGCTTCTGGAACGTAACCGTTTTACGAACGGGTACGCCCACCTCGCCGACGAATAGCTCGACATAGGAGCCCGGTTCGCCGTCGGTCCAGACGAACCCGAAAGCCCGGGGATACTCACCCGAAGCAGACGGCTCAAAGTCGAACGCGAGAGCTGACCTGATCGTGAGCGGAAAAGTGAGAAATACGGAGTAGCGGACGGATTCCAACGAGCGGCCGCCGCTGCCGGAGCCGTCAATCGCGCCGTCGTCGCCGTCGACCGAGTCGGTATTCGGCCCCGGCGGCAACACGATGCCTGGAATGGGGTCGACGCCGCCCGGCGGCGGGCCCGGTGGTAGCCCGATGCCCGGAGGGAGTGGTACCTCCACAACCCCCGGGATACTGAGCACGCCGTCCTCGAAGTCCTCGATGTACGTCACATACCGCGAGTCGGACGCGAACGGACTGTCCGCCGCACTGAGATACGGCAACGGGCCGAGGGCCGTTAGCTCCGCACGTGCGGGCCCTGAGAGGACGGCAAAAATCACCGCCGCGACAGGGCCGAGCCCGGTCAACGGCGAAGCGAGCCATGAGGGCCGCCGCAGCGGCAGATCATTGAACACGAGCGAGTCCTCGCAGAGGTCCGAAGTATCAGCAAAGGGACGGCGTCAAGTCAACGGCATTCCTGGATGGGTGCGTGGAAAGCGGCCACCAAGCTCCATTGTACTCGAAAACGACGGCCCGTCACGCGATCAGGACGCTTCGCTCCTAGCCGGCGATCAGAGACGCCCGCGGCCCCGGCGATTAGCAGCGCCGCTGCCATAACCGCAACGCGGTTCGACACCGTAGCCCAGGGTTGGCTGCGCAGCGGCCTACCCTGGGGGAATTGAATCCGCAAATGATCTTACGCTGAAAGCGTTACACAACCGCCGCGCATCGATTGGGTAACGCCTTCAGCGTAACCAATCATCAATCGCGCCATGACCCAGGGTAGTTCGCCAAAGCGAACAACCTGGGCTACGATGTCTAGCGCCTGCGGCGTAAGGACCTCCGCCGTCCAGCAAGAAAGCTCCGCCTGCGCGCCAGGCCGCATTTCAAGCGCCGACGGCGAATAATTCAACACTCCTGCCGCCGTTGTCGTCCAAGCCGGGATTGCGGCCAGGGTGCGGTTCGCTGCGCGAGCTACGCCGAGGCGCAAATCCCCCCTTCGCGGCGTTTGGCCGTTTGGGGATCAGGAACCCTCCCGTTTTCTTGCTTCCAGCGGCCCCCCCAACTAAGATCAAAAGAGCTAGCCCCTACCCAGGTTGCGCTTTTTCACACCCCAGCGCGGGTGTCCTTCGATCTTCCGAGGTTGGACATGTCGTCGCATCTGTTTCCCCGGCACGCGTGCCGCGCCTTCGCCGTCGCCCTCGCTTGCGCCGCGCTCTCGTTGGGCGCGGGCCGCTCCGCATGGGCTCAATTCGACGGCGGCGGCGGCGGCGGCGGACAGAACACGACCGGCTCGGGGCCATTCTCCGGCGTGGCCGTCGATGCCGACGGCGTGCTCGCCCGTCAGCAAACCGCCGATCCGACCGGCAACCTGCTTCGCATGCGGCTCGAACAAGCCGCCGCCGCGCTCGACTCCGACGTCGCCCGCACCAGCGAGCTCCGCAAGGTGTCGCTCACGCGCTTGTTGAAGCTCGTCGACCAGGCCGCCCGCTACGGCGGCGAGCTGGACGACACGATGCTGCATCTCGCGGGCCTCACCCGCATCCAGTACGTGTTCTATTACCCGGAGACGAAGGACATCGTCCTGGCCGGCCCCGCCGAGGGTTGGGTCGAAGTCCCCGGCGGCCGCGTCGTCGGCTGGGAATCGGGACAACCGACGCTCCAGTTGCAAGACCTCGCCGTCGCGCTCCGCACGTTCGCGCCCGGCGCCAAACGCAACCCGCTCGTCTACTGCTCGATCGATCCCACGCAGGACGGTCTCGCGCGGATGCAGCAGTTCCTGAATCAGGTGGGGCGCACCATCGGCCCCGGCGACGAGCAGTTCGTCGTCGAGGGCCTTCGCGAGAGCCTGGGCCTGCAAGTGATCACCGTCGGCGGCGTCCCCGCGAGCACCCACTTCGCCCAGGTGCTGGTCGAAGCCGACTACCGCATGAAGCTCATCGGCATCGGCCTCGAGGAGCCGCCCGTCGGCATCCGCAGCTACGTCGCCCTGGCCAACCCCGCCGGGGTTGCCCGCAACGCCCTGCAGCGGTGGTACTTCGTCCCCGACTACCAGCGGATCAAGGTGTCCGAAGACGGCTACGCCGCCGAGTTCGTCGGTTTGGGCGTCAAGCTGGTGGGCGAATCCGAAGCCGTGTCGGCCCACGGCGGCCGCGCGGGCACGGGCGGCCAGGACCGCGCAAGCCAGGCGTTCACCCGCAGCTTCACCGAGAACTACGCCGAGCTCGCCCGCGTCGCCCCGGTGTACGCCCAGCTCCGCAACTGCGTCGATATGCTCGTCGCCGCCGCGTTCATCGCCAAGCACAACCTCTACGGCGAGGCCGAAGTCGACCTCGGCGCCCTGGGCGACGAGTCGGCGTTCCCCGTCGAGACCTACAACGCGCCGAAGCAAGTCGCCACGGCGGTCAACAGCCTGTGGAAAGGCCGCAAGCTGATGACGCCCGTTGGCGGCGGCGTGGAGATCCGCGCCGCTCAGGCCGTCGACGACGACAATGTGCTCGAGGACGACGGCGCCGTCGCGGCCGTCCGCGAAGGCATCGACATCACGAGCCTGCCCGCCGCCCAGTGGTGGTGGGACTGACCGGCGAGCTATTCGCGCGACACGGTCACCACGCGCACATCGCACACATTCGTCTGCGTCGCCCCCGTCTTGAGCAACCCGCCGGCGCGCTCGAAGAAATGGTACGCGTCGTTTCGCACCAGGTACTCGCCCGCATCGAGATGGAGCCGCTCGGCATCCCTTGCGACGCCCTCGTCGACCCACGCCCCCGCCGCGTCGGTCGGCCCGTCTTCGCCATCCGTCCCGCCTGAGACAAACGCAACCCCGCGCCAATCGCGCAATTCCGCGAGCGCCGCCAGGCACAACTGCTGATTGCGCCCGCCCTTGCCGCGCACCGCCTCGGGCGCCAGCCGCACTGTCGGCTCGCCGCCGGAGATCAGGCAGTCGGGTCCGTCGTGAGACCGCATCTGGACGGCCATGTTCACAAGATGCCGAGCCACCTCTTCGGCTGGCCCCTCAGAGGCGTCAGCGGAGGTCATGGCATGGCTGTAACCGAGCCGTTCCGCTTCGACGCCCGCGCCGTCGACCGCCGCGGCATTGTTGCCGATGACGATGTTCGATACGCGGCAACTCGGCAGCGAATGCGGGGCGGCGTCTTGTTGCTTGAGCAGCTCGATCGCCGCGCCGCCCGCGGGAGAAGCCCCCAGTCCGAACTGTTGCAGGATCCGAATCGCGTTCGCCGGCGCCGACGTCGAAAGGACCGTGGGACCGGAGGCGACGGTGGCCAGGTCGTCCCCGAGCACATCCGAGAGGATGAGGGACACGAGGCGCCCGGCGCGGCACGCCCGCGCCAGGCCGCCATTCTTGATCCCGCTGAGCTCGCGGCGCACGGCGTTGAGCTGGTCGATCGCGGCGCCGCGAAACGAAAGTTCTCGCGTAATGGCGGCCTTTTGATCGAGCAGCAATCCCGGCATCGGCAGCGGCAACAGCGCCGAGCCGCCGCCCGAGAGGAGGCAAATGCAAAGATCGCGCGGCCCCAGCGTGCGCACGCGTTGCAGGATGCTCGCCACGCCCGCCGCGGCGGCCGTCGTCGGCTCGTTCACCCCCTGGGGCCGGGCCGCGTGCAGATGGACGGTGCGCGTCGGCACGACGGCGCTCTCGGGGACGTTGACCCAGCCCTCGACCCGCTTGGACGCAAGCACCTCGGCGCCCAGCGCCTCTTCGAGCGCACGGGCCATGGCCCCCGCCGCCTTCCCCCCGCCGACAATCGCGATGCGGTCGATGCTGGCCAGCGGAATCGCCTCGTCGCCGAGACAGAGCGTCCCCCGATCGACGTGGACAAATTCAGGGACAAGCCGCGCGGGAAGCACGGCGTCCACGCCCGCTCGCCAAATGCGGATCGCATCATCGAGAATCTGTTCGGCGGTGCGGTGCATGGTTCCCCATACCAACCCGAAGCGTAAGCGAGGATCCCCATCGGGCTCCCATGCCGCCCCGAAGCGTAAGCGAGGATTCTCGACGTGCGGAACATGCTCGCAGCGCGAAGACTATTCCCCACGAATCACGCAAACCTCAGCAACGCATACTTCTTCTTCCCGCTCCGCAACACGACGACCGTTTCGCTCGCCAGGTCCGCGGCGGTCAGTTTGCGCTCCACGTCGTCCACCCGGCGATTGTTCACATACGCCCCGCCTTGCGCCACGGTGCGCCGCGCCTCGCCCTTGCTCGCCGCCAGGCCCGCCTCGCACAGCGCATCGACGATGGGCAGCCCGGCCGCCAACGTCGACGCCGCGAGCTGCTTGCTCGGCACGTCGGCAAAAATCTGCGTCAGCTCGGCGTCGCTCAGATCGCTCACCTCGGCGCCGAAAAAAATCTCCGTCGCCCGCCGCGCCGCCGCCAACCCCGCCTCGCCGTGAACCAGCCGCGTCAGCTCCTCGGCCAGCCGCCGCTGGCTCTCGCGCTTCGCCGGATCCGACGCCCGGGCGGCGTCCAGCGTTTCGACCTCTTCACGCGCGAGCTCCGTGAGCCGTCGCAAGCACGTCCCGGCATCCGCGTCCTCCACGTTGATCCAGTATTGGTAAAAATTGTACGGGCTCGTCCGCTCGGCCGACAGCCACACCGCCCCGCTCTCGGTCTTGCCCATCTTCGAGCCGTCGCTCTTGGTGAGCAGCGGCCAGGTGATTCCGTAAAGCTGGGCGCCGTGCATCCGCCGGGCCAGGTCGATCCCCGCGGTGATGTTGCCCCACTGGTCGCTTCCGCCGGCCTGCAATTCGCACCCGTGGGTCTTGTGCAGGTGCACGAAGTCGTACGCCTGCAGCAGCATGTAGCTGAATTCGGTGTAGCTCATGCCGGCCGAGGGATCCTCGTCGCCGCGACCCAGTCGGCTCTTCACCGAGTCCTTCGCGAGCATCACGTTCACGGGAAAGTTCTTGCCCACGTCCCGCAAGAACTCGAGGTAGCTCCACGGCGCCGTCCAGTCGAAGTTGTTCACCAACAGCGCGGCGTTCGAGCCCGCGCCGAACTCCAGGAACCGCCGCATCTGCGCCGCCATCCCCTCGACGTTGGCCGCAAGCTGCTCCTTGCTCAGCAGGTTGCGTTCGGCGCTCTTGCCGCTGGGATCGCCGATCATCCCCGTGGCGCCCCCCACCACCGCCATCGGCCGATGCCCGGCCTGCTGAAATCGTCGCAGCACGACCAACCCGGTGAGGCTCCCCACATGCAGGCTCTCGGCCGTGGGGTCGAAGCCGACGTACAGCGTCCGCGGCTTCTCGGCGAGCCAGGCGCCCAGCCGTGCATCGTCGGTCGTCTGGTGAATGAGTCCCCGCCAGCGGAGGTCGGCAAGCAAATCCGGCGGCGAGCAAGAGGATGTCGGCATGAGTTTCCAAGATGACAGGGCGGAAAGATTTCCGAAGAGGCGAGGCGGGCCGGCGGCCTCGCCTTCCCGGAAACCGCTCATCTTATCGAATCGCGGCCCCGCCATCAGCCGCGAAGTCCCAGGGCCCCGACAGCGCGGGCGTAAGAACACGTTCGTATTTTATACAGCGGTGGCAAGCGGCGTTTTTCG
>CAYSFP010000162.1:0-12409 GCA_964430075.1 uncultured Planctomycetaceae bacterium | reverse complement strand
CCCATCGTGACCATGTCGGGCCCCGATTGAACGAGCTTCTCGACCTCGAGGCGGATCTTGCGCAGATCGACGTCGAGGTTCTTCAGCACGTTGGCCGCCACGCCGCTGCCCTCTTTGATGAGGCCCAGCAGCACGTGCTCCGTGCCGATGTATTCGTGATTGAACCGCTGGGCCTCCTGATTGGCCAACTGCATGACCTTACGGGCGCGATCGGTAAATCGCTCGTACATGGTCGACTCCTCTCGGTGATATGCCGACGAAACTGGCGCCCGCCTGTCTAGGGCCTAGGCCGCCATTCGCCGGTGATTTGGTGCGATTTCGGCGCCGCCGGGGGCAATCCGGAGCGGCGAATCGTGATTTTTCTCGGGATTGGTTGTATCTGCCGTCGCCGCAGGGGTTTCCTGCGACATCGTCTGTACGCTAGCGGCGCGAATTCGTTCGCGCTCGCAAGCGATCTCGTACCCCCACTGCCTCGCGGCTTCCAGCCGGGCGAGCTGCTCCAACTGCTCGCTCGCCGCCTCGATTCGTCCCTCGTGTCTCCACAGCGTGGCGAGCATCAACCGGGCATCGGCGTCCCGGGCGTCGCGCCGCAGTAATTTTAGCAATGTCTGCTCGGCCGCCACCCAATCGCCGGCCAGGTAGGCCGTCTGGGCGTCGCGATACCACTGGTCACTTGGGCCGCCCGCCGCGTCGGCGGGCGCCCCGTCCTGCCATTCGGCCAGCATCCGGCGCCAGTCGGCCCGGGCGTCGAGCCACGCGACGATCCAGATCCCCCCCAAAGCGGCCAGCCCCACCCAACGGGCCCGCGGCGGCAGCCACTCGTCCCACACCAGCGTGGCGGCCAGCAGCACGTTCGCCAGCGCGGTGAATCCTACCGCCAGGGTCAAGCCGACCCAAGACCCCCGCCACCAGACCTGAACCAAGCCTGGCCAAAGGTACGCCGACCAATGGAGTTTCGGCTGCGGCACGGCCATGCGATCCGGCGTCCGAGGTCAATCAGTCACGAAGCGGCGTCAAGCGCGCAGCGGCGAACCGTCCGCGCGTCTCGGTCAGCAAACGTAGGCCGTGGGCCCGCGAAATCAAGGCAACCGTATGCGCCGTCGGGAGTTACGGGTGGCCGCGGGCCTCTCACGGGCGTCCCGAGGCCTATCATTGTGGGAAGGAGGGAAAGATAACGATAATGACGGACTGGGGGGAGGCCGGTTTGGGACGCCCCGTTCATGCGTTCGGGCAAATAGGGGGAATGGCTTCATGAGCGATTCCAGGAATGCTGTCCGTGGATTTTGGATCTTGGTGGCGGCCTCCTGCCTTGCATTCGCCATGCTGCGTTACATCGCGTTGGACCTTCCCAGTCGAGTGGCTCTCGAAATCAGCGTGGTGCTAGCGGCCATTCTTCTGATTGGTCGGAATCGAGATTCCCCGAAGCGAATACTGGCCATCGTGGTTGTCTCCGTGATTGCCATGGAACTGGTTGTTCGATTCGCGCCGCGCGGCACCATGCCTCTGAGATACTTGTTTTGATGTTATCGACGGGCGGCCTCCGCATTCTCGACGCCTCGCTCAACCGCGCTGCCGAAGGGCTGCGCGTGGTCGAGGACTACGTGCGCTTCGTCCTCGACGACCCGCACCTCACAACGCTTGTAAAGAGCCTCCGCCACGACCTCGCCACGATTGCCGCAGGCATCCCATCGTCGGATCGTTCCGCCGCGCGAGACACGCCGCACGACGTCGGAACGGCGATTTCCACGGCGAGCGAGGGGCGCCGCCCCGATGCGTGGGCCGTCTGCCAGGCCAGCCTCGAGCGCTCCAAACAATCGCTCCGCAGCCTGGAGGAGTTCAGCAAACTCGACGCTCCCCAACGGGCCGCCGCGTTCGAGTCGCTGCGCTACCGCCTCTACACGCTCGAAGCCGCCCTCGGCCGCACCGTCGACGCCAATACACGACTGGCGGGCGTCAACCTGTGCGTGCTCATCGACGGCCGCGACAGCGAAGCGGAATTCACTGCGCTGGCCGCTGAGCTGATCGCCGCCGGCGTCGGCATGATCCAGCTCCGCGATAAGCGACTTCCGGTGCGAGAACTTGTCGAACGAGCGCGAGTGCTCGTGGACCTAGTTCGCAAGCCGCGAACACAAACCTCATCCTCCGGCCCCCTCCCCTCGGCGGGGAGGGCTGGGGAGGGGGGGCGATGCGGATACACGCTTCAATCACCCCTCCCCGTTGCTACGCAAGGACTACCGCGGGTGCGCTCGGGCGACTTCGGGTCGCCCGTGCTCCCCTTGCTCCCTCCCCATCAAGGGGAGGGAACCGGAGGAACAATAAATATGGGGCCCCAAGCAAAGGCTTCGCGGCCCCTCGTCATCATCAACGATCGCCCCGCCGTGGCCGCTACGGTCGACGCCGACGGCGTCCACCTCGGCCAGGACGATTTCACGGTGAAAGACGCCCGCGTCGTCGTCGGCCCGCGGAAGCTGATCGGCGTCTCGACGCACTCGATCGACCAGGCCCGGCAAGCGGTGCTCGACGGCGCCAACTACCTCGGCGTCGGCCCGACGTTTCCGTCGCCAACAAAGCAATTCGAGCGATTTCCGGGCCTCGAACTCCTCCGCAGCGTCGCCGGCGAAATCCGCCTGCCAGCGTTTGCCATCGGTGGCATCGACGACAGCAATCTCGACGAGGTGCTCGCAAGCGGCATCGCGCGCATCGCGGTGAGCAGCGCCATCGCCACGGCTGCATCGCCCGCCACCGCCGCCGCCAACCTCCTCCGCAGGCTCAATTCGCCGAACCCCTCCACGCCGACGACTCATTAGCGATGCCGCTTAGCCGCGATGCTACGCATCGCTGGCGCCCCTCGCGACGGCCTGCGGCGCACCAATGACGGTGTCACGCACGTTCCAACTCGGATACGATGGCGATGTTGTGCGGCGGCGCCCCGGCGAGCCATAGGCTCGCGGCTAGCCAGAATTCAAAGCTCCCATCCCCCATCCCCCATCCCGACGTCCCAAGCCCCTTAGCCCCAAATCCGCAAATGCTCCACGCCGTCATCATGGCCGGCGGTTCCGGCACGCGCTTCTGGCCGGCCAGCCGCGCCGCCACGCCCAAGCAGCTTCTCGCCCTCGTGGGCAAAGAAACGATGCTGCGGCAGACGGTCGATCGCCTGGGCGATCTCGTCACGCCCGAGCAGGTGCTCGTTGTCACCAATCAGCGGCTGGTCGAGCCGACGCGCCAGCAACTTCCCGAGCTGCCGCCGGCGTCGATCGTCGGCGAACCGTGTAAGCGCGACACCGCCCCCTGTATCGGCCTGGCCGCGCTGCTGGTGAGCCGGCGCGACCCGAACGCCACGATGGCAGTGTTGCCCGCCGATCACGTCATCCGCCGCTCCGAACGCTTCCAGGCAGGCGTTCGCCAGGCGGTCGCGATGGTCGAAAAGCAGCCCGATCGCATCGTCACGTTCGGCATTCGGCCGACGTATCCGGCGGAAATCTTCGGCTACATCCAGCGGGGCGCTGGCATCGACGTCGCGGGCGCTCCGGCGTTCGTGGTGAAGCGTTTCCGCGAGAAGCCCAACGCCGCCACGGCCGCCGACTATGTCAACTCCGGCGACTACTATTGGAATTCCGGCATTTTTACCTGGAAGGCCAAGACGATCCTGGCCGCGCTCGCCGAACGCCAGCCCGAAATGCTCGCTCATCTCCAAGCCATCCGCGACGCCTGGGGAACTCCCGACCAGGACGAGATTTTCCGCCGCGAGTTCACGGCCATCGACGGCATTTCCATCGACTACGCCGTAATGGAACACGCCAAAGATGTCGCGGTGATCGAGGCGCCCTATGATTGGGACGATCTGGGCAGTTGGAAGTCGCTGGCCCGCCTCGCCGGGGCCGACCACAACGACAACACCATCGTCGGCCGCCACCTCGGCCTGAACACGCACGGCACGATCGTCCGCACGGACGACAAGCACCTCGTGGTCACCGTGGGGCTGCACGACTGCCTCGTCGTGCACACGCCCGAAGCGACGCTGGTGGCCAACAAGCACGACGAAGAAGCGATCCGCGAGATCGTGAAGCAGCTCGAAGCTCGCGGCTGGACGGACTACCTCTGAGAGGATGCTCGATGCTGGATTCGTCCCCCCCGTTTAGCCGCGACGCGCAGGTCCGCCGCAGCAGAGCGCTCGCCCCGCCATGAACCCTCCCCTCCGCATCGCTGGGATTGACTTCGGTACGGTGCGCATCGGCATTGCCACGGCCGATCTCGCCATCGGCATCGCGGGCCCCTACGAAACCTACTCCCGCCGCAGCGAGCGGCTCGACGCGGAGTACTTTCGCCGCCTCGCCGCCGAGGAACGCATCGGCCGGTTCGTCGTCGGCCTGCCGGTGTTCGCCAGCGGCAACGAAAGCCCGAAGTCCCTTGAAGTCCGCACCTTCGGCGCCTGGCTCGAAAAACTCACGGGCGTGCCTGTCGAGTACTTCGACGAGCGCTACACCAGCGCCGAAGCCGAGACGCTGCTGCTTGAGGCCGGCCTGACCAAAAAACGCCGCAAAGAGCGGCTCGACCAGCTCGCCGCCCAAATTATGCTGACCGCGTACCTCGAAGCGGGCGCTCGCGGGCAACAGGCGCCGGAATCGCTTGAGTGATGTCCAAGGAATTTGCCCGCGAAACACGCGAAAACGGAAGAGACATGCAGTAACCTTTCGCGTCATTTCGCGTGTTTCGCGGGCCACCTTCTGAGGAACTCCATTCTTGGCGGCAACGAGAATCATCTTTGGTTGCGGCTATCTTGGCCTGCGGGTCGGAAAGCTGTGGACGGCGGCAGGCGAGCATACCCGGGCGTTCACGCGCAGCGATAAGCGCGTCCTGGAGATCGGCATGGCAGGCATGCTCACGGCTCAGGGCAATGTTGCCAGGCCAAAGTCCCTGCAAAGCCTGTCGGGGCTCGACTCCTGGCATGCAGAATCACTGCTCTTTGCCGTCGGCTTTGATCCGCGCGGCGATTGGACGATCCACGAGGTCTACGCCACCGGCCTGCAAAACGTACTCGCCGCCCTGCCCTCGTCGGTCAGCCGCGTCATCTACATCAGCACCACCGGCGTCTATGGCCCGGCGGGCGGCGAGTGGGTCGACGAGCTCACGGCGCCCGACCCGCAGCGCGAGGGCGGCCGTGCGTCGCTCGCCGCCGAACACGTGCTCGCCGCTCATCCGGTGGGACGCCGCAGCGCGATCCTCCGACTGGCGGGACTTTACGGCCCCGGCCGCGTGCCGCATCTCGACAAGCTGCGCGCCGGCGAGCCGCTTCCCGTGACGTCCGATGGCTGGCTCAACCTCATCCATGTGGACGACGCGGCCCGCGTCGTCGTTGCCGCCGACGCCTGGCTTGCATCACGGTCCGATGAACAGCTCGCCGCGCGAGGGGAGCCCCACATCTTCTGCGTCAGCGACGGCCATCCCGTCCGCCGCGCCGACTACTATGCCGAAGCCGCCCGCGTCCTTGGCGCCCCGCCGCCGACGTTCACCGCGCCGCCCCCCGAGTCGCCCGCCGCGGCGCGTGCTGCAGTCAGTCGCCGCGTCCGCATCACGAAGATGCGCGACACCCTCGGCGCGCCCCTTCAGTATCCATCCTACCGCGAAGGCCTGGCCGCGATTTTGGGGCCCTCCCCGTAGTCGAAGCGGCTCGCTTCGGCGCGGTCGGAAGCGCCCGGACATGGGCCGCGGTTAAGAAATCTCGACGAAGCGAGCCGCTTCGTCCACGCCCGCGTCGGTTGCATCCTCACCCCCCGAGCCTCTAGAATTCCCATCGCCCAACGACGCCGCACTCCAGGCATCACGCCCCGCCAACATTTGACCTTAGCCACGGCACGATGCTCACCCGGACCCCGCTTTTCCCGCACGTCATCGAGCTCAACCACCAGGCGCGGCGCCGCCTAAGTTGCGCCGTGTACTTGATTTACGACGACGCCGAGTGGACGCTCATCGACATCGGCTACGAGGACGCGGTCGACGACTGCGTCGAGCTGATCCGCCAGCTCGACTTCCCGTTCAGCAAGTGCCAGACGCTGCTGGCGTCCCACGCCGACGTCGACCATGTGCAGGGCTTCGCCAAGGCCAAGCAGCTCTTCCGCACGACGGTCACCGCCCACCCGGCGGCGGCCGATCTGCTGGAGGCCGGCGACCAGTTCGCCACTTTCGCCCAGATCACCGCCCAGGACATCGACATGCCGATGCCGCCCGTGACCGTCGAGCATCGCGTGAGCGACGGCGACGTGATCAAGATCGGAAAATTGAATCTGGAAGTCTGGCACACGCCCGGCCACACCGACGGCCAGCTCAGCTTCCGCCTGGGCGACCTGCTCTTCTCGGGCGACAATCTCTTCCGCGACGGATGCGTCGGCGTCATCGACGCCCATCACGGCAGCAGTATCCCCGACTTCATCAAGAGCCTCGAGCGCATCAAGGCCAGCGACGTCAAATGGCTGCTTCCCAGCCATGGCCCTGTCTTCCGCAAGGACGACGCGCTGATCGACCGCACGCTCGCACGGCTCGAAACCTATCTGCACATGGCCGACTTCGGCACGTGTGCGATCGACTGGCCGCTGATGGACGAGTGGGAAGCGGAGCTCGTCGAGGGCCGGGCGCCGCAGTAAAGCTCGTCCCGCCCATGTGGCCGAGTCGCTACGAGACTCGAATTCGCTACAAGACGATCCGTCTGCTTCGCCGCGCGCCGCGAACTTTCCGTAGGGAATGGATGGGCGTGTGTGGCAATCATGTCTGGCAGTTCGTCAACAGGGGCGCTTTCCGGCGATCGTAGCCCCGGGCGTTTACGCCGGGGAACGAGCGCCAAGGAATCTCCCGGCCGAGCAGCGTAGCGTGGGTTCGATCGGCGGTGAACCGAGGCCGCCCCAATCCGCGGATTGATTTCGGCCTCGGTCGGCCACCGCAGGAGGCGGCGCGACGCGCTCGGCCCATGTGTCGCTGCACGTCCCCAAACCTCGGCGTAAACGCCCGGGGCTAATATCAGAACGATGTCGGCGTTGGCCATGCTGCCATTACTCCTTGCCAGACAGCGAATTGGCTGCCGAGGGCGAGCGCGCAGAGGTGGGATGAGACAAGGAACCGCTGATGAACGCTCATGGCCGCTCATCGGAAAGCTGTCGGGTTCTCCCTTCTGATCCGATTAGCGTATATTAGCGTCAAATGAGCGGTTGAAAAGTTTTCTCCGCGTCCTCTGCGCGCTCCGCGGTGAATCCGTTCCTCTCGATCCGGCCAACGGCCGGGCTGTGATTTAGCCGGGCGACCAAAGCCGACAGCCAGTCACGAGGCGCCGAAATCGGACCTCAACCCCTGGCCTGTCCTCAATCCCGCCGCTCGTTCGGAATTCCGATTTTCCGAGTAGCAAAGATTTTCCTTGACGGCAATCGAGCGGCTGTCAATTATGGGCGGGCCTGTGGCATGGAGCACCCGTGCGGCTTGCGCACGTCTCAAGATGGACGCACTCCACTTTGACGATAAGCGCACCCGCGCCCGTCGCCCTCGTCGAGGACGCTCTCCATGCCGCGTCTGCCGCTCTGCTCTGCCTTGCTATCGGCTCTTCTCCTCATCGCGCCGCTCCGCGCCGACGTCGTTTACGACGACCTGATGCACGCGCTGGGCAAGTATGAACAGGACTTCGACGACTTGCCGACGAAGAACGAGAACAGCCATTTCAATGGCGATCTGAACAAACAGACGTTCATTTTTGGAGTGCCCGAGTTTGACGGAACCAGAATTGGCGGCAACAGCAACATAGGGGCCAACCTGACTGCCAATACAGGCGACTTCGCAAGAGCAGGAATGTACTCGGTCGGCAACGTCGATCTAGGCGCCGACGGCGAGGTTCCCCACCCCGATCGCGCCTTGGGAGCGTTGGCCGGCGGCGACCGCACCATGGCCTTCGGCTTCAGTCTCCTGAACCAGTACGCCGAGGGAGAGATCACGTCGATTACGCTTGATGTTGCGCCGTCAACCGCCGCAAGTTGATCGTGCCGCCCACGCATCGATACCGCGTTCGCTTGGGCGTTGGGCGGTATTCTTCGAAGTCCAGGGCGACATGATCAATCACGCGTTCTAAGGCGTGCCTGACCGCCGCTGGCGACGCCTCTTGCATGATCTCGTCTAGTCGCCACGCTTCGTTGGCAATCTCGCGAGCGCTCGGCAGCGGGCGTTGTGGGGCCTTAGTCGCGGTGCGGCCAGCCAGTCGGGTCCGCTGCTCCGTCAGCTCGCGGAGCTTCCGCTGGGCGATCGGCAGCAGGTCCGCATCGATCAGCAGCATCCGCTCCGTCGCTTGCTCGATCTGTCGGTCGAGTTTGGCCAACTCGCGCTTATTGCACCGCGGCTCGCCATCGGGGCGTCGCCGGTCGAGTGCCTTCTGAATCGCCGCCTCCAGCCGCTCCCGCGACCCCATCAAGAGCTTCTGGCGAATCTTCGTGAACACGGCGCGTTCGATCATCTCACGATTGACGCCGCACCAGCCGCACGAGCGGTCGCGGTGGTAACTGCCGCAGACGAAATACTTAATTCCGTGATGCCCGAAAACGTACATTGTGGCGCCGCAGCGGCCGCACTTCAGCAGCCCGCCCAGCGCGGAGCCGCAGCTACCGTTGCGGGTGTGGGCCTGCCGGCTCATTGTGTCCAGCTCTTGCACGCGTTCCCACAAGTCGCGGTCGATAATCGGCTCGTGATGATTCTCGAAAAACAGGGGCTCGGCGACGACGGGCTCGAATTTGGCGCGGCTCTGTTTGCCCAGGGCCAGCGTGCCGATATAGGCGTCGCGTTGCACGATGCGCTTAATGCTCATTGGCGCCCACCTCCGGCCGCGGGGCGTCGGCACGCCTTCCACGTTGAGACGGTTCGCGATAGTGAAGTATCCGTCGCCGCTCGCCCGCATTGTGAAGATTCGGCGAACGAGCGCGATATCCTCGGCGTCACCGGGGACCAGCCGCAGATTCTCGTCGCGCGTGTAGCCCAGCGGCGGCGTGGTGGTCCACTTTCGTTCCTGGACGCGCTTGCGACGCTGACCGCGCACCGAGTTGCGGGCGAGGTCGCGGACATACTGCGCCTTGCCGTGTTGAGCGACGCTGGCCGTGAGCCAGCCGGCGAGGTCATTCCAGTTGATCGGCCCTTGCGCGACGGTCGCCAGCCGGACGCCGGCGCGGTCGAGCAGATACCAATAGTGATTCGCCTCCAGCGGATCGAACCGGCTAAATCGGTCCTGATCCCAGCAGAGAACGGCCTTGAAGTCGCCGTCCGCAGCGTCCGCGATGAGCCGTTGGAACTCGACTCGCTCATCCGACTTCCAACCGCTGATACCGGCGTCGGAGTATTCGCGGATGATGTTGAAGCCGTGAAGCGCGGCGTACTCTTCGACGGCACGGCGTTGATCGCCGATCGATTCCTTTTGGTCGTCGCTGCTCATGCGGTAGTAAGCGACGGCGGGAATGGCGGTTGCCATTGGTCCTCCAGGTTATGAATAGCCCCGGCGCCGCGATGGACGCCGGGGCGGGGAATTACTCACATAAAGGCCAATGCGTCCACATCGATCGCAATCGGCCGCGCCGCTTCCGTCACGTCCAGGCTGGGCGGCATCGGCAGCGTGTGGCCCCCAAGTCGGCCGTCGTAATGCTTGGTGAATGTGGCTGCCGTCTTGTGCCCCAAGTGCTTCGTCCCCGCGCCGGGCATTTGCAGCTCGACATAGCTGCCGCTGCTGCGCCTCAGCCATTTGAAACTACCGCGATTCACGCCCGATTTCTGGACGATTGCCTTGAAATGCCGGCCAAAGTAGTCCGGCGCCATCTCCCAGGAGAACGCCTTGTCGAACGGGATCAAATCAATGGCCTTCCGGGTCGACTCGCGCAGGCGAACGGTCACCGCCTGTTTGGTCTTGTGCTGAACCACGCGGAGCGTGCCATCGGGTTGCACGAGGCTTTTGCGAAAACGCCAACAATCGCCGCGACGCAAACCGCCATCCCACGCCAGCATGATCATGGCGACCCAGTAAGTGGCCTTGGCGACGCCAGTGGGGTAATGCCCCTTCAGACCGCGAGCAGCGGCCAGGAGTTGTCGCACCTCATCGGCGGAATAGCACTCAATTATCAGCTCGTGACACTTCGGCTTGATGATCTTTCGCAACGGCGGAACGCCAACGAGATCCTCGTCCGCAGCGGCGTTCCAGAGCGTCACAATGTCGCTCCGAATGTCCTTCACCGTGTAAGGACTCCGATCGACGATCGACCGTAGAAACCCGTTTACGACATCCAGGTCAAAAACTTCCTCGATGGAGACGCTGCCCGCAAATCTCGCTAGTTTCGCCACGCGCTTTCGCACTTTCGTTTCGTAATCGGGGCAGACTTCCCGACCGGCGAAGTACCGATCGACGAACCGCGACAGGGCGCCGATTCCGCAAGGGTCGAGTTTCTGCTTAATCGACTTCGACGGATTCGACGGAATGAGATCGTCGCCCGGCTCCTCATCGACGAGCTTTCGCCCCACGGCCCAGGACCAAAAAGCCCGTAGCGTTGTGGCATAGCTGCGAATTGTTGCGGGGCGTTTCCCCCCGCGCTGCATCGCACCTACCCAGCGACGAAACGTCTCGTTGTTCAGGTCGGACAGCATTGCGACGCGGCCGAGATAGCGAGTAAACCCGATCGCCACGGCTCCATAATTTCGCCGGGTCGAATCGCTCACAATTGCCCCGTTGACTTCGAAGTAATCGTGGACCATGTGCCATTCGATGGACCCAGGCGTCTCGGCGTCCGCAAACACGGGCCGAGCGGCTATACCGCGGCTCGGCAGCAGCGTGCCGTCAGCAAACCGCACGACCGCGGCCAGGCACTCCTGCAACACCTCCTGATGCGCGGGGGAATAGCCGGAGTCGCTGAGCCATAGTTTGAACTGCTCGAACTTCTTTTCCGTCACGTTGATCGGCGATTGCTCGTGGCCGATGAACTGCTGGTAAACGCGGACGCTTTTGCGGTACGCGGACAGCGTGCCCGGGGCGTAGTCCTTCGTTGGCTTCATGCCCTTAGAAACGACGTCGAACAACGGCCAGCGGGCCATCACCTCGGGAGCAATTCCTACTTTATCGCGAGCGGCGGCGCGCCTTGAGGGGTTGGCGTTGTTTCTCACCTCGCACCTCCCTTCGCCTGCGCCGCAGGCTGCAGGGCTTCAATGGCGCGGCAGCATGCGTCGCCGATGGCGCAGACGCGGGCCACGCGTTCAATGTGGGCGTTGAGCTTGGCGAGACGCTTCTGGCGGCGCTCCTCGTATCTGGCTTCGTGGTAGTGGTGATCGATCATGCGAGCCTCCCTGCCGCCGCCGGCTGCTGGAGATACGGGGCCGCGTCCAAGTACATGTGCAAAATCGACAAACACGTCTCGATACGCTTCTGCGGGACGTGCTGACAGTGGGCAAGCTGGTTGCCGTAGTCGATGATCTCGAAGAGCCAATCCGCTCCGAAGTCAGTGACTTCTTTGCAGAGCGCTTTGACCAGCAGCGAAGGCGACCGCCGCTTTTTCTTTTCCGGCAGGCATCCCCAGTATTCGCATTCAGCGACCAGATAGACGCGGAGCGCTTCGCGCATCAGCACGCCGGCAGAGAACAGTGCGCCGCGTTCTAGATCGGCGTGAGATTGGAACAGTAGCGAGCGAGCGTTGCACGTGACGGGCGATTGCCCAAACGTGCGCACGGCCAACATGACCATTGCGGGGCCTTTCCGCGCCGCCAGAGTGGCGGAGAAGAGAGCCCCCGGGGACTAATCCCCAGGGGCCTTCGACAATCCGACGGCGCTCGTAAAAGGCCGAAAGCTCGGAAATGTAGTAGAAAAGGGGAACGAGTCCCCCGCCGACGCCTTGCTACCGGGCTACCCCGGTCACAGCTTGAGCGCCAGCCTACACTTCCGAGCTTTCGGCCTGATGTGTCGCGCATCGAATTGTCCTCGTTCTTAACCGTGTTTTCTAGGCACGGGCCGACCACAAGGTCGACGGGAACAAGATACGCCACGTCGCGGGGCAAATGCAAGCCGATTCTCCACGAGCCGCTAGCGTCGCGTCTGACGCGAGCTTTTGCGAGACGGCCCGGATATCGCCGCGACGCGCCCGAACGCAACACGACGCAAGCCAGGGGGTCGTTTTCTCAGTGAGTTGTCAAAGAACGCCCGTAGGTCAGGCCCGGTGATCGATACTTGCCGGCTCACTCGGCTTCGGCGAACAACTCCGCCACGTCGCCGGACGCCAAGGCTCGGCTGTAGATTCTCAACTCGTCTATCGCCATGCTGTGGGTCCTGTCGTTCACGTCGAGCCGCGCCATGTTGCTCGGCAACGTCCAATCGCCGGCGAGCGATTCGCTCGTGAGGCTGCCGCCTTCGACGCCGCTGTACAGCGTC
>CAYSFP010000161.1:0-12424 GCA_964430075.1 uncultured Planctomycetaceae bacterium | reverse complement strand
CCTCCCTTACCGCTGCTATCAAACCGCCGCATAAAATACAAAGTGCGACTTGCACTCACGCCGGGGCGTGATGTCGGAAACTGGCAATCCCGCTCGCAACGCACCGTTACAGAAAGCGGCTGATCGTGTACCGCACGAACCACACGCGACGCCAATCCAGTTGGTCGAACCGGATGGCTTGGCGGATGTAGTGGACCCCCACGAGCGCTACCACGACGTCGCCCAACCACACAAACAGCGGCGGTACGGAGCCATCTTTGGCAAAGGACACGGTGACCACCAGCATGGGGTAGAACAGCAGCAAAATCGGGCAGAAGCACAGGAAAAAGCTGCTCCACATCTCGCCGCGCCGCAGCAGGATGGCAATCGGCGCTCCCAACATCGCGAACGCCAGGCAACTGAAGCCATTCGACCAGCGGCGGTGCGGTTCGGTGTGCAAGCGGTGCAGCCAACGCTCCGAATCATCGATCTGCTGCTGGCGCCGCTGCCATCCGCCAGGGGAAAGTTCGCTCAAATTGCCCGCCAGCATGGCCTCAGCGGCGCTCGCCGCCATTTCATGCTCCACCCGCGTAATGCGCTGCAGTTGGTCGTTCACAGCCGGCCCGATTTCGCGAAGCGCGTAGCCCGACGGCGTTCTCGCGCCCGCGTTGCTGCCGATCAGCTCATCGAGCGGAAAGGATTGCGTAAATCGACCTGGGTGCGTCATCGACCAATTGCCCAGATCGGCTTCGGGGTTGAACAGCGCGATCGTAATGGCATTCGCCGTGGGATCGGCCTGCAACTCCGCCGCGTCGGCCTTGATTACCGCAGGCGGTCTTCCCGGCGATGATCGAAACTGAATGATCGGCTGAATGAGCTGCCGCCCCGCGACGCCGCGCACATGCACTTCGAAGCGTTCATTGCTGAAGCTCTTGACCGTGCGGAGCCGACCGTAGACGATCTCTTCTAGCGACTCCAGAATGACGCGGTTCTCGCCGCCGCGGCCCCAGGATACGGCCACGTCATTCAGCACGACGGCTACCATGCTCACCGAGGCTGCCAGCACGAGCGTGGGCCAGATCATCTTCATCGGCGATACGCCGAGCGATTTGATTGCCACGATTTCGTTCGACGAGGCCACGCGGCCGTAAACGCTCGTGGCGGCCATCAACAGGGCGCCGGGAACGGCAAATTGCATGGCTTGCGGCAGCATGTACGGCAGCATCCGCAGGATGGGAGTCAGCCCCAAACCATTTTCCACGGCCTTTTTGCCGACGAGCCCCACGAAGACAAACATCGTCATCGCGGCCAGCGTTGTCAGGAAGACGACCGTTACTTCCCACAGGATGTAGCGAGTGAGGATGCGCATGGGGCAGAAGCGGTCAGCTATCAGCGGTCAGCCAGAGAGTGTGTGAGCCCAGTGCGGCGTCCGCGCATGCGCATCGCAGGAATGCGGCGCGGGACTCTAGCAAAAAACACCGCCGCCGCGGAACGACAATCCAGACGCCGTTCGTTCCCAAGGCATGACGACGGCTTCACGGCGGCTTGCCGCTTCTGCCTGACGGCTGATAGCTGATGGCTGACCGCTGCTTCCCTTCAATCCACGCCCAGATTGATTCCCGATCCCCCCGGGGTTTGACTACGCGTGTCGCGAACGGCTTGCATCAGTCGCCGCACGGCGCTGGAGTAGGCCACCACGGCCGTCGTGAAATCGCCGGCGCCGATCGCCCGCAAGGCCCGCCCCCGGTCCTCGTGGATCTCCTGCCAATCGAACGGCCACTCGCGCTGATCTTCCAAATCCTCGAGCTGGCGAACGATGTCGCTGAGCATCTCGATGTTTTCATTCGACGGAGCCACGGCGTACTTGCGGTACGGCCCCTTGCCAAACGACCCGCAGGAACGGCCTGCCGAGCCCTGGCCATTCTGGCCAAATTGCAAGTAAATCCATCCGCTGGCGGCAGCAAGGCCGAGGACGCCGGCCACTGCGGCAGGAATTGTTAAACCGGCGCCCGCCAGTCCAATCGCTGCGACGACGGCCGCCGCGCCGACGATTCCGCACATCCAGGCGGCGTTCGCAGGTCCCTGCTCGCTGGCTGCCTCGGTTTCGTCGTTGCAATCCCGCCGACCCCGCGATCGCAGCGGCGACTCGACCTCTGCGACAATCGCCGTGATGTTGTCCGGTCCGCCGAGCAAATTAGCCAGATCCACCAGCGTCTGCGCCGCATCCTCCGGCGGCAGCGACGAGAGCACCATGCCGATGAGCTTCGCGTTCAGCGGACCCGTGAGTCCATCGCTGCAGAGGAGAAATCGGTCGCCCGGCTGCACGCTGTGCGGGCCCTCGACGTCGACTTTGACCTGTGGGTGCGGCCCCAACGAGCGCGTGATCACATTCTTCGGCACGTAGGCGGGTACGTCCTCTTCGCTCACCTGCCCTGCGGCGCCCATCTCCCACACCAGGCTGTGGTCGAACGTGAGCTGCTCGATCGTCGTGCCCCGCAAACGATACACGCGGCTGTCGCCGACGTGCGCCGCCACGGCGCCTTCGGGCAACAGCAGCAGGCAACTGCAGGTGGTGCCCATGCCGTGAAAGTCGACGCTGTTCTGCCCCTTGGCGTAGATGCGGCCGTTGGCGTCCTCGACCGCCGCGACGATCGATTCCCACGGCGGCAGATCGCGCCGTTTTTGGTAGGCGTGCGGAATGTTGTCGGTGGCAATCTGGCTGGCCAACTCGCCCGCGGCGTGGGCGCCCATGCCGTCGGCCACCACCAGCAGATGCCCGCGGCAGCGCGCCGCCTTCTCGTCGTCCGCCAGCGACACCGCCAGCGAATCCTGATTGCTGGTGCGCCGCATGCCCACATCGCTGACGGCCGCGCAGCGCACGCCGGCGGCCGATCGCACAAGTTTCACCGTGGGTTTTGCCACCGCCGCTGTCTTTCCATGGCGACTGAATTGGGAAGTCGGCCCGGCCGGGTTCACAGTATCTTAATTGGCCCGGCCTGCTAGCAACAGACGCCGCTGCCGCAGTGGACAGTCGGGTGAGGCGGCGCCAGCGGAGTCGACCGCTCACGATCGGCGTAGCCCGCGTCGCCAACCGCTCCTACAATCCCGCCGATTTTCACTTGTCGCCTGGCGCTCCCAGCCTCGTTGATGTCGCCCACGACCACAAGAATGTCGGCCCCTTGTTGGATCCCGCGCGCCGCGCTCGCCCTTGCGCTGCTCACGATGCTGGTCTTGCCCGGCTGCGTTCGGCGTCGCCTGCTCGTGCGCAGCAATCCGCCGGGCGCCATGGTCTATGTCGACAATCAGCCCATCGGCACGACGCCGTGCGCGACCTCGTTCACGTATTACGGAACGCGCGAGATCAAGCTCGTGAAGCCCGGCTACGAAACGCTGCGCGTCGAGCAGCCGATTCCGCCGCCGTGGTACCAGATTCCGCCGATCGACTTCGTTGCCGAGAACGCCATCCCCGGCGACATCAACGACTATCGCACGGTGACGTACAACATGTCGCCGCAAATCATCAAGCCGACCGACCACCTGATGGCCGAGGCCGAGCGCCTGCGCACGGCCACGCAGCAGGGCGCCGTCGTACCCGCCGCGGCGTCGGCGTCGCCCTTGCTGCCGTCGCCCGCGCCCGCCCCGCCCGCGCCGCTCGGACCGCCCACGATCACTTCGCCCGCAGTGGGCCTGCCGGCCTCGGGGCCTACGCTGGCGCCGCCGACATGGTCGCCCGAAGCGGTCTCGCCGGGCCTGATCGTGCCGCCGACGCCCGGCGCCGGCGTGCTCCCGCCCGGTGGCCGGCCGCTCGAGCCTCTGCCGGCGCCGCCGTGAGCCACTGACGCCCGCGGTTTAGCCGCGACGCGAACGTCCGCCGCAGCGGAGCGCTCGGTGCGCCACACAGCGCTTCAGCGCGCTCCGCGACCGCGTCGCGGCTAAACGCGATCGCCACGCTAGTGCTTCGTCCATCATGTTTTGGCAGGTGCTAGCCCTCGTTTCTCCAACCAATTTAAGAGGGAAACGCGGGCTAGCACCTGTCAGTTCAACGCGGTCGAAGCACTCGTGCGTCGCATGCCGCGATCACTTGATCGGCGTCTCGCGATTGATGACGCCGCGCGCGAGGCGCGCCGGGTCGCGCGCGAGCTTATCTGTCAGGTCGGCGACGTTGTCAAGAATTTGTCGTATGCGCGCCCGAGTCGCTGGATCCGACGTGATCTTGCGAATATCAAAGATCGCGGCGTTGGCATTGGCCATCGTATCGTTGAGCCGGTCGTACGCCTCACGATCGCGAATCAACAGGCCGACCGTGCCCTGGCTGTCGTTGATGCTCTTGGTAAACACCGCCACCTGGCCCAGCAACTCCTCGAGATTCCGAATGCTGCTTTCCATCCGCTGAACGATCACCGTGCCGCGATCGCCCAAGGGCCCTGTGAGCCCCTGCAGGTTCTTGAGGTTCTGATCGGCCGACGCGACCGCCCCTTCGAGGGCTTCGAGAATGGCCCGCGCGTCCTGCATCACCGACGGCAACTGCACGAGCCCCGCCTTGAGCTGCGCCTTGAACTGCTCGTCGCCGATCACGTCGTTGAAATTCTCGGCCACCTGCGCGAATTGTGACATCGCCTGCTCGGTGGACTCGACCAGCCGCGTGATCCGCTGCATGTCGTTGGCGCCCAGCACCGTGTTGAGCCGGTCGGCGAGCTCCGCCACTTCCTCGCCCGCCTCGCCCAGCGAAACGATCGTCTGCCGCAAGTCGCCTTGCAGCGTCACTAGCAGGTCCATCGGGTTAGGCGCGTATTGGCCCTGAACGATTTCGCCAGGAGCAAGCGGCACGGCGCCCTCCGGCAAACGCACCGGGATGAATTCGATCACCGCGTCCCCCATCAGCGACGATTGAATCCGCGGCGCCTCGTTCGATTTGATGACTTTGCCATCGTCGATGTTGAGCGTAATCAAGGCGCCCGTGTCTGTGTCCTCGATGCTCGCCACGCGACCGATCGGCAGGCCGCGCCGCCGCACCGGCGTATCGGGCGCCACGCCCGGCGCCTGATCGACCAGCATCTTCACCTGGTAGCGCCCGCGGAACGGCAGCGCCGAGAAGTCGCTGTTCCACAGGATCAGCATGCTCGTCAAAACGATCGTCGCGAAGACGATCACGCCGACGCGGAATTGTTTGGTGCGGTCGTTCATGTGAGGGGCTGTCAGCTATCGGCTGTCGGCTGTCGGCCAGAGGGGAGCTTGCCCCTTGTCTGGCCGATAGCCGATCGCCGACAGCCGAAAGCCCTATCCCCCCGTTTGTCCCTCGATCTCCATCATCCGATCGCCCGCTTCGCCGCGGACGAACTGCGTCACGCGGCGGTCGCGCGCGTCGTCGAGCCCCTCGGGCGGGCCATCGTACAAGATCTGCGATTCTTCCGGCTCCAGCCGCGCCAGCGGATAGAGCATCACGACGCGATCGGCCACCTTGCGGGCCGACGTCATGTCGTGCGTCACGATCACGCTGGTCACGTCGAACTTGTCGCGCGTGCGGATCATCAGCTCGTTGATCACGTCGCTCATGATGGGGTCGAGTCCCGTGGTCGGCTCGTCGTACAGCACCACTTCGGGCCGCATCACCAACGCCCGAGCCAGGCCGACGCGCTTCCGCATGCCGCCGGAGAGCTCCGCCGGTCGCTTCGGCAGCACTGTTTCGGGCAGGCCTACCTCGCCGAGCAGGGAACGCATCATCGGCTCGTAGTCCGCGTCGTTGCCGCGGCGATGCTCTTTCAGCGGGAACATGATGTTCTCGGCCACCGTCATACTGTCGAACAATGCCGCCTGCTGAAACACGAAGCCGAACCGCGTGCGCTGCCGGGCCAGCTCGCGTTCGTTCAAGTTGTCGAGCCGCCGGCCGTCGAACTCCGCGGCGCCGCTGGTGGGATGCACCAGCCCAATGATCGTCTTGAGCAGCACCGTCTTGCCGCAGCCGCTCTCGCCGATGACCGCGAGGGTCTGCCCGCGCGGAATGGCGACGCTCACGTCGCGCAGCACTTGCTGCCGCCCGAATTGGACGTTCAAATCTCGCACTTCCACGAGTGGATCGGCAGCGACCATTGTGCTATGGCTGTCGGCTATCGGCTGTCAGCTATCGGCCAGAGTGGAGTTGTGCATTTCTGGCCGACAGCCGAAAGCTTACGGCCGATAGCCGGCTTTACGCTCCGAACAACGTCGGCGCCACCGGCCAAAACGCCATATAAATCTGATCCAGCACGATGCTCACCAGCAAATCCAAAATGATGATCACCACGAACGAGTACACGAACGCCGTGGTCGCCGCCCGGCCCACGCCCTCGGCGCCCGGCTGGCAGTTGAAGCCGCGATAGCAACTGATCACCCCGATCGTGGCGCCGAAGAACACGCTCTTCACCATGCCGTAGAACAAGTCCCAGTTCTCGACGAACCGCTGCGCGTTCGTGCGGTAGTGGTGGTAATCGATGTTCAGGAAGTAAATACAGTAGGCCGCGCCGCCAATGACGCCCATGAACACTGCCATGATCGTCAGCGAGGGGATCATCAGCAGGCAACTGAGAAACCGGGGGACGACGAGATATTGAATGGGGTTAGCGCCCATGCTGGAGAGGGCGTCGATCTGTTCGGTGACGCGCATCGTGCCGAGCTCCGCCGCCATCGCACTGCCGACGCGCCCCGCGAGCATTGTGGCCGCCAGCACCGGCCCCAGCTCGCGGAACATCGATTTATTAATCACGCCGCCGAGCTGCGTCTCCAGCCCGAACTCGCGGAACTGCGTGTACGACTGCACCGCCAGCACCATGCCCGTGAACGTGCCGATGATCGCCACCACCGGCACGCTCTGCACGCCGATGGCGTACATGCTGGACAGCAGCGTCTCGCGCCGCGGTCGTCGCGTGGCCAGCCACGCCAGCATGCTGCCGGCAAACAGCGTAATCTCGCCGAGCCCCTCCATGGCGCGGATCACCGTGGCGCCCAGGTCGGCAATCGCCTCGCTCAACCGGCCGACAACGCCGCGCGCCGGCGCTTGGTTGATGTGACCGGTGGACATCCCGTAGGGTGCGTGAAACGCACCATCCCCCAGATTTACAGCACGTGCCCTGGTGCGTTTCACGCACCCTACCTCTTCCACGTTCGACTAGGCCGCCCATGCCGCTTGAGCAAACTGCTCCCGCGACGCCGGTTTGTGGAGTTGGCCAAGCGGCGTAAAATGGCGAGGCCCGCGCCATTTTTTCTGGTTTTTCCTCCTTCTGCGGCGGAATTCCTTTGACGCTTTCGCGCAGCCTTCGTCTCTCTCTGATAGCACGCCTGCCGCCCGTCGAGCAGCACGTGCAGGGACAGGGGAAGCGAGACAAACCGGTGGACGACCTGCTGGCCGCACACGCCGACGCCGTCTTCCGCTACGCCTTGCGACTCACCCGCAATCGCACCGCCGCCGAGGACCTGATGCAGGAGACCCTGCTGCGCGGCTGGCGGTTGCGGCGCAGTCTGCGCGAGCCGGCGGCGGCCCGCGTGTGGCTGCTGCGAATCGCGACCAACCTGCATTGCGACCAATGCCGCGCGGCACGGCCGACCGAGGCGTTGATCGCCGAGCCGCCGGATGCGGGCGAGCGCGTTGGAAGCCGCATCGAACAACGCGAGTGCGTCGAGCAGGCCCTCGCTGCCTTGGACGAACTCCCGCCGCGCCAGCGGCAGGCCATGCACTTGATCACGATCGAGCAACTCACGCACGTCGAGGCCGCGGAAGTGCTCGGCATCACCGTGGAGGCGCTCAAGGCGAGCCTGTCGCTCGCCCGGCGCCAGCTGCGCGAGCGGCTCAAGGACCTGTACGAAGAGCTCCGCGGCACGCGGACCGAATGATGAACGACGACCCACGAATGTGCACGCGACTCGACGCCTGGCTCACCGGCGACGCCTCGCCGGCGGAGCGGCGCAAGTTCGCGGCCCACCTGGATCACTGTGAAAGCTGCCGCGACGCGGTCGATCAGCAACGGTGGATCGACGAGCTGCTGAGGTCGAGCGAGGCCGCGGCGATCGAAGCGGCACCGACGCCGGCGACGATTCCGCTGTGTCGGCGCATCCGCAGGCGTCGGCAACTCCTCACCGCCGCTGCCGCTAGCATCGCCGTCGCGCTCGCGGCGCCTCTTATCCCCCTCCCTCGAAGGGACGGGAGCAACCGAGCACGGTCGCCGGTGGCGACCGAGCCCAGGGCGGTAGCTGAAGCACATTCAGACAACGACGCCCGGGAAGCCGCCGCCGATCCCTCCCCTAGCCCCTCCCTTCAAGGGAGGGGGATTGCGGATAAACCTGTCGCCACCTTCGCTAGCAACGGCAACGCCATCGCCGTGCCGCTGGCTAGCGACGATGCGGAAGTGACCGTCGTGCAATTGGTCCCAACCGTCACCGCTCAAGTCCGCCGCGTCCACCTGACATCCGCCCAGCCAATCAACAACCACGGAGGTTAAACATGATCAGTTGTGCAATCGCCAGCCGCTTGGCCTTGTTCGCAGCTTTGGCGTTCTCGCCGGTCGCCTTTGCGCCGAACGCGGCCCATGCCCAGGCTGGCCGCGACCGTGCCTTGCCACCCCGCCCCGAGGAAGAGCAACTTGCGGCAGAACGAGACAAGCTCACATGGTTGATGCAACAAGCGGCGCTCTTCCGCGCCCAGGGCTCTAAGGGGTTGCCCGACGCCGAGCGGGCAGCCGCCGATCAGGTTGTTCGGGTGTACGAAGTCCTCATCAAACTTCTGCAGGCGACCGCAAGTGAGGGCGTGGTCGACACGGTGCGGGGCCTTCGCCAACTTCAGGACGCTCGCCTCGTGAACCTGCTGAAAGAGGCCGAAGTAGCCCGGCTGGCGCTAGAGAAGTATGAAAATGACTTGGCCGCCTTGAACGCCCGATTGGCCGAAAGCGAATCCCGCAACGCCCTGCCGCCCTTGGAAGAGGCCGACATCAAGGTGTTCTCCCTTCGCCACGTGAACGCCGTGCAGGCTGCCCAGACGATCGACTCGCTCCTCGGCCCGGGGCCGGTACGCGTTGCGGTGGACGAACGGACCAACTCCCTGATCGTCGCCGGCAAGAGCGAGTCGCTCACTGTCATCGAGGCCTTGCTCCTGCGGCTCGACGCGCAGGCCGCGCAGTCAGCCGAAAAGACCGCGGCAGCCGCCGATGGACGGCGCGCCGGCGACGGCCGTTCCCTACTCTTGCGCATCTTCTGGCTCGCCGACGGCTTGTCCGAACAGGAAGGCCAAGACCCGGCCGAGTTCCTCCCGACCTCGGTGGTCAAGGCCCTTGGACGAGTGGGCCTGAACAACCCGCGGCTAGTCACGCAGACCGTCAACTCGCTTGCTCACGGCGAGCATTCCTCCGCGGTTTTCAACTCGAGCGTTCCGGTCGTACTTCGCTCGATGCCCGTGCAATTGTCCTGTGAAGGAAGTCTCGAATGGCTCGGCCCAGAGCAAGTTAGGTTGAAGGTGGGAATTAATCTGCCGATGCTTGAGATCGACGTCAACGGATCATTGGTCACGCCGCTGGGCCATTACACCGTGCTCGGCACGGCAAACTCGGTCATGGCCGACGCGGCCACGAGGCAAGCGATGGAGGCGGAGGAGAGGCGCCGGGCGGAACGGCGGCAGCGAGAGTCGGGCCGCGGCGGATACGGCGGCGGATACGGTGGAGGCGGCGCCGCCGAGGACCCAGCGCCTTCGACAGCGCCCCAGTACAACACCTCGCACTTCGCCTTCGTCGTCCAGGTGATCGAAGGCGAAAGCTTTCCGGCGGAGGAGTGAGTGCACCGCCGCATCGGCGCAGGCACAGCGCAATTATGATCCTCCGGCTCCCTCCCCTCGGCGGGGAGGGCTGGGGAGGGGGGGAAGGCGGAGGTGCACGCGTACCACGGCATGCGTTGTACCCAACGCACCACCCCTCCCTAACCCTCCCCGCCGAGGGGAGGGAACCGGAGGAACAGGGAACTCACTTCGGGCGCAATACACAGCCCCCGGTCGTCGTCATCGACGCGACCGGGGCTTCGCGTTCCCACGCTCCACGTGGGGCCCTGTAAGAAAACTTGTGTCAGCTATCAGCATTCGGTAGAAGTTCGTTCACCGTATTCTGATAGGAGGATAGGCCCATGGACGGATCGTTGCAATCGCGTGCGGAGGAGCTCGCGTCGGAGTTCGCCAACTCGGCGACGACAATCGGGGAGTTGAATCAACTGCTGCGGCTGATGATGAAGTCCGGCCTGGAGCGGATGCTCGACACGGAGATGGACGTGCATCGGGGCCGCCGGCCGGCGGCGGTTGCCGCCCCGAGCGCTGCGGAGCCGCCCGCCAAGCCGGGGCCGCCGAACCGCCGCAACGGCCGCTCGAAGAAGACGGTGCAGGGGGAGCTGGGCGAGGTGACGATCGCTACGCCCCGCGACCGCGACGGCTCGTTCGAGCCGCTGATCATCGGCAAGCACCAGCGTCGGATCCCCGACTTCGACGAGAAGATTCTGGCCTTGTACGCCAAGGGGATGACGACGCGCGATATCCAGGAGATCGTGCAAGAGCTGTATGGCGTGGAGGTTTCGCCCCAACTGGTTTCGGAGATCACCGCGGACCTCGACGCGGACGTGACCGCCTGGCGGAACCGGACGCTCGAAGCGGTGTGGCCGATCATCTCCTTCGACGGCTTGGTCGTGCACGTGCGGGGCGAGAACCGCCGCGTGTCGCAGCACACGGTCTACGTGGCGTTGGGCGTGAACCTCGAAGGGAAAAAGGAGCTGCTGGGGCTGTGGCTCAGCCAGAACGAAGGGGCCAAGTTCTGGCTGTCGTGCCTCACGGACCTCAAGAACCGCGGACTGTCGGACGTGTTCGTCGCCTGCATCGACGGCCTGAGTGGTTTCGCCGAAGCGATCCACGCCGCCTACCCGCAAACGGCCGTGCAGTTGTACATCGTGCACTTGGTCCGTGCGGCGCTGCGTTACGTGAGCACCGAGGACAGCAAGCTCGTGGCCCGCGACCTGAAGAAGATCTACCAGGCGGCCACGGTCAGCGAAGCGGAGGCCGCCCTGGACGAATTCTCTCAAGCCTGGGACGCCAAGTATCCGACGATCGCCAAACAGTGGCGCGCCAAGTGGACGGACATCGTCACGCTGTTCGACTTCCCGCCGCCGATCCGCCGGGCGATCTACACGACCAATGCGATTGAATCGGTCAACAGCGTGATCCGCAAGTTCACCAAGAACCGTAAGATTTACCCCACCGAGGAATCTGCGCTGAAGCTGATCTTCATGGCGATCCACGAGGCGTCCAAGAAGTGGACCATGCCGATCCACGACTGGAAGCAGGCCCTCAACCACTTCGCCATCCTCTACGAAGGGCGCTTGCCCAAGGCGGCTTAACCCAAGCAAATCACGTTCCCTGATGGCGCGACACAAAAAAAATTACAGGGCCCACGTGGGAACGAGGCCGTCACGGCAGTTCGAACCACTTCCGAAGCGAGAGCTCCGCTTGACGCGCATCATGGTCTGAGAGACGACCAAACGAGGACAACTTCATTCCTTGAGAAGTTGGGCATAGACGTCGTCCTCGGCGTTATTCCAAACCGAGGCCAGCGAGGCCTGGCTGGCATCCAACCAGAATTGCTTCTCATCGTCCAGCAACACGGTCACGAGGAGCCTGGCGCCTTCCGGCAATTCCGCTTCCTCGGCAAGTCGAATCTGCCCGCCTTGGACTTTGGCCCACAGCGTTTGCAACATTGATCGCCCTCCCGGGCTGGGGTGCAATAAGAGGCGCGCTTACGAACTCGCCTCGTTCGATTCACCTTCTCCGCCGTCGCCCACGCCGGCGCCCACCGGCTCCGGCGCCTCGCCCTTGGTGACCACGCCTTCGAAAATGAGCTGCTTCTTCTCGCCCACTTTCTTCACGCTCACGCGGATCGTGTCCTTGCCGTTGAACTCGCCCTTAAGCAGCTCCTCGGCCAGCGGGTCCTCGATGAACGACTCGATCGCTCGCCGCAGCGGCCGGGCGCCATAGTCGGTGTTCGAGCCCTTCTTGATGAGGAACTCCTTCGAGTCGTCGGACAGCTCGATCGTGAGGCCCTTCTCGGCCAACCGCTTGCGAACCTTCGACAGCTCGAGGTCGACCACTTCCTTCAAATCCTTCGTCGTCAAGTGGTGGAACACGATGATGTCGTTCACGCGGTTGATGAACTCGGGTCGGAAGACCTTTTCGATTTCATCGGTGACGCGCTTCTTCATATTCTCGTAGCCGGCGTCCTCGTCCGGCTTCTGGAAACCGAACGCACTTTCGTTCTTGATCGCCTCGGCGCCCGCGTTCGTGGTCATGATCAGGATCACGTTGC
This sequence comes from uncultured Planctomycetaceae bacterium, assembly GCA_964430075.1. Taxonomy (GTDB): domain Bacteria; phylum Planctomycetota; class Planctomycetia; order Pirellulales; family Lacipirellulaceae; genus Lacipirellula. Next base: position 98 of record CAYSFP010000161.1, on the reverse strand, counting down.
GGAAGTCGACGTTGCGACCAAAGCTGTCGGTCAGCCGGCCCTCTTCCATCACCTGGAGCAGCATGTTGAACACTTCCGGGTGGGCCTTCTCGATTTCG